>JAUXFG010000031.1 GCA_030620115.1 Candidatus Fermentibacterota bacterium
ACCATGGCGCCGGCTCCGGGAGGGGAATGCTCCAGAATGTACTCCTCTGCGACATGGGTTTCGGCCCCCTTGATCTCCGAGGCATCCTTGAATACGACACCGCCCTCATCAATGACGAGATACGTCAGTGAATCGGCCTTCCCCGTCAAGAGAACGACATCCACGCCGGAGCCTTTGATCTTTGGCGCCAGGGTCCCGCCACAGTATGATTCACCAAATCCGCCGGTGACGGGGCTCTTGGTGTATGTCCCAAACCGTGAATGACTCCACATTCGCGTCCCGGTCACGGGCCCGGTGACAATGATGAAAACATTCTCTGGAGAAAGCGCGTCGGCCCCTTGGGGATTCTCCTTCATGAGGAGGTGGATCCCCAACCCCTTTCCCCCAAGAGTCCGTTTGAGGACTTCATCGGGGATAGGCTCATATCCGAACTCCTCTGTGGAGAGATTGATCCTCAGCAGTCTATTGAAGAACCCTTTCATTTCACGTCTCCTCACATTCGATACGGTTTTGCATCCGTTCCTGCATCAAGAAAACGGGATGTTTCAGGATAGGCCTGGCAGTGCCTTACGCTTTCGGAACCCTCCTTGCAATGACTGAGGGCCAACCGGGGGTCATCGCGAGCGACAGCGCGGCGATCTCAATGGGCGGATGAGATTGCTTCGTCGCTACCCTCCTCGCAATGACTGAGGGTGGAGCCGCGGGTAGAATCATTCAACCACGCCTTGGTAGGCCTTTCGATAGATGGATTCCGCACCTTCGAGATCAACGGTGCGCGGGTTATTATCCAGAAGGCGCTTCACCTTCATGGCCGCCTCGGCCATGGAAGGGATGGCGGACTCGGGAATGCCGAACTCATGTATGCTTGAAGGTATGCCGCATCTCTCCGAGATCTCCCTGATCTTCAGGATTCCCTGTTTCGCCATCTCTTCGCGAGAGCCATGTGGGGGAATGCCTACGGCTTCGGCGATGTCCGCATATTTGTCTACGCAAGCGGGAAGATTGAAGTCCATGACAAAGGGCAGAAGCACTGAATTCGAGACCCCATGGGGAATCTTGAACTCCCCACCCAAGGGATAGGCCAGCGCATGTACGGCCGCAGTATTGACAGGGCCGAGACCAAGGCCACCGTAGAGGCTCCCCAAGGCCATGGCCGTTCGCGCTTCGAGGCTATCGCCTGAATGCACCGCGGTCTCCAAGTTCGCTGCAATCAGTCGTATTCCTGCAAGTGCGATATTATCGATTATGGGATGTGCATGCCGGTTGGTGTACTGCTCTATACAGTGTGTCATGGCATCCATGCCGGTGGCTGCGGTGATGGCCGGAGGCAGTGTCAATGTAAGCTCAGGGTCAACGATGGCCACATCGGGGACCAGGAACGTGCTCACCATGCCCTTCTTCAGCTTGTGTTGGATATCGGTCAACACCGCAATAGGCGTCACCTCGCTCCCGGTGCCTGAGGTGGTGGACACAGTCACGAGCTTCACCTTCCTGGTCTTGACCTTACCGATCCCAATGATCTCCTCAGCCCTCTGAGCGCCTGAAAAAAGAACCGCCACGAGTTTCGCAAGATCCATCGCGGATCCGCCGCCGACCCCGACTACCGCATCCGGATCGAACGTACGTACCGGCTCCAGTAGCCGTTCCAAGGCCTCGAATGGTGGCTCAGGGACCACATCAGTAGAAACCTGCACTTCGATCGATTGGCTCTTTAGCTCGCCAACAACAGGTTCGATCTTGGTCATAATTGGCGGATCAGAAAGGATAAAGACCCTTCGACAGCCACCAAGATGCTCCTTCAGTTTCTCCAACCTTCCCGAGCCGAATTCAATGACCGAAGGCCAATTGAGAGTGACATCTCCAATCACGATTTCCTCCTTTCGACGCGCCAAAAAAAGCCTCCTTCTGGTCCTCAAGAACCAGGAAGCGACTTCCGAGCCTGGTAGCGCATATGGACCTATCCATTCCAAAGGGTTCAAGATTCAGGGTTCAGGGTTGCCTTTTCTTGCGGGCATTCTCTAACCCGAACCCCTGAACCTCTTAACCCATGAACGGTCATCTGCCCCACTCATCACTCGTCAGAATATTCCCTTTATGAATCCTCCGTCCACCTGCAGGGCAATTCCTGTGATGTATGAAGCACCTTCGGATGCAAGAAAAGCCACCGCCTTGGCAAACTCATCCGGTGTGCCAAGTCTACCCATTGGAATAGACCCCTCGATCTTCTCGTAGAAATCCTTTATCGTACCATTCCCGCGTTCCTGGAACGCCCTTGCGAGCTCGTCGACTCGCTCCGTCTTGGTGTAGCCTGGGCAGATTGCGTTTACCGTAATCCCGTGGCTGGCAACTTGATTCGACAAGGATTTCGAGAACCCCAGAACACCGGCTCGGGCGGTGTTGGAAAGGATTAGGGCATCGATCGGCTGCTTTGCCGATACCGAAGTCATGTTGATGATCCTTCCCCATTTCTTTTCCCTCATCAACGGGATGACCGCATTACAGAGCGTCACCGTACTCAAGAGGTTGAGCCCAATGGCGTCCGCGTAATCGGTTGTGCTGAAATCGGCCGCCAAACCCGCAGGGGGGCCGCCGGCATTGCAGACCAGTATCTCCACGGTCCCAAGCTGCTTCCCCACCTCCTCCACCAGTGTCCGGGCGTGTTCCCTGTCACTCACATCAGCGAGAAATGCGACAACCTGCCCTCCGGTCTCGGCCGTGATTTCATCTCTCGCCCTGAAAAGCCTCTCTCTGTTCCTGGCACAGATGGCAACCCGCGCGCCCTCCTTGGATAACTCTCGTGCCACCGCTTTCCCAAGACCTCTGCTGGAGGCTGCAACCAGCGCAATCCTCCCCTTGATGCCCAAATCCATTCATTCTCTCCTTGATGTGTGTAATCGTACATGTTCAGGGGTTCAGAGTTCAGGAAAAAGCTCGATCCATCGCTATCCGCGGTAGGAGATCCCTGCGAATTCGGTTTCGTACCCCATTCTCATGATCTCCTTGGCATCCTTGTCACAGCGCACGCATTTGTGGTAAATCACATCGCCGATGAGCGCCGCCTTCTCCTTCCTTTCCTCGTCTGAGAGGAAGTACGCCCCCATGGTATCCAGGGGACGAGACTCCCCGTCGCTTTCGTACTTGATGGTGATATTTCGCCCCGCATCGAGCACCTTGTGGGCACTCTTCGTCCAGTTGAAATCCTCCATGCCGAGATCCGGGTTGATCCTGAGATGAGCGGCCAGCGAGATCCCGGGAATCCCCGAGGCCTCAAGCTCCCGGCTGCACTGAATAAAGGTTTCGGCCGTGGCTGCGTTACCGATGTTTACCTCGTACAGGGGTGTAGTACCGTCGTCGCGCAGGAACTCTTTCACGATGTTGAGGAGCATCCGGAATAGGATGGTGTTCTGGGTCGAGAGCAACATGGATATCTTGAATTGAAGATTCGGGATCTCTCTGGCATAGTAACATGCGCCTACAATGGTCGACCAGCTCGGATTCAGGAAGAAATCGGCGCCTGTAGTGATGGCGGCCCTGGTGACCCCATCAAGATAGACGAGGTGGTTATTGTTGCCGATCTCCACGCCACCGAGATTACCGAACGGCGTGCCCATGTTCTTCAGGAGGATCTGACTCAGCCCGTTTCCTAGATCCTTCCTTTCAAAGCGCTCTCCCGTCACGTTCTCGACTCTCGAGAAGCGCTCTTCAGTAAGGGGGGTTCCGAGGAGATTCGTGGTACAAAACTTACTGGCGCCCATGATATTCTCGGCCATGGCCAGAGTTGCCAGGAGATCGCCGCTATAGACGTATGCATCGGTCAACCCCACCACGGAGATCATCTCACTGGGGAAGAGTACATCTCCATTCTCCGCCAATCTTCGCATGCAATCCAGCGTGACATAGGCTCCCTGAAAACCGGAAACCTGGGTGGTGCAGACGGCTCTCCGACTCACGGAGATCTGGTTTTTCTCGAGATAATCCTCCACCTTGGGAAACTTGGCCGCATAAGTTTCCGCTTGCTCCAGCATCCCCCCAAAGCCCTTATCGCCGGCGATCTTCTTCCTGGTCTCGTACACCCGCATCGACGCAATCCGCTTGGAGATTCCATCAGGTCCCCCGTAGGAATCCAACAAGCCATCCAATGCCTTGAGATCGCGATCGCTCAACAGCTTAAAATGCATTCCTCTCCTCCTTATGGTATGTGTTCAAAGGTTCCTCTCCGCATTGGCAGAGCTGAAGCTCGTCGCACACGGCCAGAAGACCATGAACCCGGCCTCGCAATGAACGTTTTCCTTGGCCGGAAAACATCGGGCACCCCTCCCCTACTGTCAACATCCAGAGAGCTTGGATTGGGAGATGGGGGAATGGGGGAAGAATCTGGAATCTGTCAATCTAGGGGGGAGGGATAAGAGAGCGTTCAGCGTTTAGATGACGGAGAAGGATGTAGGAGAGATTCTTCGCTTCCGCTCAGAATGACAGAAGTTGGAAACAGAGTGATGTGCTACTGTATGTCATTCTGAGGGAGTGGAGCGACCGAAGAATCTGGGGGGAGGGGGAGTATTGTGCTGGAATCGGGATGAGAGACGAACACACCAGCGACCAACCGAATAAGGATACTCCGACGCTGCACGAGCACGAATAAATCTCCACTAAATAGAAGATTTTGCAAAACTATCAGATTTTGGCCCAAACAGCGAGATTATGCACGGCGATTCACCCAATAGGCGGATCTTGGGCATACTCATCCGTGACATTCACGATCCTACAAGTTGCGGCAGGAAGAACGAGTTTAGACGATCAGGCACAAGAGCTGATCTGCCATCAGAGCAAGTATCCCAAACATCAGATGGGCCATGATTTTTGCGTGGCCTCGCACCCGAACCATCCTCCCACCGAACTCGTCTTTCAACCGCCCGAATCCTCTCTCTGCGGTACTACGTTCTCTATACCGTAGCTTCTTGGCTGGGTCCAGCTCTTTCTTCTCGCTTCCTCTTGGATTGTGATCTGTGATCGCCTTGGCATCATACGCCGAATCCATCACCTCGTACAGAATGGTGTCCAGTCGTTCATTGCTCATCTCTGCCAATGGAATCGCTACTTGGCCGTCGTGTAATGAGGCCGAGGTGAGAATACAGCTGATAGGGATGCCTCCGTCTGACCAGTCTACGTGGAGTTTGTACCCATTCCATGACTCTGAATACCCCTTGCTGTTCTTCTTACTCCCTCGATCACACACCTTGGGCAGATCATCCAGCATCTCCTGCAAGGGCATCCCAGCTGCCTGACGTTCCAGTCGAGTCGGTGGCGGGGGAGGTGGCTCTTCCCCCTTCTTCGGACGTCCAGGTTTGCGCTTTGGCCTGGCTGCTTCCTCCTTCTTGGGCTTCTTCGCCCTCTTCTCCCGTGCCTCTATTTTGGTGCCGTCTCGGGAGATGTGACATACGATCCTTGACCCCAGGTACATCTTTATGGTCGCCGCATGAACCCTCTGAGGCAACTCGCTCATCGCGAATTCTGCAAACGCACGTGAGAACACTGATTCGCTCGGAATCTCCATTCCTTCTCCCAGCCGCATATACGCCGCAGATTCGGGGATGACTCCAATTGTTCTATCAAGGCGCGCGTCGTCCCAAGGGTGTACACGGACTTGGCAACAAAGGCCCGCACAATGGCTTGACGATCTTTCCGTGGTCGCCCGGGGAGGCCACACACCGGCACTGGAACAAACTCCTCCATGCGAATGATCTCAAGAATAGCAATAAGCTTTTGCTGCTTTGCAGTTAGTTGATCCAATACTTCGGCAAGTTCAGGGAAAAGAGTTCCTTGAATCCTTGCCCATATCTGTGATAGATGTTCCATTAAGTCACCTCCGGTTACTTCTGATATACAGACAGAAGGTGATACTATAACAACTTCTTCATCATTTAGCAAAGAATTTATTAGCTAATTCACGCATTATCAGCGTTATTATGCTTTTGCTTTGTCAAACTATCATTTCCTCGGTAGGCCGCGACCATCATCCGACTCCAATCATGCCTCTCTCCTCGCAAAACCATCCTCGCGGAGGGGTTTTGCAAGTGGCTCCATCCATAGATTTACTAGAGATTTAGAAGAAAAACGAAATTACGGGGAGCTCATGAGCTATTGAGCCCTTCGACTTCTCTCAGGACAGGCCGAGAAGCTGATGAGCAGGGATGCGATGTGAGAAGTCCGGGTTGACCGGTCTCGCTCTCCGTGCCCCATTCAGTATCCCGATTCTTGCGGGAACAGTCGCGCCAGGCAAGTGGGATCGAATCCCTTGTATCATGATCCACTGAGCACCTTATTGAATAGAAGTTATAGCCTATTCCTAGGAGGCCGTTCAGCACCATGAAGAAGAGGCGGAAGAAAGGCAAACCACTCTCCCGGTTGGCGGAATGGGACGTGTTCGAGCAGGAGCTGCGAGAAATTATCGGCACCGAATATCGAGACGAGCAGGGCAAGCTCATCAAGAAAGCCGGGGAGTTCCCGACGGAGGCAGTTCTGAAGTCGATCGGAAAATACGATCTGGCGAAAACCATCTCCAGATATCACGGTGGTTACCCCGCAACAAGAAAGCGCTTCGGCTTCCCCGCCCTGCAAAGACCACCTGGATTCTGGAAGGACTTCTCAAATGTTGAACGCGAGCTGCGTGAGATCATTGATCGAGAGGTAACAGACTCCTTAGGCAAGATCATCAAACCGCGCGGAGAATTCCCCAGCATGAGCGCGCTGCAAGCGGTTCGGAGATGGAGTCTCGTGGGGGCTATTGCCAGATATCATGGGGGCATGGACGAGGTTCGTCGCAGGATGGGGTTCCCACCGGTGTCACATCTCCGGGGATATTGGAAGGACTGGGAGAAGGTCGAGCGTGAACTGAGATCCCTTATCGAGCGCGAGACAAGGGATGAGGCCGGGAAGATAGAGAAAAGAGTCGGAGAGTTTCCGTTGGGCGCCGTGATCCGCGCTTTCGGGGAGAAGGGATTGCTGAATGGGATTCACACCTATCACGGAGGATTGTCTGCGGCCAGGCGACGTATGGGTTTCAAGGACGGATCGAGACCGCCACGCTATTGGAAGGATTTCAAGGACCTTGAAGCGCAGCTTCGCGGTATCATTGCCGACGAACTGCGGGATGAAGACGGGAAGGTAATGAAAGCCGAGGGGGAGTTTCCCAGCGCAGGGATGCTGAGCAGAATCGGGCAGTCGGCACTGGTGGGAGCGATGCGACGTCACGGCGGCATACATGCCGTGAGGAAACGAATGGGTTTCGAGTCTACAAAATGGAGGGTCGGCTACTGGAGACAGCTCGAAAACGTCAAGACAGAGCTACGCAAGATCATTGGATCCGAGCTGCGTGACCGGAACGGAAACCCGATCAAGAAAGCCGGGGAGTTTCCCACTGAGGCCATCTTGAAGGAGCAGGGACTCACCGGGATGGTTGCTGCGATTCAACAGCATCATGGAGGTATGCCGACGGTTAGACGTGCCATGGGCTTTGAGCTGGCGAAGTATAGCCCTGGGCGGTGGCGCGACCTAAGCAGTATTGATCGCGAACTCCGAGCCGTGATAGAAGCCGAGCTTACCGATGCGGATGGGAAAACAGTCAAGGCGGCAGGCGAATTCCCAACTCACTCGCACCTCCTGAAAGCAGGAAGAGGAGACCTAGAAAGCGCGCTAAGCCGTCACGGAGGAATTGCTTCATTCAGAGACCGGTTGGGCTTCCCGCCCTCAAGAAGTCCCGATGACGATTTGACGAAATTCGAGAATCTTGAACGCAAACTCCGAGAAGTCATTGCAGGAGAGCTCCGCGGCAAAGATGATGCCCTGATAAAGCGACCAGGCGACTTCCCCACTGCGGGCAGACTGAAAGCCGCCGGCAGGCATGATCTGTTGTCTGCGATGTCCAGGCATTTCGGAGGGATGTCAACTGTGCGGGAACGAATGGGGTTCAAACCATCGAGACGGCATCATGGGTATTGGAAGGAATTTGCGAACGTCGAGGGGAAATTGATCGAGATCATGGAGAGCGACTGTCGCGATGCCGACGGCAACCTGCTTAGGGTACGGGGCACATTTCCGGGGCCGAAGGAACTCATGAGAACAGGGAACTCGAGTCTACTCGCAGCCATCAACCGCCACCACGGGGGCATGGTGGCGGTAAGGGCGCGGATTGAGATCACACCGATCAAGGGGGATCGGGGCTACTGGAAGGAGTTTGCGAACGTCGAGAAGGAGCTCATCCAGATCATCCGGAATGAGCAGAGAAATGAGCAGGACAATGTTGCTAAGGAGGCTGGTGAGTTTCCCACGTACGGAGAGTTGCTGAGGATGGGTCGAGGAGACCTGCTCTCGGCCATGCAGGTCCACCACGGCGGGCATCGGGCGGTGAAGGCGAAGATGGGCTTTTCTCCGGATATGCCCGAGGAAGCGGTGAGCGCCTTTGTGAGGAAGCTCAGGACAGTTGAGGGAGCGGAAGAGCTGGCGCGCTGTCCGGACCTGTCGGCTGTGGACAAGGCTGATGTTCTTGTTGCGCAGAATCGAGATGTCTTCCTGAGCCCGGCATATGTGGAGTATGCATTGCGGAAGCTGGAGGATATGCCGTCTTTTTCCCCATACGTGGAAGGAGAGCCGTGGCGGAGGGGGCAGTATCAGACGCATGAGCATTTCGATCAACTGGTCCGCCGGCGCCCGGACCTCTTCGCCCGGCCCGAACTGCTCGCACTGCTCATCCGCAAACTGGAGAATGTCTACTTCCGCCGCTTCCACGACGCTCCCCAAGAGACGCTGGCTGAACTAAGGCAGCGTGGCCAAGACGCCGGGCTACTGGCCGAGGCGTATGCCGAAGTGAATGGGAATCTGCGGAAGATGCAGCTGCTCAGAATACCGGATGCGGTGAGACGAATCAGAAACCCGCATTGGTTTGATGGCAGTGGGTTGGAGCAGATGGTGCTCTTTCCATCCCTGCATCAGAAGCGAGGGATCCTCAGAATTTTGGAACAGAAACGCGTTCTCATCGCGGATGAGATGGGGACGGGGAAGACGGCCCAGGCGATCTTGGCGAATCTGCTGCTTGCGGAGCGGTTGGGGAAGAAGATTCGGACCTTGGTGATCTGCCCGAGCTCGGTGATCTCCTGGTGGCGGGAGAAGATAGATGAGTACTGTGAGAACGTCTCAGCCAAAGATGTGGTAATTCTGGCCGGCGGTGGGTGGCGGCGCGGAGCCATTGAACGGGCGCAAGAGGGAGCCGAGTTCGTGTTGATCAACTACGACTTGCTGTCAAGACAAGAGGGAGCGGGTCGGCCGTCTCTGGTGGGAGAGCTGGCAGCCATGGGCCTCGACTATGTGGTCGTAGACGAGGTTCATCATGCGAAGAACATGAACGCCAACCGGGCGGAAGCGATCCAGCGGATCACCGAGCGGGTTCCGTATGTGGCGCTCTTGTCCGGCACTCCCATTCCCAACCGGCTCCGGGACATCGGCATGACCATGTCTCTGTTGGAGCCTGACCGGTATCCCACGGCCAGGCATTTCCGCGTAGCGTACGGCAATAATCCTCGCTTGATCAGAGACGCGTTGATAAACGGGCGAATGCTGCGGGTCCGATCAACGGATGTGTTCGAGCTGCCCCAATTGCGGTTTCGAGAAGAGACGGTGCGCCTCATACCCGAACAACGGGACGCTTACCTGGCTATCTATCGAGACAAAAGGCTCTCCATATACGGCAAGATGGCGCTCCTTCGATTGGTCTTGCTGGATCCCAACACGGTCCCACGCTACGTGACACACAGACCGCTTACTTCACCCAAGTATGAGGCCCTGGACCGAATTCTCGAGGAGAAGGTCGACGCTGGAGAGAAGGCGGTGGTCTTTACCTGTTTCAAGCACGGGATCACGCGACAAGTGGCCGGGCGGTATGCCCGGTACAATGCCGTGCTCATTGACGGAGATGTCGACCACAAACCCCGTGTTCGGCAAGAGAGTCAGCGGGAGTTGATCCGGAGAGAGTTCCAGTTCGGGGAGAGCCAAGTCCTCATAGCCACCATAGGCACCATGAGCGAGGGGGTTGATCTCACGGCTGCATCGACGGTGGTCTTTCTGGACAAGCCGTTCACCAGCACGGGGAGAGATCAGGCGATAAAGCGGGTGCACCGGCTGGGACAGACAAGACCGGTAGAGGTAGTGAGTCTGGTGGCCCGTGATCCGGTCATAGCCGAAGAGATTCGAGACCGCGAGACCGGGGATCACGGTACGCTGGATGAAGCCTTGGAACGACTCATCGAGAAGAAGGAACAGCTCATAGAACAGGTGGTGGACGGCGCCCGACTATCTGAAGAGGAGAAGAAGCTTTTGGAAGAAAAGGAAATCCTCGGGAGGGTGCTCTTCAGGATCGGATGATCAAGCTGAGACCGGCAAATGGGAGCGAAGATTCCACCAATGTCCTCTGGAAGGCGTTGGGACCGTGCACGCTTGGTCTGGATCTGACATTCAATGAGTCCATGGGGTTTGAGCAGGTAGGTTTTCCCTCGGTCTCCCCGCAAGATCCAACCGTGAAGCTGGTCTTGACCAATGATACTGAGCTGACCTTGAGCGGGAATCCCGGCGGTGATACCGATTGGCCCTACATCTTCAAGATTGACAAAGACACATGGCACGGAACCGTGGAGCTCGACGCGGCCGCTGCAGCTCAGTCAGCGGGTGACATACGACTGCGCATCTCAGGAACGGTAGACATGGCGGGGGATACGCTGGACTGGGACCTGTCGACCCCTGGTGCGCAATCGTATGAGTACCCCTTGACTATGCCTGGTTTTAGACCACATCCCGATGATCCTGACGCAGGGGTGATTCGCAACACCACTGCGTCAGGCGATTCCACGTGGCCGCTGGGGTGGGCTGGCCTTCTCGTCAATGCCCGCGGATTCCATACAGAGGCAAGTGATCCACTCTCGATACAAGACATGAAGATATGGATCCGGGATATGGACGCAGACACGACGTTGGTGAATGGGATCTCCATGACTCAGTATGATCGCGACTTCAAGTACGCTTGGGGTACGGAGAACGATCCCTATTGGGATGGGAGACGTGAAGTGACCGTCAAGGCGTACAATCTGATCAGTCAGATACTCACCGATTTCACTCGCAATATCGTCATAGACAATTCCCCACCCATAGCCCAGAAGGTGGAACTCCGGAACATCTGGCCAGGGGACACCGGCTCGGATACCACCATTATCCGGAAGGCAGAATGGATAGATCATCCCACGGATCCGGCGTTGCGTCAGTTGGAGATCGAGACGCAGCGATCGATGACGCTCGATACGCTCGAAATCGTGGTACAGTTCGATCAGACGCAGGACAGAGACTCGTTGGAGGTCAAGACATCGTATATGGTCCCTGGCGGGCTCAGCCCGCTTTTCAATGAGGTGAGGTGGGACAGCACGATCAGTCCGGATGACACGTGGGTCGGGCGCTGCGCCATTGTTATGTCATCAGGGATGAGAGATACCTATCCCGGCAGGTGGATAGTAACAATCAAGAGCGCCGATCTTGCAGGGAATTCCATCGACGCCAAAGCGGAGACGAAAGCATACAGAGACAGTCTCGGCAGCTTTGTGGGCTACGAAGATACTGGAGCGGACTCCACGCACTCCTGGTGGCTACAGAGTTGGTTCGACATAAACATCGCGGGGGATGTGAGTCAGAGCCTGATCTTGGGTTGGAATGCTCAAGGAATGTATGTTGCCGACCGCATCCTGGAGTTGGCTCAAATCGAGCATTCGGACAGCTCACGAGCCGATCTGTGGCGTGCGTCCGTCTGGCGATTCTTCGGATCAACGACAGCAGATATCGGCATAGTAGAGCAGTTGGCTGATGTAGGAGGAACGCTGACTCAGGCGCGATCTGCGTTGGCAGGTCTGTGGGCCGGGGCTTCGGGGTGGATGATGTGCAGCGAACAATCCGCCGTGATCGAAAGCTTGATGGCATATGGCAGCAAGGGTAAACCGCGCAATTACGTGCTCATCTCGGACACGCAGATGAATAGAGGCCCATCGCGAAGAGAGCAAACGGCAATATGGGCTGCCGCGGCTTCTGACAGTACGCACGGATGTCCGACACATCTGTATACGGTAATGCCGGAGGAATATGCGGCAATATCCGGAGAGCTTGGGGATATTGTGGCGAGGAGCGGGGGCATGAATGCAATGGCTCCGTCCGATTCCATGTATTGGCGTTCGACTGTGGGCCGTGTTCTATTCAACCTTATCCGCGACAACTCAAGGCTGTACATGGCTCAAGCTGAGAGTGCCCGAGGGATCAGAGAAGATCATTGGTTCCATATCGACGAGTTGGAAACATCGATACGCTGGATCAAGAGCTTGAGATCATAGTCGGCGCCAGGGATGGTTCAGGGACCCTCTACTGTCTGAATCCGGACGCAAGCGCAGTAGCCGGATGGCCCATAACGCTGGGCAGTCAAATAGAGTCCGCCCCCACGCTGGCGGACCTGGATTCACCTCCTAACGGTGATCTCGAGGTAATCGTGGCCTGTGGCAGCCAGGTTCATGTGAGACGAAGCGATGGTACGGTGTTTCCGGGGTGGCCTCAAACCATAGGATGCGCGAATGTATTGTTCACGAGCCCTTGTGTTGCAAATTTTGAGAACTCAGATGAAGAATTGGAGATCGCAGTATGCGGAGGCACCGATACACTCTACGTATTCAACGCCACGGGATCTCTGGAATGGAAGGAACGAGTCATCGGCAATTTTGTTTGGGCGCCGCTTTCCTGCGGGGACCTTGATTGGGACGGGGCACCTGAGATCCTTGTGCAGACCTGGCACGCGAGCCAGTCACGGCTTTACGCGTTCAAGGGAGACGGCACGGCCCCGGCGGGATGGGAAACACCTATCCAGGTCGGGCTCCAGGCTCGGTCAGGAGCTGCATTAGGGGACCTGGATGGAGACGGTCGTTTAGAGGTTTTGGTAGGCGACGGCAACTTTGGGTATGTGTATGGCTATGCATCCAATGGGACTGCGCTCCCCGGCGCGTGGAGCAGCGGAGTTCCCATAGCGTCAAGGGTGTACTCGCCACTCTGTTTGGCCGACCTTGACGGCAGTGGGTCATGCAGTGTTATCGTGTTGGGCATCAATAACGACAAAATGAATGTGGTGGACCAGAACGGGATGGTCTTGGAATCGTGGAGCCGGGCGCTGGACGGAGATTGCTATGGGGCTCCTTGCATCGCAGATATTGATCTCGATGGGGACACAGAGATTCTTCTCGGGACGGACGCGGGCACGGTATTTTGTTTTGACTTCGGAGGGACTTACAGTCCGCTTCGTTTGGAGTATCCGAAGTTCCAGGCCGACCTTGGAAACACGGGCAGGTACACTGAAGAAATCCCTCCCCAGCCGCCGACTGTTGAAACCATCGAGGTAGTGAACGGAGATGAACTTCAACTGACGTGGAATACTGTATCCACCGACTCCCTTTCCCGTCAGGAGCTAGTCACGACCTACAGGATCTACCGTGGGACAGATGCGTATTTCGATGTAGGCACGGGCAGTCTGCTCGGCTCTGTATCCAGACCGGAGACCACGTTCGTTGACGTCACCACGGGTATTGTGGGAGACGGAAGCACCAACTACTCCTATGCGGTGACCGCACTGGACCAGCACGGCAACGAGTCACAGGCCTCGAATCGCATTGGCGAGCATGACTTCACGTCCAGTGGGCGCAGCCGAGAAGGCGAGAGGGATCGAAAGCAGCTTCGTCCTCGATCCAGATAGGGAGCGCACAGCAATCAGGGGAAATCTCTAGTAAATCCATGGATTTACTAGAGATTTAGCAGACAGGTCGACAGATGCCTTTTCATTTGCGGACAGCGCTTCTTTCTCACTGGCTCTCGTACGGACGGGAAGAACCTTGACATGTGGGGGTTGGAGTGTCAGAATGGCCCCTGTGGTTGAGAGTAAGTTTTTCTTCAGGAGGAAGAAGATGCACAGATTTCTTTTCGGAGCCATCATCCTGTTCTCGATGATCAGCACTACGGTTTGGGGTGCTGGATTCGAGATCCCCGAGGTGGGTGCGCGGGCCCATGGCGTTGCCATGGCGTTTACGTCCGTTGCAGACGATGCCTCAGCTGCTTGGTTCAACCCAGCGGGCATGAGTTTCCTCAGCGGAACCCTTTCCACGACCGGCTTTACAATGATCAGAGTTCCTGGAACCGAGTTCTCGGGCAAGAATGCCGGCAGCCCATTTGCTGATGTGGAGGAGATGGCCAAGGACGACCTGTTCAACCTGGCTCATCTCTACCTGGTTTCTGATCTTGGGACAGAGAAGATCCGGCTCGGCCTCAGCGTCAATTCACCATTCGGTCTGGCGAAGCGATGGCCGAACGGCTCAGGATTTGTCAGCGATATCGTGGATATCGGAATCGCCCCTGTGTTTATCAATCCGAGCATTGCGTACCGGTTGACTCCGTGCATCTCCGTTGCCGGAGGGTTCACTATGGTGCGATCGAGCGTCATGTTCAAGAAAGCGCCCTACAACTATGCGGTGGATTTGGACGGGGATTTCGACTTCGCGGACGGTGACAGGTTGTTTCTCCTCGACATGGAAGCCAACGGTACAGGCGCTGGCTTCAATTTTGGGCTCATGGTCAGGCCGTTGGACGGCAGATTGAGCTTGGGCGCTCTGTTCAGGAGCAAAGTTGACATCGAGTATGAGGGCGATGTGAGCATAGGCGATATCAGTACGGGCCACATCCCAGTGGATATGGATGGGGATGGGATACCAGAAACACCCGTCCCGGTCTCACAGGCGCTGTTCGGGGAGCAGGGATTGCGCAATACGGAGGACACCGGCGTGACCAATCTGGCATTCCCGGCGCAACTGAGATTCGGTCTCTCCTATCGAGTGACCGATCCTCTCCTTCTCACCTTTGACTGGCATCTGACTTCATGGAGCAGTTACGAGGAACTGGATCTCGATTTCAAGACGTATGACGCATTGGATAAGATACAGGAGAAGAATTGGGAGAACAGCGGTGCATTTCGTTTCGGGGCAATGTACAAGGTCAAACCCGGAATAGAGCTCTCAGGCGGCTTTGTTGCCGACGCGACTCCCATACCGGACGAGACACTTGGACCAGAGCTGTCTGATTCCGATAGAACCGGCCTGACGCTTGGTCTTCACCTGGGCGAAGGCCCCACAGGGCTGTCCATCGGCTTCATGTATCTCATGCCGAAGGATAGGGATTCGGAAACACTGGTTCCGCCCACCGATCCGGCCGCAGCAGGAACGGCCACTGGGCAGGATGGAACCTTCAAGAATAAGGCTACCCTTTTGGGGGTGAGCCTGACTCACGCCTTCTAAACTGCCACCTTCACTCATTAGCGCCCCGTAGCTTGGGCTGCGGGGCGCTAATCATTTCTCCCGGGATATGGTTCACCAGTACTTGATGCTCATGGCCTCCTTGACCAGGGCCATGGTCTGTGCTCCTTCGTTACGGGCAATGGCCGTTCCTTTCAGGAGAATATCGATGACATCGTCTGGTCTCGCCTCCCAGGGAGCTCTACGTTCCCTCAACGGGCGCACCAGATCCTTGAGTACCTGGGCCAAACGTTGCTTGTCCGCCACGCAACCGAGCGTTCCCTTTCGGCACTCGCAGGCGATCTGTTCCACCTCATCGGGAGGGGTGAAGACACGATGATATGCAAATACATTGCATACTTCCGGTCTTCCCGGATCATTCTTCCGTATCTTCTGAGGATCAGTAATCGCCTTCATTACGGTTTTCTCGATGGTCTTATCGTCGTCACTGAGATGGATCGCGTTGCCCAAGCTCTTTCCCATGCTTGACTGGCCATCGAGTCCTTTGAGCCGAGGCACATCGCCCACCAAGGCACTGGGGAGCGGTATGATCTCCTTCCCCTTTCCGTAGAGCTGGTTGAATTTTCCCACGATATCCCGACAGAGTTCGATATGCGGGACCTGGTCTCCGCCAACTGGCACAAGATTCGCCCTCACAAACGTGATGTCCGCCGCCTGACTGATTGGATACCCGAAGAAGCCATAGGTGAGCCTGTCGAATCCGGTCATGAGATCATCGCCGGTCATGTAGCCGTATTGTTTTGCCTCGGTCTTGAGTGTGGGGTTGTGACGAAGCTTGTTCATTCGGGTGAAAAGGCCGTAGATTACCGAAAGCTCGGCTATCTGGGGAATCATGCTCTGTACACAGATGTTGCAGATCTCAGGATCGATGCCTACGGCCAGGTAGTCCAGGGTGACCTGTCGGATCACGTCGGGCATGATCTCGGGGTGCTCCCAATGTGTGCTCAATCCTTGAATATCGGCAATAAGTATGAATGTATCATACTCTCTCTGAAGCTTGACACGGTTGAGCAGTGTCCCCACATAGTGGCCCAAGTGGAGCCTGCCTGTGGACCGATCACCGGTCAAGATCCTTCCGCGTGAGTTTTTCTGTTGCTCCACCTCTACCTCCTTCACTTGAGGGGCGTTCATGGACAGCCTATTGTTTCTGAACGCCCATACTGAGCAGGTTCCGAAGGTAGAGGATGTGCCCCTCATGTCAACGAGACTCGCGCTTCGTTTGAATAATGGTAACGGTTCAGGGGTTCAAAGGTTCACGCGTTCATGGGTTCAGCGCTCAGGGGTCATCGAGAATCTGAACCTCTGAACGCCTACGAATACTAGATACCGGGCCAGCGGGTCGGAATGGCGGCCGGGGGAGGAGAGTCGATGCGCGCGAGAGCTTTTTTTATACTCATCTGCGTGATGATTGTGCAGAGCTCGTGTCATAGGGCAGGAGGGCTCACCCTGGCACAATTGGAGGCGCAGCTCAAAGATATGGAAGCCCAGGCAGTGGGAGAGGCATTGCGTGATCTTTTTCCCGCTTCCGAGGGGTGGGTGGTCTTGCCTGAGGCGCCAAAACCACATTCGTGGCCTGATTCCCTCCGGTTTTGGCTTGAGGCCCCCAGGGTCGTATGCCATGATAGTCTCCCACCCGACGCCTGGACAAGATTTCTTGGAAGACCGGGGCAGGTGGAATTCGTGGATGTGACCGGCTACCTGGCGACGCCCAGAAATCAGACACCTATGGGATTCAGGGGGTTTGTAGTACAGTTCAAAGTCAAGGGGATCGAATCCACGGCCCTCTTGGTTGGCTCAACCGGGATGCGGTGGTTGGTGTGGCTCGAGTATGCTTCCGGATTCCCCGGGACCGTCATGTATCCTGGTGAGCTGGACAGTCTTGGGTTGGCGGTTTCGGGCTGGTTGGCATCCCAGCCCGAAGAGCGAGAGACCATGTCGCTCCCCGTAGGATTTTTTTCGGAAGTCGGTCTGTTTCCACCCTGCCCCGCCACGTGTGTTGACCAGAATACGCTCTATGAAACCGCCCTCAGGCATTCCATGACCGGAGGAGCAGGCATGGAGGGATTGCGGCCCGATCTCGAAGCCGGGCAGAGGATCATCCGCGAAGCGCCCAGCTCCTTACTGCAGCACCAAGAACCATTCCTGCTGCAGAGACGACTGGAAATGATGGAGAACGCTGGATGGCCGGGCTTCCACCTCTCATATGCCGCTGTGCGCGGACTCGAGTCAGGAATCTACCTCTGGGCTGCTGGTCCGTTTGGTCAAGTGAGGGCTATGGCTATCGAGCGAGCGGACTCTTTGCCCGAAAGCGCATTGAGTATCGGACCATCTGTCCTTTTCTATGGAAGGCCGCTTCGAGGGGTTGGGACGTTCTCGATTGAATCTGGTCCCTCTGGGTCGTATGGGCGCGAGATTGATGCTTTTCCTTGGGAGTATGGCCTCTCGCCATACGTTGAAGGGAGCCTGCAGATGTTCCATGGAGAGATATTCTTCAGTCGGATCGGATGGATTCTTGGGTTTTCCCCTGGGCCTCGGGAAGGCTATTCATGGCCACACTTGCGTACGCTCCCGGGAGAGAATCCGAGCCTTTCCCTGTGGCTGCCTATTCCCGAGAATGGCCGGTGAACACGGCAGCGAGATACGCGCCGGAGGCCCATGCCTTGACCCCGATGGACAGGGCTGCATACCTTTGGCCACGTTTTTAGGAGTATATCCGCCTGGTTCCCGGGAAGCGGATGACAGCAAAGGATGGCAACGGTGACTCGACTCTTGGTGCTGCACGGTCCTAATCTGAACTTGCTTGGTGAGCGCGAACCCGAGATTTATGGGAATACGTCGCTGGAAGAGATCGATGAGAGGATTCGTATATGGGCCAAGCAGGAGAGTATCGAAGCACGGATCGCGCAGAGCAATAGCGAGGGCACGCTCATCGATCTGTTTCAGGACATGCGTCAATGGGCCGATGGCGTGGTCCTCAATCCTGGCGGCCTGACACACACAAGTGTCTCTCTGGCTGATGCCATCCGGGCTACCGGCCTTCCCGTGGTGGAAGTGCATCTCTCGAACATCTTCGCCCGCGAGCCATTCCGGCAGCAGAGCATGATGGCCGGCGCGTGCATTGGAATCGTAGCCGGTTTTGGCCCTGACGGTTATATTGCCGCCTGCACGCTTCTGAAACGATTCCTGGAATCCTCAGAAGCTCTGGACTGAATACGCGATACCGGCCCCATAGTTGAGGCAGGTCACCCGAATAACAGACCCCATCACGCGATGTGAGGCGATCGATACAAACATAACATATGGTGGATAGTCATGCCGACCAAGATTCCCAAGCAATATGATCCGAAGCCGGTAGAGGAGAGAATCACTGCGCAGTGGTTGGAGAGCAAAGTCTTTGCCGCCAATGCCACAGGGGATGGCAAGCGTTTTTCTATAGTAATCCCTCCCCCCAATGTAACAGGGGCACTTCACATGGGCCATGCGCTCAACAATGCGATCCAGGATATCGTGGTGCGACACAGGCGGATGCGCGGGGAGGAAACGCTTTGGCTGCCGGGCACGGACCATGCGGGAATCGCCACGCAGAATGTAGTTGAGAAAGACCTCGCCTCAAAAGGGATTCGCCGTGCTGATCTTGGGCGGCAGCGATTCCTGGAGGAGGTGTGGAAGTGGAAAGAGGCATACGGTGATCGCATCGTCTATCAGCTCCAGAAGCTTGGCTGCTCATGTGATTGGGACAGACAGCGTTTCACTATGGACGAGGGGCTTTCCAACGCGGTCCGTGAGGTGTTTGTGCGGCTCCACGAGCGGAACCTCATCTACCGAGGCAAGTATGTTGTCAACTGGTGTCCCCGTTGCCAAACTGCCATCAGTGATGAGGAAGTCGATCACCAGGAGCTTTCGGGACATCTGTGGTTCATCAAGTACTCGCTGAGGGGCTCTTCGGATTCGGTGCTGGTGGCAACCACCAGGCCTGAAACCATGCTTGGCGACACCGCATTGGCGGTGAATCCTTCGGACACACGCTTCCGACACCTTGTAGGCAAGATAGCAATCGTGCCGCTGGCAGGCCGCGAGATTCCTATTGTTACCAGCCGCCTTGTTGACCCGGATTTCGGCACAGGTGTGGTCAAAGTGACGCCCGCGCATGATGCCGTGGATTTCCTGATCGCCCAGGAACTCGAACTGCCGTCTGTGGTCATCATGGCGGAAGACGGCGCCATGACGGAGGAAGCCGGGGCAGAGTTTGCCGGAATGGATAGGTTTCATTGTCGGGAAGCGGTCATCAAGAAGCTGCGAGATGAGAAGCGTATCGGCAGAACCGAGAAACACACCCATAGCGTAGGCCACTGCCAGCGCTGTAGGACTATCATTGAGCCATATCTGTCTGACCAATGGTTCATTCGAATGAAACCTCTTGCCGACGCGGCCATCAGAGCTATGGAGGAGTCAAAGCCCAATCTGATGCCGAAGCGATGGATCAAGGTCTACTTATCATGGCTGCACAATATCCGGGATTGGTGTATCTCTCGGCAGCTTTGGTGGGGACACAGGATTCCTGTGTGGTATTGCACGGGGTGCGGCAGGGAGGTGGTGACCAGAGAGGATCCCGTCCAATGTCCTGATTGCAGCTGGGCGCTTCGGCAGGATGAGGATGTGCTGGATACATGGTTTTCCAGCTGGCTCTGGCCCTTTTCTACCCTTGGGTGGCCCCAAAACACTGAGGATTATCGGCGTTTCTACCCCACGGATCTTCTGGTGACTGGATATGATATCATATTCTTCTGGGTTGCCAGAATGGTCATGGCTGGGTTGGAATTCACCGAGGAAATTCCTTTCAGGGATGTATATTTCACGGGTATGGTCAAGGATGAGCAGGGCCGATGGATGAGCAAATCCTTGGGCAACGGCATCGATCCAATCGAAATGATAGAACAGTACAGCGCCGATGCCGTCAGATTCTCCCTGGCTGTCTTGACCACCGAGGGGCAAGATATCAATCTGACGCCAAGCAAATTCGAGATGGGTCGTAACTTCTCCAACAAGATATGGAATGCGTATCGTTTCCTCGCTATGAATGATGCCGTAGTGGAGGACACGGACGAGCAAGCTCTCCTTGAACTGAGAGGAAAAGGGGGATTTGACCTATCTGACCGTTGGATCCTCTCCAGGTCTCTTATGGCCATTGAAGAAACCACGGCTCATTTGGAGCGATACCGATTCAGCGATGCCGCGCTCTCAGTGTATGGGTTCATATGGCGGGATTACTGTGATTGGTATGTGGAGTTGATCAAGTCACGCCTTGCCGGCAAGGCCGAGGCCGGCTCCTCTGCTCGGCTCGTGGCTTCCTACGTGCTTTCCGTGGCGCTTCGACTCCTGCATCCGTTCATGCCCTTCATCAGCGAGGAACTCTGGCAGCGTTGCTTCCCGTCCCGGGGGAGCATCGTCCGGGCAGATTGGCCTCATACTCTGCCCGGACTTCGGGATCGAGTGGCAGAATATGACATGGAGAAGCTTCAGGGTGTGATCAAGGCTGTCCGGAATATGCGGGGTGAGATGAATATCCCGCCCTCGAAGCCTGCATCTCTGATAGTTCGAACCAGTTCCGCCGAACTCCGAAGATCCTTGGAACGCAATCTTCGATACATTGAAGAATTGGGCAAGGTAAGTTCTCTGCGGATGGTTTCGGAATTCCACCGAGAGGGGCCAGTGGCGGCTACTGTGGTTGATGAGACCGAGGTTTTTATGCCATTGGAAGGGCTTGTTGACATCAAAGGAGAAAGGACACGACTTGGTAAGGAGTTGGACAAGATTGAGAAGGCCCTTCTCCGCTCGAGACAGAAGTTGAATAACCAGGATTTCTTGGAGAAGGCGCCAGATTCAGTGGTTGCTGCAGAGCGGGAGCGGACCGCTGAGTTCGAAAAGAAACGAACAAAGATCGTCGGATACCTGGAAGCATTGGGATAGGAGTCTTGCCCGCGTGTTTAGGGTTCGCACAGAAATAGGTTCGCATTCTTGACGCACAGATTTGCCGTAGAATCGGTCTCCCCGAGGGAGCGAAACCGGCTTGCCCCGGCGGAGCCTTGGCGTAGACGGGAGGCGTAGTCCGCCAGCTGGCGGAAAGCACGGATATCGGCGGTTGCAGCCGAGAGTTGGTGAGAAGTTCGGGCTCATCGTGTCGACTTGTGATGTCGAGGTAACTCCGCAGCAGTAGAGGATTCCATGGAAGAGGTATGGCACTCATGAAAACAGCGTTGGTGACAGGAGTAACAGGTCAGGATGGATCATACTTGGCAGACCTGCTGCTCCGGAAGGACTACCGAGTTGTCGGCATGGTTCGAAGATTGAGCATGGAGAATTTCGGTCGGATCGAGCATCTCCTCGATGACATCGAGCTTGTCCAGGGCGATCTATTGGACCAGATGTCTCTTATCGACATCATGGCGGAGATCAAGCCTGACGAGATCTACAATCTCGCGGCCATGAGTTTTGTGCCTACAAGCTGGAAGCAACCGGTTTTGACGGGGGAATTCACGGCTCTCGGTGTGATCCGGATGCTCGAAGCCCTCCGCGTTGCCGCGCCGAACGCCCGATTCTATCAGGCTTCATCAAGCGAGATGTTCGGCAAGGTGCGGGAGACCCCACAGAATGAGCTCACTCCGTTCTATCCCAGGAGTCCCTATGGCGTGGCCAAGGTCTATGGTCATTGGATTACCGTGAACTACAGGGAGAGTTACAATCTATTTGCATGTTCCGGGATACTGTTCAACCACGAATCACCCCGCAGGGGACTCGAATTCGTGACCCGCAAGGTCACTGATGGTGTGGCGCGTATCAAGCTTGGGCTTCAGAAGGAGCTCAGGATGGGGAACATCGCCGCGAAAAGAGATTGGGGCTTTGCCGGAGACTTTGTTGAAGCCATGTGGCGCATGCTTCAGCAGGATGAGCCCGATGACTATGTGATCGCCACCGGGGAAGCCCGATCGGTGGAAGAGTTGTTAGGGCTTGCCTTCGGCCACGTAGATCTCGATTGGAGGGAACACGTAGTAGTGGACTCAGGATTCCTAAGGCCTGCGGAGGTCGACTACTTGGTTGGAGATGCATCAAAGGCCAAACGTATCCTTGGTTGGGAGCCGGAAATTGGTTTCGAAGAATTGATCTCCATGATGGTGGACGCGGACATGGAACTGGTTGGCCGCACTGTCGCGGCCAGGGGACGTTAATGCGCATTCTTGTCACAGGAGCCGAGGGATTTGTCGGAGGGCACCTGATCACCGAACTCAACAAACAGGGCCACTGCGTCACTGGAACCTTTCTCCTCGAGAGGCCGAATCGAAACGATATCACTTGGGTCCAGTGCGATTTCACGCGACAGCAAGAGACCGCGGCTGTGGTCGCGCGAGCTGCCCCCGAGGCCGTAATCCATCTCGCCGCGGTAAGCCATGTTCTCGACGCGGAGAAAGAGATCGAGGTGGCATTCTCTGCGAATGTCTTGGGTACCGCGAATCTCCTGGCGGCACTCCATGGCTTCGCGCCCTCCAGCAAAGTGATCGTGGTGAGTTCAGGCGAGGTCTATGGTCAAGTGCCACGGGACAAGCTTCCGATTAGTGAGAAGCAGGTCGTGGCTCCATTGAACCTGTATGGTGTGACGAAACTCTGCGCAGAGCAAGTGGCACGGTACTACAGAAGAGAGAAGGCCCTGGCGGTCTCTATTGTCAGGCCTTTCAATCAGCTTGGTCCTGGACAGGCAGATAGCTTTGTGTGCTCATCATTTGCCAGGCAAGTAGCCCAAGCAGTTCTGAATAAGGCGTCACGAACCATTAGGGTGGGCAATCTATCAGTGCGGAGGGATTTCACGGATGTGCGCGATATGTGCCGTGCGTATGCTCTGGCTGTGGGGAAAGAGCTTGATATCGGGCCATACAACATCTGCTCGGAGGAATCCATTTCGATCAGAGAAATCTTGGATATTCTCATAGGCGTTGCAGGAATTGACATAGAGGTTGCAGTGGACGACGCGAGGGTCCGATCGTCCGACATCAATGAGCTACGGGGTGACTGCTCACTATTCAAGGCGACGTGTGGTTGGTTGCCTCGCATCCCCATCGAACGCTCTGTGGGTGATACGCTCCACTACTGGCTTGAGAGAGAGGGGCCGAGTCCTGGCTAACCGCCGGAGGGTTCTGATGGCCGAAGTGAACAAGTATGCGTGCATCATGGCAGGAGGCCTGGGCAAGAGATTCTGGCCCTTGAGCAGAAGAAGCCGGCCAAAACATCTGATCCCCGTGGTTGGCGAAACCTCTTTGCTGAGGCAGACTGCGGAACGTCTTGTTTCCCACGTGGGGTGGAGCGGCATCGTGGTGGTTACCAATGCCGCCCAGTTCCATGCGGTGAGAGAGGAACTCCCCGAGATCGATGAAGGACGTATTCTTGCCGAGCCATGCGGGCGGAACACGGCTGCGTGTATCGGGCTCTGTCTGCGATGGATCATGGGCCAGGATACGGGCGAGAGTCTGGTGGGCTTTTTCCCTTCCGATCATCTCATTCCCGATAGAAGCGGATTTACGGCATGCCTGTCAAAGGCTTGGGAGGTGGCTCAGTCAGGAAATGTGATCACCTTTGGTATCCGACCCAGCCGACCGGAGACCGGGTATGGCTATATCGAAGCAGGTGATCCTCTCCCCGGTTTCGATGATGGGGATATCTGCCATGTTCGTGGATTTTTCGAGAAACCAGAACTGGAGACCGCCAAGGAATGGGTGCGGAATGGGCAATTCCTCTGGAATTCAGGCATGTTTGTCGCAAAGATCCGGGTGCTCTGGCAGGAGATTGAGAGATTCTTGCCTTCTCTGGCGCAAGGATTGGTTGACTTGGGTGATGATTTCTCATACAATGGACTGCAGGAGAAGTCGGTACAGTATGGTAGACTTCCCCGCATATCCATTGATTATGGAGTCATGGAGAAATCCGATCTACTCGCTCTGGTCAAGGCGGATTTCTCCTGGGATGACCTGGGATCCTGGGAGGCGGCATCCGGCTATTGGCCTGAGGTCGGGAACGGCAATAGGGCCGTGGGAGAAGAGGTGGCGCTGATTGAGTGTGAGGGATGTCGGATCAGCGCGGCCGGCATACTCGTTGCGCTGGTCGGTCTGAAGGATGTGGTGGTCATTCAGACCGATGATGCGCTCCTCGTATGTCCGAGAGAACGAACGCAGGACGTCAAGAGACTCGTGGATCAACTGGAGCTGGAGGAGAAAGATCGTTATCTTTGAACGTGTTCATCGATTTCGTAGAGTCGAGGGAGAAGTGAAGTGGAATCCGATACAATCATTTTCAGCGTAAGTCTCATTGCCCTTGGTGCACTGGTGGGAAGGTATCTCCTCAGCATACCGGCTGAGCTGGCAGCAAGACGAGCGGCTGAGAAGCGGCTGGCCTCCAGCGAAAAGGCGAAAGAGGGCGCCGGTGCAGGATTGGAGGGCTTGGCACGCGAGCAGGAGGTCCCCAAGCGACTGCTCATTGTTCTTCCGGTGACGGCCGCGCAGTTGACGGAATGTCGGAGCCAGGAAGACGTCGCGCGGGTTGTGGGCGAAGCAGCCGCGGATCTCCTCGAGGCTCGAGAGGTAGCAGTCCTCATTCGTGACCATGAATTCCTTCGGCCTATCTGGACCAAGAGCGATGACACGAAGAAGCCATTGGATCGACCCATCAGAATACCCACGGGTCGCCTTGGGGAATTGTTGAAATCGGGGCTCGTGCTTTCGGCGGAAGAGTTGCCCAGTGGAAGCCATCTTCCCTGGTCCGCCGCCATGTGGGCTCCCATCAGACACAGGGGCGAGCTCAGGGGAGTGATCCACGTTGCGCACATGCTTGGGCGAGGAAAGGAAGCGCAACGGCTGTTGACCGTGCTTGGGCATATGGCAGACAGCTCATTCAAAACAATCGAATTGTTTGATGAACAGGCAAGCTCGAGCAAATCACTCGAGGTCAAGGTGCACGAAAGAACGGTGGAATTGCGCAAGGCTTATGAGGAACTGAAGGAGCTCGACCATGCCAAGGATGAGTTCATCTCGAGTGTCTCACATGAACTCCGAACCCCGTTGACCAGCATTCGCTCGTTCTCTGAGTTGCTTCTCACCTTCGACGATGACGACAAACAGAGAAGGGAAGAGTTCCTCACGATCATCAACGATGAGTCCAAGCGTCTTACCAGGCTTATCGACGATGTCCTGGATATCGCAAAGATTGAGAGCGGGCAGACGGAGTGGCGGCTGCAAAAGATTGATATAGCAGACCTCGTCGGGAATACTGTAGAGCTTCAGAAACCGTCGGCTGAGGAGAAGAAGCTGCGACTGCGGGTAGAATCCACCGGGTTGCAGCTGGTCGTCGCGGACCGGGATAGGATTAAGCAGGTGATGATGAACCTTCTTTCCAATGCCGTGAAGTTCAGTCCGCTTGGTAGCGAGGTGATGGTCTCCTCCATGATTGACGGTCCCGATGTGGTGGTAACCATTGCCGACCAGGGCGCCGGTGTGCCCAGGAATGCCCGCGAGCGGATATTCATGCGTTTCCAGCAGCTTGGGGAAACAAACACGGGAAAAACCCCCGGAACCGGCTTGGGTTTGGCCATCTGCAAAGAGATCATTTCCCGTCATGGGGGGAAGATCTGGGTTGAGGACAACATGCCGCGTGGCTCGAAATTCTCTTTCAGTCTGCCGGCACTCCCTGACGCCGATACAGAGACCATCTAGAGGAGCTCATGGATCCTGATCACATTGGAGCGAGGATACTCATCGTAGATGATGATGAACACATAGCCAAAGGGTTGGACTATGCGCTCACACAGCAGGGATACGAGACAAACGTCCAGTACACGGGCAAGGCAACTATTGTCGCCGCGGCTGAATGGGGACCGGATCTCCTCATACTCGATCTCAAACTGCCGGATATAGATGGGTTGGAGGTGTTGGCGGAGCTGCGGTCCAGGGAATCTACCGCCAATACACCGGTGATATTGCTTACCGCGGCGAGGACAGACCCTGCGAGCCGCGTGGAAGGTTTGCAGCTCGGCGCGAACGATTATGTCATCAAGCCATACAGTCTCTCGGAGCTCTTGGCTCGGGTGGCTGCTAATCTGCGCATGGCTCGGCTCACCCAGAGGTTGGAGGAGATGACACATCGACTTGCCGATGTGGCGAGTCGTGATGCGCTTACCGGCCTGTATCACCACGGCAAGATCATGGAGAAGCTCTCCATGGAGATCTATAGAGCAGCAAGATACGGCGTTGCTCTTTCGTGCATCATGATCGATCTTGACAAGTTCAAGTCAATCAACGACACGTTTGGACACCAGGTTGGCGATGAAGTCCTCATACGCATATCGAATATACTGAAGGATAACTGCAGAAAGACCGACATGGTTGGCAGATATGGTGGTGAGGAGTTCTTAATGATTCTATCCCATACACCGCAGCAGAGCGCGTGCGCGAAAGCTGAAGTCCTCAAGGAAAAGATCTCCGAGGAGCATTTTGTCTCCCTTCCACACGGTTCCAGAATTACCGCGAGTTTTGGTGTTGCGTCACTTGGACAGTCGGAAGACGACGACGCGACGGCTCTGGTAAAGAGGGCAGACGATGCCATGTACGCCGCGAAAGCTGCCGGGGGATTCAGGGTCGTGTGTTTGACTCCCTGATGCTCGACTGATCTTTTGAGGCTTTCCTTGTTTCTTCCTGCTCGAGCTGCTGAACTCTGGCGATATCGTCATCTTGTTCATCAACTGGCCAAGCGCGATCTGAAGGCACGATACAAGAAGAGCTTTCTCGGTTTTATCTGGTCTCTGCTCCATCCCTTTCTCATGATGGTCGTGCTCGCTGTTGTGTTTAGTTATGTAGGCCGGTTCAACGAGGGCATCGATCACTATCCCGCATTTATCCTCTGCGGTTTCCTGCCATGGCTGTACACGGCCACCAGTCTCGCTTCTTCTGTTCGTTCTGTGGTAGATGCCGGAAATCTCCTGCATAAGGTCGCTTTCCCACGTGAGGTGTTGCCGATTGCGGTGGTGCTCTCCAATCTATTCAACTTTGTGCTTGCACTCATACCACTTCTATTCTATCTATTGGTTATCGGTGTAAGACCGGACCTCAAGCTCTTGGTCCTTCCGCTGGCAATGATCATACAGACCATGTTGCTGGTCGGCCTGGCGTTGTATCTCTCTGCGGCCAATGTCTACGCTCGTGATGTTGGAGTCATCCTCGAGGTGGTTCTGCTCGCCTGGTTTTATCTCTGTCCGGTGTTCTATCCACCGTCGATGGTGCTCGAGCAGGCGCCCGGATGGTTCGCGGGGAGCTACTTTTTCAATCCTATGGCCGCGCTGATGGTGCTCTATAGAGTTGCTCTGATGAATGCTTCCACTCCACATCTTGATCTGCGGTTCTACACAGCCGTGGCACTCTGTGCCTCTGGATTCCTCTTGGTCTCCGGATGGGCCTTCTTCATGTGGCGGCAGAGATATTTCGTGGAAGAACTATGAGCTGGAACCTCCTCGTCAGGGGTGCGAGCAAGCGATTCATGGTGTCGCATCATCGGCCCACAAGCCTCAGGGAACGTTTTATCCGCCGCCATCCATTTGGTGGGAGGGTTACGGAGCTCTGGGCACTGCGAGATATAGATCTCTGCGTGGCGCCGGGCGAGATCTTTGGTGTTCTTGGCGCCAATGGATCCGGGAAGAGCACTCTCCTGCGTTTGGTGGCTGGAGTCATGGAACCCACCAAGGGAGAGGTTACGACAAGTGGGCGGGTTGGCGCCTTACTTGATCTTGCCGCCGGCTTCCACCCTGAGTTGACCGGGCTGGAAAACATAGAGCTGAATGGAGCATTGCTCGGGATGAGACCCGAGGAGGTTCGGGAGAGACGGGATGAGATCGTGGCTTTCTCAGATTTGGAGGGATTCATCGATTCGCCGGTGAAGTACTACTCATCCGGTATGCTCATGAGACTTGGTTTCTCTATATCGATACATCTGGATCCGGATATCCTATTGGTTGATGAGGTCCTCGCGGTGGGCGACGAGTCGTACCAGCGGCGCTGTCTCGACCGGATCGATGCACTTCGTGATCAGGGGAAGAGCATTCTTCTCGTGACCCACGACATGCAGCAAGTGCGGCAGATGTGCACCCGTGCGCTCTGGCTGAAGAGCGGAGAGGCCGCTGCTTCCGGACCAGTAGAGGAGGTGGTGGGGGCCTATCTTGAATTCACTGACCGAACCGATGCGGTTCATGCGGGGGAGGAACAGGGTGATCGATGGGGAAGCCGGGAGATCGAGATCGTCCAGGTTGAAATGATCGATGGGAATGGGCACGTGAAGGCGGTCTTTTCTACAGGAGATCCATGTGCTATCAGAATCCACTACAAGGCCCACCATCCCGTGGAATCTCCCGTGGTGGGCTACGCGGTCTTCAGGTCTGACGGACTGCATGTTACCGGACCGAATACTCGCACGGGACGATTCCCACTGGGGGCCATATCGGGGACGGGCATTGTTGAGCATAGGGTGGAATCATTGCCCCTGCTCCCCGGCGCCTACTACCTCTCGGTTGCGATTTACGATCGACACATCAGGCATCCATACGATCACCAAGACAAGCTTCACCGATTTCGCGTGGGCAAGGGAAAAACGCTGGAGAAAGAAGGAATTGTCACTTTTCAAGGCATGTGGGATCACATCCGAATGCCGGATTGATGCCATGTTGCACGGAACAAGGGGGTCCATATGGAATTCATCATCATGCGGTCAATTGCCGCCCTGGCAGGTGTGCTTGTGCTCTCCTGTGCCTCTGCCGGCTCCCAAACGGCGGCTTGGATTTCGCCGCGGGGGACTGAACAGATCCCGGTTGTGCGAATTGAGAGCGCCGAACCAAATGCCGAAGTGGTGATGACAACGGAGATTTCCAATATCGACGTTCCGACCATCAGGCAGGAGTTCAGCAGTTACGGGAGAATGGTTCTCACGGTTTGGATACGAAATTCGGGGCGTTCTCCGCAGATGGCCGATGTGAAAGCGAAGTTCTTCGACCGAGACGGCAGGATGTTGGAAGCCACCGGTGATTGGGATCAGGTCTTTCTCCAACCAGGTGAGGCAACACAGATCAATCTTCTTTGCGGAGAAGAAGGCGCCGCGACCTTCAAGGTCCTGCTTCGTTGAGGAGAGGGGGGTCGATCCGGCCCCCCATGGCGAAGCGGCGGATCAGTTCCGCAGGGAGCCGCGGAACTGATCGAAGGAGCTTGGTGGGAAGTCCGGGTCATCCTCTCTTGCGCGTTTCGAGGCCGAATCCTCTCTCTGGCCTTTGGGTTCGCGCAAGAATAGGCTACATCGAGAGTCCCGCGTACTGCGCGGGATTCGCAGTTATGGCGTACATATTTGCCGCAGATTTGGTCTCCCCCATGTAGGGGCACGGCATGCCGTGCCCTCCGGCTTGTCACGGCGCAGTCAAACGTAGACGGGAGGCGTAGTCCCGCCGACGGCAGGATAGAGATGAGATGTTAGAATGTGAAGTTATTCCTGCGCGAACTCCTTAGGGGCTCTGTGTCCCAGATAGGACACCAGCAGGTGGAGCACCCACATGCTTCCTGCCTGATATGGCTTGCCATTCAGAACGAAGAGTGCCACGCCGCCCCATAGAAAGACATGAAGAGAGATCCAGTGTAGAATGCGGGAGAGGCTCCCGTGTCCGGCAAGAATCGTACTTGCTCCCTGGGAGAGCGTGCCGACAAGATAGATACCCATTTGCGCGATGAGGGGGTATGCACCCACTGCGTGTGCCCAGGGGGGAAATGGCACCACGGTGTGGTGCAGTATCATACATGCGGCGAAAAGCAAGGCGAGGATTATGGCTCGTCCCTTCAACATGGGAGGATGATGCCTTGGGGATGCCTGTGCGCCGTGCTGACGTTCCGATCGGAACCGACCCCACATCTGTAGAAGGGCGGTCTTGACCCCACAGCCGGCATTCCGTAATCTTCCCACCTTCCTGTGCAGGATTTTCCTAGAAAAGATGCTCGCCGGAGTGGTGAAATTGGTAGACGCGCCGGACTCAAAATCCGGTGGCCTTCGGGCCGTGTGGGTTCGAGTCCCACCTCCGGCACCAGATTCTTGTGTCCCCTCTTCAATCGGTTGGTTCGCATCAGCTACCGCCTCTATCATGCCATCGCCCGGACTTCTCACCGGCTTCGCTTCGTAAGCCGGTGAGAAGTCCGGGATAGCTCTCGCCTTCATCAGACATCCAGATCATCCTGACTGAGGACATCGGCGCTCGCAATCATTGTGGCAGTGACATAAGGCAGGAGATCCGAATCCGTCAAGATCGGAACCACCAATGCCTGGCCAGCAGCCATGAACCATGAAGAAGAGACCGCAAGGGAAGCGACGGAATGTATCCGGATTTTGGGATGTTTCAGGACAGGCCCTTCGACTGAATCCAGGACAGGCCAAGAAGTGGTTTACACTCTCGGAATCCTCCTCACAATGACTGGGGCCGGGGGTCATCGCGAGCGACAGCGCGGCGATCTCAATGGGCGGATGAGATTGTTTCGTGTCGCTACACTCCTCACAATGACTGGGGGCGTGGGTCATCGCGAGCGACAGCGCGGCGATCTCAATGGGCGGATGAGATTGCTTCGTCGCTATACTCCTCGCAATGACAGGTGGAGGAGCTGGTCACAGCGAGCAACAGCGCGGCGATCTCAATGATCAGATGAGATTGTTTCGTGTCGCTACACTCCTCGTAATGACTGGGGGTGATGCCACGGTTCCGGACTCTCTCCACGGGATTCTGTATTCCCAATCTTGAGCTGTTATTGAGTAGTCCTGTCGAGATAGGGAAGAGGGCGTCGGCTGCGCAGGCGACCTGCAGGGAATCCTCGTGAATTCTATGAAGGGCAATGCTGGACGTAGAAACGCGGAGAATGCCTCTTTGAGCGCAGCAGAAATGGTTGCCAGGGTTGAGTATCCAAGGTTGAGATGTTTGGATTCCCGCACCTGGTTGAAGATGCACCTTGATCGGAGACATAACTGCGGTGACTGCATTGTACACAAAGGAGAAAGGGGCCATTGCTTCGTGAGTTACATGAGGTATTGATGGCGCATAGTTTCTCGTCAAGCCGAATTCCCAGGATAAAGCTCAACATCAGGTCATCAATGGATGGATGATCCATTGGAAGCGGCTCACTGCGGGGAATAGTACCATGGTTGAGGAATCCAGTGATGGAAGAGGAATGGGCATAACTCAACCCCTGGGACAAGAAAGGCCCCGGGTGATGTGTCTTGGACAATACCTTGAATACGAAAGATCCTGTCAGGTAAGGATGTTTGCGCGGTGTGTTGAGGCAAATCGGGAGGAATAGAAATAGAGATCTCACGGGGGTCATGTGGGTGGTTTGAGAAGTTGGAGTTGAGTTTATGAGCGCAGTTTCATAATCTCTCAAGGCTACTCAACCAAAGGAGTTGATTATGATCATTCGTGCGCTGGGATTCCATTCTCGCTTACAGGGAGAAGCGCCGATACGGACTTTGATCGATCTTGGCCGTTTCTGTTCTCAGCAGGGAGTAGAGCCTGAGCAGCTCCCCATGATTTATCTGGTGGAAGCGGAGCAGCTTCCCCTGTTTCGGGATCTCCATTGCATAGTGGATCGTGGGATCAAGAACAAACACAAGGGGCTTTCGACTTACCTGCTCGGCTTGCGTCCGGAAATTATTCCACTCATAGATGGCAATTACGGGTCATCGAAGCAGCTGAGCAGGAGTATCCGTTCTCTTCTCGCGAAAGCCACGGAGAGGCAAGACGAGAAGCCCTACATCGTGGGAGCAAAAGCCGCCATCTTCGAGCATCTTTGGGAAGCAGCTGAGGAGAAAGACGCCGAAACCTACTCACCCAGGAGAGCGATGAGGGTGGGAGTGCCGGGATCCGGGGAGATGCGGGAAGGGCTCTTGCCTACAGATATGTTTCCACAGGTGTCACATGCGCCTACGAACCGCTATGTGGGTATGTCCATGGAAGCACAGCTTGTTCGTCGGCTTGTGATCCACGCCTCACATAGTGATGATCCTGTACTCATTCTTGGTGAACCAGGGACCGGTAAGGAGGTCATCGCCAGAATGATTCATGCCTTGAGTCCCGGGGCCGGGCATGTCTTCTTGGCGGTGAACTGCAGCGGGCTGCAGGAGGAAGACGCGGAGGCTGAGCTCTTCGGACGCGAAGCAGGCCGCCAGTTCTCATCTCGGGCGGGTTTTTGGGCCATGGCTGCAGATGGAACCCTTTTTCTAGATGGGATTGGAGATCTCTGCCCACGGGTCCAGAAGATGATCCTGCAAGTGCTCCAAAAGGGTAGGATCCGGCCGGTGGGATCCAGCGAGGAGATTGAGGTCCACCCGCATGTCATTGCCGCACACCACCATGAACTGTGGCCCATGGTACGCACAGGAACATTCGATAGAGCGCTATTCGACCTCGTGCGGACGGTACTCATTCGTGTTCCTGCGCTGAGAGATGATCCATCTGATATCGACGTGTTGGCGGAGTTCTTTTGGAAGCAGATGTTCGGCGAACAGGGTGCCGTGCTTACGCAGAGCACCTTGGAGGCGCTGAAGGAGCATTATTGGCCGGGGAACGGGCGAGAGCTCCGCACGGTTCTGGCGCATCTTGGGATGTTCTACCCGGGGCGCGATCCATTGCCGGGGCGCCTCGATCTTGTGCGCAAATACCTCGGCGTCCCGCGGGGCATGGCGAAGGGTCTGGAATCGGAGAAGGCCGGAGAGAGATTTCCGGGTCATTGGCTCCGGCATCTCATCCAGGCTTCTGAAATAGTCGAGTCCATCGAGACGGCAGTGGCGCCGGTCATGAAGGCTTCTATCAGTGATGAGGATGTCCAACAAGCAGCCACGGCATCGCTGAGTCGACGTGTGCTGGAACTCGATCTCCTCTGTCGCAGGCCTCTATGGTTTCCGGGCGATCATGTGTTTGTCCTCATCCACGCGTTCTTGGGGAAGTTGAAATACTTCCTGGGCCTCGCAGAGGTCAGTTTCGACAGGTCGCGGAACTACTGGAAAGAAGATGTCGAAGCACTGATCACACAGGCCACATCGATGCTCCAGGAGGAAATCGACCACGTGCTAGGCGAACTATAGCCCGAACTTCTCACCAACCTTCGTTGCGAAACGGCCGAGATGGTGTTGCCTGCA
>JAUXFG010000288.1 GCA_030620115.1 Candidatus Fermentibacterota bacterium
GCGGCAGGCAGAGACGCCTGCCCTACTGAAGGGTGACTGGATCATTCAGGCTGGAAATATCCGTCCAAATCGACGGAGTTTGACTCAAAGCTCGAGTCAAAGCTTCATGTCCGGGAGGGCTGGGGGATTGATATGAGGGATGCAGACCGAGGTGTGAATAGGACGGGACCACAATCCGGCAATCGCTCCGTCTCTCCTTCCCTACCTCTCCTCGACGGACGGCACGAGGAGCTGATCGCTTCTCTGCCTGAGCTCGGATCGAAACTGGCAGCCGTTCGACTGCTTGGGCATCTACGATCTCTGCCTGAGCTGGAACAATCGCCACAAGCTCTGTTCTATCATGTCGACACTCTCCGGCATCTCTGTGAGCTCATTCTTGAATCAGTACCGTTCACGGGGCACATCACTCTGCTGAACGATATTCAAGACCTTATGCAAAAGGCCCCCGAAATCCCTGCAAACCAGAGAATCCCGGAGTTGCCTGCGGCACAGAAGAGACTTGCCATAGTTCTCTCTGCAGAGCTTGCCATCAGCAATCGCTGGGAGGAAGCGGTCTCCATCATCGCTCCGATGACGACCCGTCATACCCAGCCAGATTCAGCCCGCGTCAGCGCATGGCAACATAATTTCTCTTCATTTCTCGATTTCCTCTCACGTTTAGACTCAACCCCATCCCCCATTGCCCATCACCCATCATCTGATGCAAAGCGTCACCCCATCCAATGGCCTTACCATCTCCTGGACCCTGAAGAGCATGTTCCCGAGGGATCAGCCCTTACGGTCCTGGTGGACGGAGACGAGATACCGGTCGCCTACCGCGAGGCGTATCTGGCTGTGCTGACGGTTGAGGCTTCAGCGAGGAAGCAGCGGCAACCAGGAGAGCCCATTGTCAGGGCTCGTGACCAACGAGGCGAAGATCTTCCTCTGGGCGATGAACTGAAGGACTTGGTCCGGGAGGGAGTGAAGCGGGCGCTCTCGCTCCTCGGGCCTTCAGCTCGGGCAACAACGCACCGCTATCAGATAGAAGTGGCGATAGCGATACGGCGACCATCTGTGATCTCCGATATCCGGGGGCGTTCTATCCTCCTTCCCCTTGTGCTGGTCCTGGCGAAACAGCTTGGCGAACAATTCAATCTCTCCGGCATAATGGTTCCCAATCCGTCCATCATATGGACCGGTGATGTGGACAACCGAGGCTCTTTGAAGTCGGTGAGTGGTATCGAGCTCAAGACCACCCGGATCCTCGCATCGAGGACCAAAGGCTTCGCGTTTCCTGAAGCAGATGAGACCGAGGTTCAGAATGCAACCGAGAAGGAGGAGAGAAAGGAACGACCACTCAAATCATATTCCCTTGGGAACCTGTTCGAGATCTCGTCAGAGCCTGAGATAGTCGGCTACCGGAATCGGAATATCCTTGTTCGGACTGCGTTTGAAGCCAAGCGCAAATCCCGTCCGCTGGGCTTGGCAGGTGTGGCGATAATCACTGCATTCCTCATCGCTCTGGCTCTGGCCATACCGAAACTCGCCTCCTGGCTTGATACAAAGATTGTCGAAGCACGCATCACTCCGGAACATGATCACATCGAACTCCTGAATTCGCGATCACGAGTTGTTGAGAAATTCGAGGTCACGACAACCAAGTTGAATCATCCAGCGCTCTACGACATCGATAATGATGGAGATCCGGAGGTCTTCTACGGGACAACCGTGGTCGATTCGGTGGTGAGCACACTCTTCTGCTTGGATCGCCAAGGAAACGAACTCTGGCGCTTCAAGGGTGGATTCAGGGAGGATGCACCAAGGCCCTATGACGTCCATAACACTTTCGATGCCGAAGGCGTTCTGGCCCATGATTTTGACCGCGACGGAGACACAGAGATTGTGGCATTTTTCTCGCACACCCCATATTACCCGACTCAGATTGCTCTTCTCACAGCAGAAGGGAAGCACATCTCCAGCTTTTGGAATCCAGGCCATTGTGGATCAAGCCTATTCGGTCACGGGAAACATGAGGTTGCGGTTGAGGATATCGATTCCGACGGCTACGACGAGATACTCATACCGGGGACCAATAATGGCTGTAATCGAGCGATCCTCATCGTTCTGGATCCACGTAGCGTAACCGGAAAAGGACCCACGTGCAAGGGAGATTCGATCCCCCCGACTTGGCAGCAGTATGTCCTCTTCCCGGTGCATCCTGGTCTTCTTCCTGCGATGGAGTCGAAGAGATTTCACAGCGCCGAGGTGTACATTAGCGACATCGAAGGCGAACCGGCGATACGTGTCGGTGAATGGGGAGCTTTGGTAGGCCTTGACCCCAACAGAATAGGTCTTTTCGGATACCATCTGGACTTCGATTTCAATGTACTACAGTTTCACTATCCCGATGCATTCTCTGTTTGGGCCGATCGAGCTCGAAAGGCCGGTATAATCGACTTGGACATCTCTTCACCTGAGTTTCATGACTACATGAAACAGATCGAGGTGATTCCAGGGGATCCGAAATTGATGGAGCCGTAGGATGGGGGTTGGGTTGGGAAGAAGAACAGAGAACATCCAACATCCAACA
>JAUXFG010000237.1 GCA_030620115.1 Candidatus Fermentibacterota bacterium
AGTACCGCCCATCACACAAATGCCCACCACCACCACTCTCATAAACACCCTTGACCGCATCATCAATGGAATACCTCTATTGCAGCGCCTTGTCGGCCCGCTTTCCCGTCTCTCACCCGCTTCGCTCGAGTCCACAGAGCGCCCAGAAATCTCAAACAGGAACCCTCCGTGCTCTCTGTGAACTCTGTGAGAGATCGCGCAATCCGGCAATCCGAAATTCCCCCGCCCCTTCTTCCAGATTCTAGATTCCAGATTCCCTTCCTTCATCTCCGTATCACAAACTCCGCGCGGCGGTTCTTCCACCAGGCTGATTCATCATGACCGAAGTCAACGGGTTGTTCTTCTCCGTAGCTGACGGTGGTCAACCGCGCTGGATCGATACCGTAGTTGATAAGGTATCTGACAACGCTATCCGCGCGCCGTTGCCCCAATGCGATGTTGTACTCATTGGTCCCGCGCTCATCACAATGTCCTTGTACGGTAACCCCCATATCCGGATTTGTCTCCAGAACACTTGCGTTGTCCGCTAATCTCTGCCTCTGGTCCGCGCGAATACTCGACATATCATAATCGAAGTAGATGGTACTCAGCACAATGCCCATTGGCACTGGTGGCGCTATGGGAATGGGAGTTGGTTCTGGTTCGGGAACGGGCTCGGGCTCCGGAGCAGGCTCGGGCTCTACTACTGGTGGTTCCACCGGAGCTGGTGTCCATGCCGCCACCGCGGGCTCTTCCTCTTTTTCCCCGAAGTCGGTTCTATACCCAAGAGCCAAACCGATCCGATGAAACGGAGGGTCGGCATCCTCGGTCATACTCTCGAGCTTGTGGAGCACAATCGCCGCCGAGAACTTCCCGATATCCCCCTTGATGCCCACATTGCTATCTCGACTGTCATACTCAGCGGCAAAGGTAAGATTCTTGACGGGGAAGCCGGAGAAGGAACCGAAGTTCAGCTCAAACCCGCCGAAAACCCCTATTGCCGACTCAGGATGATACTCATCGAAAAAGACATCGGAATTGAGGTTCTCATTGGGTCCATCGTATCCGACGTATCTGCCGCGGCCGATTCCGAAGTGAAATCGCGTCCGCTCGAGGAGGGGCGGCAAATCATCGGCAAACTGCGCTAGGGGAAAAGTTGAAATCACAAATAGCGAGACATTTTCAGGAGGCTTGATCAACTCGCCGTTATCATCCCTATAATCGTCATCGTGCCATGCGGTCTCGCCATACTCTTCCCCGTGCCCAAGGGGCGAGATGTGCTCGTTGTATCCCAGATCCGAAACACCAACCGACAACGACCACCGATTCCAGGCGCCTTCCTTGACCTGATAACTGGCCCCAAGCACCCAGTCTTCGAACGTGAACGCGGTCAGCGCGATCTCGAGGCGATCATATACCCCATATCGGATATTGAAATTCGCTTCCCAGAAATCGGTGAGATCGTTCTCGCCCAGGGGGCCTGTGGTACTGGCTGACACCATCAGTGCATTTCGAGGAAGCACGTCGGCCGTCGGCGAATCCAGAAGCATGGCAGTCCTATCGAACTGCGCAAGAGCTGGACTGAGAAGTACGGATAGCAGCAGCAAGACGCTAATGCTCTTGAGCATGGCACCCCTCCTCTGGGAAAATGGAAGCTTGTCCCCAAGCTCTTATGGAACTCCATCACACAACGGAAGTAGTCCGAGCATGATTCTCAGCTATCACGGCCAATGGACAGCGAGATACATATTGGCCGCAGAGCTACAATCGGCATTCAATATCCACCATACCTCACAAGAAAGCAATATAGAATTCTCACGCAAAGGAAAACCACAGATTTCACAGATTGGGAGAGGAGATTTGGGGGATTGAAAGAGAGGGAGGATTTCTCACAGAGATCCTCTTCCGCCTCTTCCTCCAGATTGCATCTTGCAGATTAGCAGATTCCCCCCCCGCCTCCGCCGTTCCGGTGCTTGACTTCTGACTATTTGCGTCGTACCTTTAGGTAAGAATAGCCAATAATTGGTAAGACAAATGAAAGGGTGGCGTGTCGATGACTACCTCGACATTGAGTACCAAGGGCCAGTGTGTCATCCCGAGGAAGATCAGAGAGTATATGCACCTTCATGCGGGCGACAAACTCGATTTCATTGTCGGAGAAGACGGTGAGGTCGTCGTCCGGCCAGTAGTCTTGGACATCTGTGAGCTCAAAGGGATTCTCAAGAAACCGACGCAGAGAGCGCTGTCGGTACAAGAAATGAATGAGGCCGTTCGAGCACGAGCCGCGAGGCTTCCATGATCGGGCTGGACACGAATATCCTCGTGCGATATCTGACGCAGGATGACCCTGCTCAGGCAGAAAAGGCGACACGAGAGATCGATCAGGGCGCGGCCTCAGGTGAGGTTTTCTTCATCACAAATATCGTTATGTGCGAGCTCGTGTGGGTATTGGAAAGCGGATACAGTCTGGATAAAACCGAGATTGTGTCGGCTCTTGACAAGATTCTGAGGACAAAGGAGTTCGAATTCGAAGACAAGGATCTTCTATGGCAATGCCTCGGGGAATACCGGGAGGGCAGCGGGGATTTTTCTGACCACTTCATCGGTCGACTGGGCAGGAAAGCAGGCTGTAGCCGGACCCTCACCTTTGACACGAAGCTCAAAAAGAGCCCCCTCTTTCGGGTATTGTAGGATCTCAGCCCGGATATCTCACGCAAAGGAGATGGGGGAATGTGCAATCTGTCAATCTGAAATCTAGAATCTGGGGGAAGGGGGGAATTGCGGGATTGCTGGAAGAATAGGATCAAGGAAGGGAGCTCACGCAAAGAGGACATCTGCACTCCGCGCAACGGCAACCCAACTCGGTGTGGCAGGAATGAAGGCACCGGGTTCGTCTTCTCCTGAGAGGCAAGTCTTGATCGGAATTCCCTACCCTCCCTACGGCTTACTCGGGGATGCTTCATTAGTGACTTGACCGGCACGGGTTCGATAGTCGGGTTCCACATTTCGGATTCCGGGACCCTCCATTATCTTTGAGTGAGATTGTGTGGTTCTGCTGTCCTCCGGCAGCGTCTACTTCTGGATGGACTCCATCCGAATGGTGACAGCGATGTTTGGAATCCTTATGGCAGGGAGATACGGATATGGGTTCGTACGCGGATAGAGTTCCCCATCGCCCGGCGAATATGTCTGAATACTCCGAGATCTGCCTGCAGGCGATGGCCAGGCACGGCCTAGCCCGGACTTCTCACCGGCCTTCGTTGTGAAATGGCTGAGAGGGCAGTGCCATATCCGCCGTTGTAGTAGAAGGCTGGTGAGAAATCCGGGCTAAGTAGCAAGATCTCCGTGGGTGGGGGATTAGGCTTATTGCACTTCTATGATTATCGGCAGACCTACGATGTCGATGCCTGGTGGACCGATGCTGCGACTGCTGATGATCGCCACCAGGTTGTGCAACTCATCGAGGAGACATTGGGGAGGTATGGGGAAGTCCGAACACGGAAATGGGGGGATGTGGTGAGCATTGAGCTCACGCAAGGACGCACCCACTGCTTCAGCTTCCAGATCGCACAGCGTTCTGCGCAGCTTGAGCCATCCACATCCACACCGTGGGTTGATGTATTGCTCGACAGCTTCCCTGATCTGGCGGCAAGTAAGATGGTGGCGCTTGTGGAACGCGGCGCCCCAAGGGATTTTCGTGACATACATGCGGTATGCTCCTCGGCGTTGATCTCTCCAACTGAGTGCTGGGAGTTGTGGCGCAAACGTCAACGGCTTTCTGGAAGCGACACGGATCAATCCCGTGCCCGTCTTGCTGTGGAAACGCATCTGATGCGCATTTCATTGCATCGACCCTTAGAGCACATTCCAGATCCGAAGCAACGGGAGGCGGCAGAGAAGCTACGCACGTGGTTTCATGAGGAGTTTCTGAATGCGCTTAGGTAACAATCAGAAAGCCATGTGGATTGATGGCGCTCTGTACCCAGACACCGATCCCCCATGGGAAATCGAGGATTTCGCTCGACGGGTCGATTTCTTGGCCAGAATCTGCGCCGCGTGGGATTTTGGAATCCTCCCTGATATCGAGAGCATGGCGGAGATTCGTGGAGCCCAATGGCGGCGTGCAGTCGACGATTGTCGACTGCTTACCTCTCCTGCTTATCATCTGCTGCGATCCTGGCACAACTTGCCGCCCCTACCCTACTTGGGCCAGCAACTGGCGTATATCCGCGACGATCCAAACCTCGCCTTCGTCTGAGAAGAACATCCGCATCGCATGAGAACCACCACCACACAGATTTCACACTGAGAATCCCTACCGTTCGCTCACCAACCGACCCCCCGACCGAAGGTCGCAATCCAATCCCCCTTTGCGCCTTCTTGCTTGCCGAGCCGTAGCTTGAGCGTAGGCTGGTCACGACGTCTCGTCACGGCGTATCCGGCAGGAGAAGACGGACTTGTCTCGGCAAAGCTGACGAGCATAGACGGACTTGTCATGTCGTAGTCTCAGCACGAAGACGGACTTGTCACGTCGTAGTCTCAGCACGAAGACGGATGCGTGAAATCCTCTGATGCTACTCCGTCAGGTTGTGCACCGCGCGCGAGATGCCACTCTCGGCCTCCCCCCAAGAGGCATATCTTGAT
>JAUXFG010000289.1 GCA_030620115.1 Candidatus Fermentibacterota bacterium
GAGGAAGAGGGGGGGATTTAGCATTCATGGAGGAGGTACCTGAGAGAAAGGGATTGACAGAGAGAGGCGATTATTGTAGATGTACTATGCTGGACACTTCCGATGCGGAGATGGGCTGTTGTTGCTGTGGGCGTAGAATCAGTGCCTTGCATGCCGTGGTGCCAATTCACCGGTTGATTTCCTCAATGGGAAGGATGCACATGTCGATTTCTGCTGACAGCTCGTTGGGGAACTCCTGTTCGCGCCCCGTCCAGACTCCGGAGAGCAATACTTTCATGAGGCGACGCATAACTGTCTTACTTAGGCGTTTTCTCCCGGTACTGTTGGGCTGGATCGCCACCGTGGTGGTCTGCGCATTACTGAACCGTGCATCAGAGTCATTCGAGGTGGCCAAGGGAGTCGCCCTGGTATTCCCCGCCGCGGCGCTTGCCGTGGTGAGCGCGGTTCTTCTGGGCTGGTGGGGCGTATCCGCCATATATGTGGGATTCATGGTTCTTCCGTGGGGCCTCTCTTCCGATATGATGCGTGCCGCCTATTTTGCAGGGGCCTCGACATTGCTTGCAGCGATCCCTGCTCTGGCACGGCTGCGACCACGAGGATCAACAGGCCAGCGCGCGTTTCGCTTTCTTTTTTTCTGCTGTGTATTGAACACCCTTGCGTCCGCACTCGCAGGCGTCCCCATGGCGGCCCATCTCGCGGACCCGCCTATGACGGGACAACAGATCGGCTTCTCCTTCAGCAGCTGGTTCATTGGCGACATGGTCACCGTTTGTCTTCTGGCAATCCCTGTTGTGCTCTTGGTGCGGCCGGGGCTCCTCCTGAGCGAGATCCAGGTCAGCCTTTTTCGGCGATGGCTGAAAGAATGGCGCCACCATCTCTTCCTCCTCGCCGGCATCGTTGTCAGTATCGTGATCATGGAGTTCACCACACAACAGTGGTCGATCAATGTGCACTGGATTGCCGTACTTCTCATTGCTCCCGTGCTCTGGTGTGCCGCCACTGGAGGTGTAGGAGGAGCGCTTCTGGGTAATGGTGTGGTGGGTATTGTCTATCTCACGGAGGTCCTCCGCTCGGTCGATCCTCAGACCCAACACGAGCTCTTCGACGCCACATTTTCGACCTATGTCAATCTTGTGGCATTCACCATGGCCGCGATGATTGCCGGTCTGTACGCCGGCCGCTCCAAGGCGCTTCTGCACGAATTGGAGGGGCACCGGAGGTTGCTGCAGGATGGTTTCGAGAATGTGGTGACCGCCCTGGCTGCGGCCATCGAAGCCAAGGATAAGAGTACTAAGGGGCACGTGGAACGAGTTGCCGACCTGGCCGTTGCGCTGGGCCGAACGCTGGGGATCGAAGGGCAACGACTCCAGGTGCTACGTTATGCAGCCATTCTCCATGATGTGGGGAAGATCGGTGTTCCGGAGGAAATCCTGAACAAGCGGGGATCTCTTACCAGTAATGAGCGCAGGCTGGTGGAGGAGCATGTGAACATCGGCGTGGAGATTCTCGAGAACGTGGGTATCCTTGCTTCGGCGATTCCCTTCATTCGATACCATCAGGAACGATGGGATGGCAAGAGAGACGCCGAGTTCCCTGCGTATTTTGGTCTCAAAGGGGATCTCGTCCCACTGGAGGCCCGGATTATCACCCTGGTTGATGCATTCGATGCAATGATTTCCGAGCGCCCCTATCGTCCAGCCTTCAGTCGCGAGTATGCACTTGCGGAACTGAGGCGCGAAGCGGGGAAGCAGTTCGATCCTCTAGTGGTGGATGCCTTTGAGAAGATCGCCGCAAGTATGGATGACTAGGTAAGTCGTTTCTCATCGAACAGTCTGCAATGAGGACCCATCACAGGTAGCAAGCCAATCGCGGGAGCATGGCTCCCGCAGAACAACGCGCAAGCATGGCTTGCGCACTCCAAAGCGGGGGAGCTCCAGAAACTTCCACACTCAATCCCGCGCAGTACGCGGGACTATGCCTCCGGTCTGCGCTCCTTCGACATGCTCAGGGCTCTGCCGTTGCAAGCCGGTGGGCACGGCATGCCGTGCCCCTACATGGGGAAGACCAATTCTACGGCAAATCTGTGTGCCATAACTGCGAATTTATTCTTGCGCGAACCCTTAATACACCCACAAGACATAGCTTGCGTGAACAGATGCTGGTTCGCCGGAGTATCTCTCGCGGAAGAACCAGGCCGTTGTTCGAACACTGATCCGGGTATGAACGTGCGAGACGAAGAGTTAATCACACAGGTGGCGGAGAGAGATGAAGACGCATTTGGCATTCTGTATGAGAGGTACAAGGAGATGATCTCGGCGCATCTCTGGAGGCTTTGCGGCGATGCGGAGCTCACCGCTGACGCGGTGTCGGAAACATTCTTGAGGGTCTGGCGGAGTGCGAGAAGCTATTCGGCGGATAAGGGAGCGTTCAAGACGTGGCTTCTGGCAATAGCCGCCAACGCCTTGAGAACGCTGTGGCGCCGCCAGAATACACCGACGGAACCGCTGCCACCTGCCGGATTGGCTGATCCTGCTCCTCCGCCC
>JAUXFG010000127.1 GCA_030620115.1 Candidatus Fermentibacterota bacterium
AGACGCGTTCGGTCCTCCTACGGGGTCCTCGGTCGTCCCGCACCCAAAGCATTGGGTGCGGGACAGCCACAACCATTTCTTCTGTCTCGCCACGAAAGCCGGTGAGAAGTCCGGGTTATGGCGCTGACGTGAGCGAGCGATACCGCGCCAGGGCTTCGATACAAATGGCGGTGGTCAACTCCTCAGATCCCCACCACACATTATCTTCGCGGGCTGCGTAGAACGCCACCGCAGGCCAGGAGCCATCCCATTTCTGGTGTGCAAGCAGAGTGGCGATGGCCTTTTCGGTCATGGAATCCGGCGGTGCTCCCAGGTTGAAGAGCGCACAAACGGCACTGGCCGTGGCAAGATCGTTGCCAAAGGAACCGTCCGGTTCCTGGAGGGCGTGAAGTCTGGAAGTCATGGTATCTTGTACGCTCTCGAGGCATGAAACGCCCTGGAAGAGCGCACGGGATATCATGTAGTAGATTACATTCAGGTCCACGTAGTACACCGAGGATTCGAGTTCCCTGTTGGCCACAATCACGTCCCTCAAGAAGCCGCAGGCGCCCCGTGTTTGCTCGTTCTCCCCCAAGTACAAGAGCACGTTGGCATTCACTACGCAGTCGATATCATTGGGATTGGTGGATCCGGGGTCTCGAATCCAGGTAAGGAATACCCCCTTACCGTTCCGGTTTCTGTAGATGGCGCGAAGGTTTGAACCGAAGCGAACACCGTGCCTCTTGAGGAGGAATGAAATGCAGGATATGTCATCAAGATCCGGGTCAATCCTCTTCTCGTTCAACGACGTCCAGTACCGCCAGAGACCGGAGCCTTCCTCTTCCTCCAAGAGAAAATCGAGGCCCTTCTTGGTGATCTCATGCACCCGGCCGTCATCCACGAAATCGAGGGAATAGAGCACGAATGTGGTCACAAAGGGAGAGCTGTCGAAGTGCAGCACATACCGCATGGCGCTGTCGGGGGATGCATATGTCCGAAATTCCCCGTGACGAAGCTGATTCTTGAGGAGGAAGTCCAAAGCCTTGGAAACCGTCTCGTAGAGGCGTTTCTCATCGAGAGGTGTCGCACCGCTTCCCTTCATGCCGCCGAGCAGGATCAGCACGCACACCATGCTTGGAATCCACCGATGTGTCACTCCGATGCCCCCAGTCTTGTCATCGTGCTCCGGCCAGAATAAATCCATAGAAAAAGCCAGGCCCAAGCTACCACCAACCCGCCCAACAGGCAATCGAGTTGCTGCGTAGAATACTCTAGTATTCCTATGGATTTACTAGAGTATTCTCTCGCCATTCTTCTTGCTCCTCCTTCTATCATCTGCACGCTGAACGCTCTCTTGTTCCGACAGCCTGACCCAGATTGACAGATTATAGATTCTTCCTTCCCCCCCCAGATTCTTCGGTCGCTCCGCTCCCTCAGAATGACACATCATTCCCAATCTCCTCCCAATCTCCTCTCCCAATCTGTGTAATCTGTGGTTCCCGCATTCATTACCTCCCTGCCATATCAAAATCAAACGCCCCGGCGCCCGAACTCGCTTCGCCTTCCACACCCGCCTTCACCGCGATAACTCGGAAGAAGTGGTTCATTTGCGGATCCGGCGCCACCCCCGGGACCAGGAAGGTGCTATCACTGACATCGGCCAGGAGAAGAATCGATGACGGCACAAGGAAAGCCTCGTGTGCTCCATAGAGACGATAGGTATCAACTGACAGGGGGAGCCCGCAGGTATCCTGGAGTACTTGTCGCCATTGCACGGAAAGGTCGTCGCCCTCAGGTGTAACCGTGAGCCCTTGCACGGTGGAGGGGATTCCCCCGCCGTGGGGATACTCGTATGCTCCAATATCCAGGACCCCATTGGAGGCCCGGGCCTTTCTGCTATGATGCTTGACATATTCCAGCTCAACGATGTGTTCAGGAAAACAGGCGCCGGCCAGGTCCGTTCCCGCATCAAGACAATCCGATGTTCCAGTAGGCCAGTACTCCTGGGCTGCTTCGTCCGAGAAGCCCGGACTCGTGCCGTTGATCATGCCGCCCAGATCATTCACCTCTCCCGCCAATGTCCCGTGGCAGTTCGTCCAGCCCGTCTTGAACCAGTTGTTCCAAAGGTCCAGTGTGCCGTTCTCATTGAGCATGGCAAGGTGCGAGCCTGTTGCGGTGACGTAGACGATGTTATTGCGACAGTCGCACGATTCGTCATTCGTCGAGAGCCGGAAGAGCGTCGTATTCCCCGATCGTGTGGACACCACGGTGTTGTGATAGAAGTAGAGCGTTCCCTTGCGATAGTGCGAAAATGTTCCGCTGTCCCCCCCATAGTGACAAACCTGGCTATTGCCTGAATCATCCGGCTCGATGAGGATATTGCCGTAGACGAAGGTTTCACGGTAGGAAGGATCATTATAGAGCTCGGGATGATCGCTATCCACAAGATCCAGTTGTCGGTTGCCGCTCTCGATCCAGTTGAACCTGATCACACACCCACTGGAACGGTCCTTGAGGTTGTTTCCGCCGCATCCGGATCGGAGTGGCCCGTAGTGATTGAACTGGTAGACGATACCCTGGGCCTCGCAGTACGAATTGTGCTGGTAGATCGATCCCTCCATACCATTGTCGTAGAGTTCGCAACCGTCAACCAGTACCTCCTCGGTATTCCAGGAAATGAAGAGTCCGTTGGCGCAGTCTTGGAGTACACAGCCCCTGAGCGTGAGATGCACGCCCTTCTCGATGTACACTGCCGCGGCGTTATCGTTATACGGCGTGTAGCCCGACCTTCCGTAAAAGGAGTAGGGAGGCCTCGCGCTCCTCAAATCCAGGCCTTCCAGGATGATGTATGAGGGTGTGCAGTCTGGAGGGCTGTTGGCGCCCCCTATCTTCACCAGCCCACGCCCCTCATTCCAGAAGTTCAGCTCGGGCCGCGTCGTGGCATCGATCCCGCTGATCACGGGCAACTGCCCGCTTGGGCCCTTCACGCCCTGTACCACGATAGGATCCTCCTCGGTTCCCAGCCTGCAGATCACCCATTTCTCGTGGTAGGCATTTTCTTGCCAATATATGCGTACACTGTCACCAGCGGCCAACGATTCCCAGGGAACCGAACCAATTGTTGGGTAGCTGGGGTCAGAACCCACCTCGTAGGTGACGGCTTCACCCATCCCCACCAGGGAACAGAGCCATATTGCCGCCACAAAGACAGAGAGCACTCCTCTGTCCCATCCATCTTCAGACTCCATTTGTACAAACAAACCCCTCTCCTTTCAAAAAGTGACACACCGGGCCGGCAGGTGAGAATATGCCTCCCTGTCAAAACAAGCAAGAACCAGTGAGGCATCAGTTCTCAGCCATCTGGCACTCAAGCATCTCGTCTTGCTCCCAATCCCGGCTCAAGAGCATCAGTGGAGGGACCTCGGCTTGTTGGCGGATCGCGTCCAGAGGTATTTGTCCCAATGGCGGTCACGAGGGACCGCGGCCCTCCAGCGAGGAATGAGTACGTCTTATACTTTGGAGGGACGCGCTTCGTCGCGTCCGTTGAATCGAGCATCAATGGCCATGACCAAGCATCGAAGATCCGACAACCGGCGGATGGCCCTCCATCACCCTCATCTCAACGCTGAACGCTGAACCCTGAACGCCCTCTTCTTCCAACCCCCACCCAGATTCTTCGGTCACTCCGCTCCCTCAGAATGACACATGCACTCACGCTCGATTTCCTAATTGTCAAATCCCCTCCCTCCGCCAGATTTCATATTATAGATTGTAGATTTCAGATTCTTCCCCCCCATCCCCCAAATCCCTTCTTTTCCTTCGATGTTGGATGTTGGATGTTTGGCGTTCAATCCAAATCCCGCAATCCCGCAATCCCGCAATTCCCCTCCTCCCACCCAGATTCTTCGGTCGCTCCGCTCCCTCAGAATGACACACACTTCCACTCCCTTCTGCCTCAAACCCTTGTCATTCTGAGCGACTCCAAGAAGCGAAGAATCTCTCCTACATCCTTCCTCCGTCATCTGAACGCTGAACGCTGAACGCTTCCTTCTCCCAATCCCCCAATCCCTCAGTTAGCCCGAACTTCTCACCAGCTTTCGTCGCGAAAGGGCGGAGATGGTATTGCCTGCAATGCCTGCGACCAAGGCTGGTCGCAGGCGTATCCTCTACGATACGCCGAGTTCGGTCGACCGAGCGCAACGAAGCAGGGAGTGCCGGATCAGTCGCTGCAGTCCCGCGGTGGACGCGGGATGAGAAATGCGAGTTAGGGTTGTAGATTGTATGGTCTTGCTCTGAGAATTCTCTGCGCGAACCCCAAGGAGAAGATGATGGAGTTACAGTGGAATCTTGATGATCTATATCCTTCCTTTGAATCCGCGGCCTTTCGGCGCGACTTCGCAAGGGTTGACTCGGAGATCGAGAAGATCACCCGGTGGGCGGCATCGAATCTCAAAGATTCCGCGTCGCCGGTTGAGAAAGTCGAGGCCTATATCGCGCAATACAATGAGCTGGGGTATCTCCTGGAGCGGCTGAGCGCCTTTGCCAATCTCCAGGTGAGCGTGGAAGCCACGAACCAGATGGCGCTGAAGTACGCGGATAGAATTCAGAAAAAGATGATCGCCCTCACGCAACCATCTGTGGCATTCATGAAGTGGCTTTCTTCTCTGGAGGATCTCGAGGAGATCCTTTCACGATCACCAGTGCTGCAGGAGCATGCCTTCATCATGAGGGAGTCCGCTGATAAGGCGAAGTACCTCTTGAGTGAAAAGGAAGAGGTGGCCATAGCCATGCTCAAGAGCACCGGGTCCAAGGCGTGGACGAATCTGCAAAACCGGCTTTCTTCAACCCTGCTTGTTGATATCACCATTGATGGTGAGGAAAAGAAGCTCCCCTTGGCCGTGGTGCGAAACATGTACCATGACAGCGATGCGGCCACGCGGAAGAACGCATATGAGGCGGAACTTGCGGCATATGATCGGATAGAGCAGTCCTCATGCGCATGTCTGAATGCCATCAAGGGCGAGGTTGTCGCGATGACGAAGATGCGCGGCTACGCGTCAATTCTGGAGATGACCTTGATACGTTCCAGGATGGACCGGGCAACCCTGGACGCCATGCTCACCGCAATCAAGGAATTCCTTCCCACCATGAGGGAGTATTACCGGGGCAAAGCGAAACTCCTCCATCATGAGCACGGTCTCCCTTTCTACGATCTTGTCGCCCCGATGGGAGAGCTCACCACCCGCTTCACCTACGCCGAAGCCCACAAGTTCATTGTGAAGAACTTCCGATCGTTCAGTGATAAGCTTGCTGATTACGCCGACCAGGCATTCGAAAGTCATTGGATCGACGCCGAGCCCAGGGAAGGGAAACGCGGGGGCGCCTTCTGCGACAACCTCCATTGCATCAAGCAGAGCCGCATCCTCGCCAATTTTGAAGGCTCGTTCGATAATGTGAGGACCTTGGCGCATGAACTGGGGCACGGTTACCATGGCGCCTGTCTGATGGATGAATCGTACATGAATACGGACTATCCCATGCCCCTGGCGGAAACGGCATCGATCTTCTGCGAGACCATCATCAATAACGCTGCTCTGGCAGAAGCATCGGGAGAAGAGGAGCTTATGATTCTGGAGACGGACCTCGCCAGCGCCGGGCAGGTCATTGTCGATATCTTCAGCCGATACCTCTTTGAAACCGAATTGATCCGCCGCCGTGAGGATTCGCCGCTCTCTGTTGATGAACTGAAGGAATGTATGCTGAACGCCCAGAAGGAAGCCTATGGCGATGGCCTCGATCACCGCTTCCTTCACCCGTACATGTGGTTGAATAAGCCCCACTACTACTATGCTGAATCGAACTTCTACAACTTCCCTTACGCTTTTGGGCTCCTTTTTGCGAAGGGGCTCTATGCGAAGTACTTGGAAGCCGGGGAAAGCTTCGTCAATGCGTACGACGATCTCTTGAGCGCCACGGGCAAGAACAACATCGCCGCGGTTGCCAAGATGATGGACGTCGATGTTGCGTCTCCAGAGTTCTGGCGGAGTTCCCTAGAGCTGGTCGCTCAGGATGTGAGGAGGTTCTTGGCCTTGTCATCTCGTTAGCTCTCGCCACTCGTCATCGGGCCAGGGAGATCCACCATCCGGAGAGAGATGGAGTTCCGTCCCTTGTTCTTGGAGTCGTACAAGGCTCTGTCAGCCTCTCTTATGAGGGTCTCCAGCAGCTCGTGAACAAACTCCTCATGATATTCACCTGGGGAACTCATCACACCGACCCCTCCGGCTACACACGGGTTGAATGGGGTTGAATCGTTCAATTGAATCGGGGTCGGACCAAGCTGTCTCCTTGTAGTTCAATGGGAAACGGTCCTAATAGTATGTGTTCTCGGAGCTTAGATCGCTGTTTTTGCCCTCGGAATCGGTACTGTAAGAAATCTCCGGCTCTCGAAGCTCATTTACACCTTCTTTGGCAATGACGCTCCTACCTCACGCCTTGACGCCAAGCCGAATCAAGACTCTAATCATCAATACGTGCTAGTGCTCCCCAAGGCACCAGAGGACCGCATTTTTCATCAGATCCCAATCCGAGCCCATATCATCATACCCATCGTCAGCAGGAAACCCATCTCGATCACGGTCTTCCTCGAACTCGGGATGTGCGCCAATGATGAATACCCGGCCGAGACCGTACTCAAATGCGGCCACTGCGGGCTGACCCCCGATGTCGTACTGGCCCAAAATGACGATGTCGGCGCCATCGTCAGGCGAGAACATCGGGCCATAGCAATAGAGAATCCATGTCGTGTCCGTCTCTGATTGCGTGATGGGATGCGTTGAGTTCACGATGTTGATTCTGCACATGGTGCATTGAGGATAGGGAGCAATTGCATCTACGGGGCCCCTGGCTTCGCCGGGAAATAGCCCCAGGGGATTCATGGGGAGTCTAGTCCCTTGCCATATCACGTCACTTGCCGTGAAGTAAGACCCACCGCAAATACCTATGTACGCTCCACCATTGCGGATGAAACTTCTTATCTTCTCCTTGCCATCCTGAGAGATGTCTTGTGCGTATTGGTACATATCGCCACCTGGGAAGCAGAGAATACTGCAATCACAGGGATGTGCTGAGTTGAAGTAATCCGCCTTTACCAATTGAACCGAATAGCCCATCCATTCGAACATATTCTGAGTAGCTTTGATACAGCCTTCGTCCGCTCCTCGGTCACAATAGAGGGCCACGCGTGCACTGTTATCTTCGACTCCCTGGCAATTGATGACCAGCAATGGCAGCAGAAATGCGCACACCTGGCAACTCAGCCATCTCGCACAAATCTCTCTCATGCGAACCTCCCCATGGGCGGTGGAGCTTCCGTCCTCGGAGAAGCTCCTCTCGCTTTGGCTCGCCCCCATGGTCAGGAGCGATGACCTCTCTCCAGGGTTTCTCTCTTTTTGGATTCCTTTCAACATACAGGGAATATTCTGGTTAATTCACCTTGTTCCCCGGCAGATCTTGGCCTCCTTGGTGGAGTATGACTTTTTCCACCGCTCCGTTGGAGTCGAATACAAAGGAGAGCTGCGCGTCCACGATCTTCAAGAAGAACTCGGTTTCCGATTCAGGGAAAATCTGAACAGCTACTTGGCCAGTTGCCTGAAGCATGAGACGATTCTTGTCCCGGAAGACCTTGAGCAAGAAACCCGGCATGAGTTCATACTCTCCAACGTAACGGTCCAAAGTCTCCGGCGCCATTGTGATTTCTTCGTGAAGAGAGGGAAGTGGCTCGTCAGTGCGCACGGCCTTCTTCTCCCGTCCATTTTGGTGCATCAACATGTACATGACATTGCCATCATCATCAAGCGCAAACTCGAAATCGGAGAGGGCGTTCGGATAGAAGAATTCGGTTTCTGATGAAGCGCACGCCTGCATGATAGGGCCACCCAGGCGCTGAGTACATAAATAGTCATCGTGTCGTGTCACGTACCGAACATTTTCCTCATCGATACGGTAGACTCCGACGTATCGATCGAGCGTTTCTCGAGGAAGCCGCACCTCGGTTCGTTCCTCGAAGGGCCTACCGATTGCGATGGCTGCCGCCTTCCGGGCCAGATATGGAGCGCTGGGCTCATGTCCAATACAGTTGGTAAGAACCGCAACATAGGCATGTTTTTCCGGCACGCGGATGACGAAGCTCATGAATCCCCTGATACCACCTCCGTGCGCAGCAACAGGAGAGCCCTGGAGTTCGGAGATCATCCAACCGTAGGCATATTCAGTGGGCTCTCCGTTATCCAGAAGGAAGGGCGTGAAGTAGCGCTCAAGTGCTTCCTTTGGTACAAGGTTTTGGGTGTAGAGGGCCGCATCCCAACGTGCCATGTCATCAACCGTCGACAGCAGCGCTCCTGCGGAAAAGGGAGGAGTCATGCTTATGAATCCGGCATTTTGCCATGTCCCGCCTTCCCCTTCATAGCCAGTCGCACGGTTCGGAATGATCCTGGTATGGCTCCCATAGTAGGAGTTGTTCATGGATAGTGGCGCGAAGATGCGCTCCCTCACGAACTCCGCGTAGCTCTTTCCGCTCACCTTCTCGATGATGCGACCTAGAAGGAAGTAACCAGAGTTGCTGTAAGTCCATTTCTCGCCCGGTGCGAACTCCCTTGGTTCGTCCTTGAAGAGGTCAATCATTTCGTCAGGAGCAAGGTCGTCTCGTGCATGCTGCCAGAAGCTCGACATGTTCGTGTAGCTCTGGATGCCGGATGTATGGGAGAGCAAGTGGGCTATAGTGATCGGCTCGTCACCCATGGGGAAGTTTGGCAGAAATACGGTGATCGAATCGTCCAAGGAGAGTTTGCCCTCTTCCTCGAGCATGAGGATCGCCATAGCGGTGAACTGCTTGGTAACGGAACCAAGGCGAAAGACCGTCTGTGGCGTGACGGGAATTCCGTGCTCCAGGTTGGCTAAACCATAGCCCTTGCGAAGGATCGTTTGACCATCCTTGACCACGATAACTGCGGCGCCCGGAGCGCTGTCGGAGTATGCCGCCCTGAACAGAGCATCTATCTGCTGAGAGGCTTCGCCGTCCTTGCCGGAAGCCGCAGATGCCGCCATGACAAGCATGGCTGCTGCCCCCAGGATCGTTCCCACTATCGCTGTTCTTCCAAAGGTCATGATTTCCTCCCATCCAAATCTGTCTCATCCCTGCAATATGACAACACCTTCAAGACGGATCTATGTTCCGAAAAGTTCCATGCGTGTTGATCACGCTCTTCGCAAGTGCCTACGTTCTCGGGAGGGCGATCATCTCATGGCAACTGGTGTCCTGACCTGAAACTCCGTCTCGAACTTCGTCCCGAACTTCATCAGGAGCTGCGTCGAGCCAAGTTTCTTCCATGTGTGGGTCAGTAGGAGTCGGGCGGATATTGCCTTTCGGCATTCGTCATGTCGAGTCCTCCCCGCATCCCAGGATGCAATGCCAGATCACATAATCCGTTTTTGATTAAGTTCCTGCGCATATACTTAAATAGTTTGCGTATCAAACGAAAGGATGAATGCGAATTGCGTGATTGAGAATCGAGGAATTGAGCGACTGCGGGAAACGAAGAATCCCTCACCATTCCATCATTCCAGCAACGTAGGTCGGGTTAGCCTAGCGTAACCCGACATTCTTCCGGCTCAGGCCCGCGGCGATACGTGGATGGGGGCGCGTACTCGGAGGATCTCAGAGCGGGGCGGTCGGGTTGCCGGAGGACGTGGGAAACGAGAGATATGGAGTTGTCGGGTTACGCTCTGCTAACCCGACCTACACCTGCTGTTCCGTGCCTTGACCTTGATCCTCCTTGCTCATCGATGTCACTTCTCTTATCATCATTCCCCCTTTGTTTCATTCGTAAACGCACGGACCGGAGGCTGCTCTCAAAGACTCCCGCCCCATAATGTGAATAGATCTGGAGTACCTATGGCGGCCACACGACGTATAGTGAGTGCTGAGTGGTCTCTTCTCTGTGGAGCGACGCAGAAAGCCAATGGGGCGTTATGGGGTGTTGGAGAAACGGAGAATTGGAATGAGGGGGGAGTTGGAGCATGAGGATCAGGTATCGTGGTCATGCCTGAATTGATGCCATCGAGTACGACAACACTCCACGAGGCTGACGCGTGAACATCTACCTCGAGCTCACCGAACGGTTCAACCAAGGGAAACTGCGAGCTATCATCAGCTCTGGTCAGGCAGTGGTACTTCACCGGTTGGCCATCATGAGCAAGGACGGCGACTGGATTCTGAAAGAAGATAATGAAACCATGAAGCACGTTCTGGGGATTCTGTCTGAGTTCAACGCGCGATACCGCTTTGGCGCTCCACTCGACAAGCGATGGATGACCGGGGGATGGAGCTCACACTTCGAATTCCGCCATGAGCAGCTTCGGGTTCGAACTGATTTTGTCACCCGGCCACCTCGAATCCAGCGATCCGAGCTGGAAATGATCTGGGACGAACAGGCAGGTCACGGTACGCCATTTGTGGGCGCGAGGCATTTGGCTGAGATCAAGAAGACTAATCGCGAGAAAGACTATGCGATTATCGGTGAACTGGCCAGGATCATGGTAGATCCTGCGGACCAGCTGCTCTATTCTAGAAGCGCAAGAGATCTCATTGGCCTTGCTGAAGAGTATCCCGACCTCGTTCAGGATCTGAAGTCCAAGCGGCGTGTCTTGCAGTTCATCCGTAAGGGAAGAGAACGGCTGGAAGAAACCATCGACGCTGAGAGGCGCATGCTCATGCGAGCCAATGAGGATAGGCTTGCTGCCTATGCTGAGGCTGCACAGGCTTGGTCATCGGTCTGGTTGGATGTCAGGAATGAGATCACTGGTCGATCTCTGCTTGAGGCTCATGAGATCATCGTAAGAAAGGCAGAGTTGTTCTTGCCGTTTCAGCTTTCAAGAGGAGTGTCGAGTGATCAGGTTCCAAGATGAGTTCCTGAGCGAAGAAGATCTGGATCTACGGAATCTCTCAGATGAAGAACTCATGGCATATTGGGAGTTGTGGCTCCAGCAAGCGCAAGTAACGAACGATTTGGATGAACACACCTATTCGCACGGGGTCTTCACCGCGGAACCAACACCAAAGAAGAATATCGAGGCGCGAGATCGACCACAAGCAACGTAGGTCGGGTTAGCCTAGCGTAACCCGACATTCTTCCGGCTCGGGCACGCGGCGATACGTGGATGGGGGCGCGTACTCGGAGGATCTCAGAGCGGGGCGGTCGGGTTGCCGGAGGATGTAGGAAACGAATGATATGGAGTTGTCGGGTTACGCTCTGCTAACCCGACCTACATCT
>JAUXFG010000133.1 GCA_030620115.1 Candidatus Fermentibacterota bacterium
ATCAGGTCATTCATCAGCCCCTTTGTCACAACCGATCCACATGCCGAGAAGAGCCCCTCGTCCAGCTATGTGGTACGAAGCATCTACTATGACACTCCGGGCTTTGATTTCTACTATCACAAGCTCGAAGGGTTGAAGGTCCGGAAAAAGCTCCGCGTGCGTGGTTACAACCACACACAGCCGGGCGCTCGAGTCTTCCTCGAGATCAAACACAAGATGGGCAGAAGAGTCTTCAAGGAGCGTGCGCTTCTACCACTGGAGTACAGCAAGACACGTCTCAACGAAACCTTTGCCGGGTGGGAAACACCGATTGGATCAAATCGAGATGGCGAGATGGCAGAGAACCGTTTCCTCTGGCTCAAGCATCGGCTCGGCCTCATGCCCGTGATTCTCGTCGTCTATGACAGGATTGCCTTTGTGGGGCGATTCGACCCGACTATTCGTCTGACTATGGACATGCGAGTCAGGAGCATGCTATTTCCCACAATGGAACGATTGTATGATGATCAAGGGCTCAGGCTCTGCACCGAGGAAAGAATCATCCTCGAGCTGAAGTTCAACGGAACCATGCCTTCGTGGATGGTTTCGCTGGTCAGATCCGAGGGTCTGGCGCCCACATCGATTTCCAAGTATGGGCTTTGTCTCGAGAGCTGGATGGATCAAACATCGCAGCCTGAGCAGCTTCACTCCATGCCGCTGGCGGTTTAGTCATGTTCGACAGCCTTCTTGTAGAAGCGAGTACGCTGACAATCCGTGACGTCCTGACAAGGATTCTGTTGGCCTTCGTTTTGGGGCTCGCCACGGCCCTGCTCTACCGGAAGACGCACAACTCACCCAGTTGTTCGAGAAGCTTCATGAATACGCTTGCCATGCTCTCCATGGTTACCTGCATGGTGCTGATCGTCATCGGCAATAATGTCGCCCGCGCATTCACCCTCGTGGGCGCTCTTTCCATCATACGCTTCCGCACCGCGGTCAAGGATACCAGAGACACCGCCTTCGTCTTCCTGGCCCTGGCCGCAGGTATGGCAGCAGGCACGACGAGGCCTTCGCTTGTCATCGCCATCTACTGCGGAGTCGGTGTTTTGGTCTATCTGCTCCATGGAATCCCCCTTGGCCGCTCATCCAACGGCACGGTAGGCCTGAGGTTCTCGGTCCAGCCCGATGAGATTCCGGAAGACGTCTATTTGAGCGTGATCAAGAGCCATGCGAGAACAATTTCTTTGGTAGGGCTACAGAGTCAGAAACTTGGCCAATTGATGGAGCTTTCCTATCAGTTGGAGATGAGGAGGACCTCCTCTGCCCAGAATCTTGTGAGCCGGCTCTCCGCCCTCCCGGGCGTCATGAAGGTCGCCATCCTCAGCCTCGATCAGCAGGAAGAACCTTAACCCGAGACTTCGTCCCGAACTTCGTCTCGAACTTCTTCGCGTTGCCCCGAATTCTCTGCTTGAATGATCTCGCCGGCTGGCGAGCGGCGGCATATCGCGTAAACTCCTGACAATCCGGATCTATAACCGCTCTCTTGTGATCAGCTCGCGACCCAAGTCGATCAACTCCTTCACCGTGAGAATGAAGTCTTCGGTGGTTTCCGGGCTTGGGGGCGGGGACTCTTCTTCGTCATCCGTGGGTGGGGCACTCAGCGCGCGCACACGATCAACACGAGCTGAAAGGTCCGCAGGCAATCGCCCTTTGGCGACGAGTTCCGCTTCCACGAGCCGGGCCGATGGCAGCTGTTCAGTCGGCGTTCCCTCCTTTACCAACGAAATGTGCGCGGTCAAGGCCCATCCCAGCGCTTGACGCACCGGCCTCATCACTTCCTCCGGAAAGCCGCCCTCGAGCACAACCGACGCGAGTTTGAGACGCTTGTCGGAAGTCTCAAGCGCCGTTGTCGCCTGTCTCGTTCGTTTCTCCCCTGCCTTTCGGAGCTTGTCCTGGTCTGGAGAGGGTATGGCCGGGGCACGGTAGCACATCGCTGACGAATCGGCCTCTTCCATCATTCCGCCCGTGAGAGCCATGAGCGTCCGGTAGCCCTCTTGCTCCATGAGCAGAAGGCCTGGGGGAGGAGATGCACCGTAGTGTTCCCCGAGCAACTGTTCCACCTTGGAGCGCAATGCTGCCGGCTCGCTGTCAACAACCACCAGGATATTGCCATTGCTTGACGCACCCGGCAGCTGCGGAGCCTCTCGCACGAGAAGAATGCGACCAGGATAACGTTCCAGCAACAGATCAGTGAATCCTTTGAGCGTTGGCTTCGGTGTGACTTCCGGTTCTGTCTTCTGAACCTCCGAGGGTACGAGCGTGAGCCGGGCCTTTGTCGGTTCTTCGGTTCCCAGCAAGACTTCAAGCCGTTGCAGAACCCCTTGTCCTGCTTCCTCAAAGGAGAGGTCGGTCACGGTGCTGTCCTCGGTGAGGGCGGCGTCGAACACGGCTCGCTTGGCAGCAAGAGTATCGAGCATGCGCTCCTCGATGGTGCCCTTGGCGATGAGATTCACCACATTGACAGGACGACGCTGTCCGTGTCGGTGTGCCCGTGCGATCCGCTGCTCAAGCACCGCAGGGTTCCATGGCAAATCCAGGTTGATCACCATGCTGGCGGCCTGGAGGTTCAATCCAACCCCTCCCGCATCGGTGGAAAGGAACACCTTACACTGTGGGTCTTCAAAAAACCGTTCAATGAGCGCCCCTCGCTTGGCGGAAGGCACGTCACCAGTGAGTTTCACCCAACCTAACTTGAGCTTTTTCAGTATCGGTTCGGTGAGCGAGAGCATATGAGTCCACTGGCTGAAGATGAGGGCCTTGTGACCGTTGCTTGCGATTTCTTCATGGAGAATCTCGCGTAGTTCACGCAATTTCGGGGCGGTTTTCTCACAGTCTTGGGGCTTGACCTCGGGATCATGAAGCGCCAAGGCGTTGCAGATCAGACGCATCTTGATGAGAGCGCCGAGAAGGACTTGGTGCTCCTCCGGGCGAAGAGGGCGACGCTGGGCAATCGCCATGATCCTCGCAACGATCTGCTGATATTCGAGGTAGGGGTCCCACTGGGGTTCGGTCATCTCCACGAAGTAATTGTTGTCGATGCGCTCGGGAAGGTCGAGCAGAACGTCGTCGCGCAGGCGACGTTTCACATAGGGGGCAATGCGGCGACGCAGCTCATCCAAGTTCTTGTGGCCCAACACCTTGTATGAGCCAGTGGGGCGTCGTTGGACATCGTAGTAACGAAGATTGAATCGCCACAATGGACCCAAAATAGTGGGGTCAATGAACTGAAACACTGAATAAAGCTCGTCGAGCCGGTTTTCCAAAGGAGTGCCTGTGAGCACGAATGCATATGTGCTGCGCAGCCGCTTGACATTATCGGCAGTCTTGGTTCGCCAGTTCTTTATCCGTTGCGCTTCGTCAAGAATAACCAGGTCGAACTCCCTTGCCGCGAATTCCTTGTGGTCAAACCGGACGAGCTCATAGTTCACGATGTTGAAGAATTTCAGGTCCCGATAGAGATCCCGACGCACTATCGGGTTACCTTCGATGACTTGAACGGAGAGCGATGTGAAGCGGCGGATTTCGCGAGCCCATTGGTGCTTGAGCGATGCGGGGCAGACCACCAGTACGTGCCGGATGTCACGCAGCTGTTTGAGAAGTGTCGCCGCTGCGATGGCTTGAATGGTCTTGCCCAGGCCCATGTCGTCGGCCAAGAGGACACGATGACCGAAGGTGAGATGGAGTACTCCCTCATCCTGATAGCCATAGAGCGGCGTTGAGAGCACATTGAGCGATCGATTCCCCTTCTCCTTCTGATCAAGGAACCAGCGTTTCTGCTCCTCGACCGCTCCAATGTCCTGCTGGTTCTTCAGGTAGTCGTAAACTGCCTGATCGATATAGATCGCCTCACAATTACCATCGGTCATATGATCCAGTTCAGCAAGCAGCGACGGCAAGCTTTGAGTGATCGTACCCTGCAAGACACCTTCTGCATCGAAATGACGCGTCAGCAACTCATGCAGTTTCCCATCACTTGGAAGCGGCAGCGTGGCTCGGATCGTCGTTCGCTCACCATGATGCACATAGAGCTGGGTGATGGCGGGCGCGTCGGCAATGAGCTTCTCCCATCGATCGGAAAATTCTCGCTCCAGGTGTGCAAGCACACCCTCGATGTGCTTGCAGGTACCAATGGTGTTGGTACGGTAGTCGGGACAGGTACACGTGTTGAGCCTCTGGGTGAGCGATCGAATCTGAACAACGTATTTCCGTTCAGACTTGGAGGTCACCTCGAATGTGCTGTATACCGGGCTTCTGCCCTTGTTGACGATTTCGACGAGTTCTTCCAGTCCGCGCTTGCGGCGACGCTGAATCTGCTCCTGAAGCATTTCCTCGCTTATCATGATGGGCTCCTGGAAGGATGTGCAATTCCCCTGGTTGCTGCATGGATGCGCAGAAGAAGATCGTCCCCTGTGAGAGACGCAAGGCTCAAGGCTCGGTCAATAGAGACTCCCTGATTCCCTCGCCTGGATTTCCTTCGGATTCGGCCGACAGACGTGAGGGCACGGCACGCCGGAATGGGGGTCAGGCGATGCACTAGCCCGGACTCCTCACCGGCTTTCGAAGCGAAGCCGCCGAGATGGCTCTGAATGCGAGGCTTGCGACTGAGGACACCGCAGGCGTATCCTCTGAGAGGAGCCTGTGCTGAGCGACAGCGAAGTATCTGGAGGCTGCCTGTCACGGCGTAGGCCTCGCGAAGACGGAATGGAGCGTAACGACGCAGGCAGTGCCATATCGGCGGCTGCAGCCGAAAATTGGTGAGAAGTTCGGGCTCACCGCGCCTATTGCAGCAACCGTTCGAGATCGGCGCGCAACGATTCGAGGCGGGCGAGGAACTCGTCGCGTTGCCCGGAGACCAGCTGTGCCGCCAAGTCACGGTATTGCCGGATTCCCCGTAGCAGATTTTCCTTGCTCTCCGGTGAGAAGTGGCTGGTGGCAACGGCCAGGCCCTGCATGCGGCGCTGCACCTCGCTTTTGAGTCGATCGATGTGCAACGAGAGCTCACTGAGGAACATATGCGGGCGGCCCGTAGTCAGTGGCAGGCTGGCACGCCCGTAGATGTGATCAATCATCTCATTCAAGCGGGCGATCCGGGAGAAGTACACGATGTTGGGGCCGCAGCAGACCGCGGTTGGCGCGGAAGGATCGATCCTGTTGGGGACCGTGACGCTGCCGGCCAAGTCATTGCAGATGCACGCCTTGGCCACGACCTGGTCATGCAGGTCCCGGCGCTCGACGTCGCGAAGATCAGCCTCCGCGAGCGCCTTGAGCTTGCGGCGCTGATATGCCGAGCTGGCGGTACAGAGGGGAGCCTCGGTGAATTCGGTATTGGAGAGCAGGAAACCCTTGAGGCAAGCACTGCCCGGCTTGCCGTGGGCGATGCGACTGACGCGCTGCTCTTCGCTCGTGGAGGTACGCAGGCTCCAAAATGGCACGCCCAACGGCGACGCCTCGCTTAGCTCAACGTCGTCCTCCCCAGCCTCACACAACTTCTGCACGTGGAATTCGTCGAGGTTGACCACTTCCGGAACCAACAGAAAGGGGCTGGCCCAGCCCGTGCCATCGACCTCGTAGTGCTCATGGAGAAGATTGTCCTCATCCGCGGTGCCGATGCCGCCCTGCACCGTGACCCGGATCGGGAGCGGCTCGCCAAGAGCGGTGCGCCCAAACCGGGCAAGGGCTTTTTGCCAGATGGCCTGCAACTGCTTGGCCAGCTTCGCCTTCTCGCGCTGGAAATCCTCGAGGACCGGCCCAAGCAGCGTGCCCTTGCCACCGAAGGCGTGCCCGCCGCAGTTTAGGCCCGACTCGATACGGTATTCGGAAACCCAGAGACCCTTGCGCGCCAAGAACTTGCCCTGGACCAGAGCCGAGCGGAAATCGTTGACTTTCAGGATGATCCTCTTCTTGATCTCGCCCAGCTCGTCGGGGAAGAAGTCGTTGAACTCGGCCAGATAGCCGTACAGGCGCTGGTTGATGCCCGCCGACAGGATGATCGACGAGCGGAGCCGGCTGTGAGCATAGCCGCGCAGAGCGCTCAAGGCATCGGAAAAGACCGGCGGCAGGAGCTCGCCCTTGCGCATCCGGGGGCGGTCGACTTTAGTCATGATGTTCACATCGATGGCGCCGGGCACGGCCCGCCGGCGCAGCTCGTCCTGCAGCTCGGACTTCTCCTGCGGATCGGGTGTCGCCAGCATCTTGTGGTAGAGCGCCTTGAGCGGCGATTCGGGCAGCATCTCGAAATAGCGGGTAATCTCGCTGCCCTTCTCGAAGAGGGAGCTGCGCAGTTTCTCCATCTGCCTGGTCACGAGGTCATCCAGCAGGTTCAGATAAGAGGTGATGCGGTCGGCGCGAGAATCCTCGGCCTCGGGCATGATCTCGGCAAATGGTCGGCCCGTGACGCCACTGAGCCAACAGCGCATCTGTTCGATGAGCATGTCGTCTACCAGGGAAACCACGGATGAGATCCCGTAACGCGCCACCTTCAGCGGTGTATCTATGGTGAAACCGGTGCCCATGACCGGAATGTGGAACCGGTGCACGGAGTGGGTCAATGGATGACTCACGTCGATTAGTCCTCCTATTGTGTCTGGCTGATCCTGGCAGCAGACATGAGCTGCGCTGGCGGCCAGCCCTGGCCTGGGAGAAGGAGTTCGCCGCATATGATGGGATAGGCCAACTTGAACCGTTCGAGTACCAGTGGATGCAGCTCACCGAATTCCCCCCTTACCTCACCATCCATGCCGAGAACCGCTGCCGACCGCCCCTCGAGATAGTACGGCCGCACGCATGGCTGTACGGAAAATGGCTCATCAAGTTCCTTGACAACTGCCTCCATCACTGAACGAACATTAGCAAAACCCGCGGTACTGCCGATGGTGGCCATGGCCACTTTCTTCAGATCCTTGGTTCCTGTCTCCGCGTCCGGATCAGCCACAGTCACATTCCCCACCTCAAAAACGCTCTGAGGAAGCTCTCGGGAAGTGTTTCGAGAAAGAATATCGAGCAGCCCCGGCAGCAACCATGTTCTTACCAACGTCTGCTCACGGCTTATCGGATTGGCAATGAGCACCGTGTAGGCCGGCACTTCCAAGCCAAACTTCGAGAAGTGATCCTCTTCATTCCCCAACATGAGCGACATGGCCTCGAGAAAACCAAGGCCCGTCAATATCCTGCCTACCCGATCCGCCAAACCCTCCCCTTCAAGCTCGGAAGCCACCGTCATGGTGGGAACCATGGTTCGAGGTATACGATCATAACCATAGGCAACCGCTAACTCTTCCATCAGGTCACGCTCATGGAGAAAATCGGCGCGGTATGGCGGCATGCGAACAGCTGCCCGGGACCCCGGAATCAGCTCAGCATCGTGCCCCATGCGCCCTAACAAGGCGGGCGCGTCCTCGTCGGAGAAGTGAAACCCAAGGAGACGCCGGGCATGATCAAGGTCGAGGGTCATCTCCTGGGGCGACAGATCGGGCGACTGCGCACAACGATCATCAGGTTGCCTTATGGTCACCGCCTCGCCTTGGCTCCCCACGAATATCTCGAGAATGCTGGTCATCATCACATTGAGTGTCTTGTTCACCAGGGTCGAGCCCGGTCCCGTGACGTCGATGAACACCTCTCGGGTGTCGAGGGTCACCTTCGTCTCCTCGCTGTTGATGATGGGCGGCATGGAGAGCACCTGACCCGCATCATCGATGAGCAGCGGATATCGAGAAAAACCGTTGAATAGCCGAGCAAAAAGGCACCCTTTGGGATGCGTCTTTAGAATCTGCTCCGGTGTGACGGGTGATTCCCATCCAAGCGGCGTGAATACCAGCTCGTCCGGACCCACCGGCCGATAGATAATCTGCCCGGAGATGCCCGCAAGGTCATATATCCCAATGGACGCCCGCTTTCGATCTCTCCCCATGGCCCAGTGAAGATTTTCCTGGAGCCGCATAATCTCCTTCAGAAGATCATGATCGAACTGCAGGTTCCGGACTACACCACAGGCGATGGCGGGACGGAAGCTCTCCTCTTCGTCCAACCCCGGCATGACCTGTACCGAAAGACGCGGCTCGGCCAAGGCATACAAGGCCAAACCCGGCTCATGTCCAAGGTAGGCACGCAGTGTGCGTGCCAGGCCGCCCACATCAAACATGTCGGGGCGAACAGCCAATAAGTCGAGCCGAATCACATCTATGGAATCGAGCTCTTCCCGCAAATCGGGATCGGCAGAGAAATCGGCTGCACAATTGTCGCAGTATCCCGGATCAGCTTCTGTAGCCGTCTTCTCCAGTACAAAACCACAGCGGACGCAACGGAACCGCCTCATGATTCCAAACCCTTCGATGTCGCAGCCAAGACGCTCCAACGCCTTGACCAGATCGTCTTGGGGTACGGGAGTCCGCAATAGATGCCCCAAACGTTCGATGGAGATCCCTACTACCGGCATAGAGGCACCTCCCTGAGCCATTCGATATCTGAATGGTAGATATCGCGAATGGAGGCAAGCCCATATCTGAACATTGCCAGGCGCTCGAGACCAAGACCCCACGCCAGGACAGGTACATCACAGCCCACCGGTTTGGTCACTTCATCTCGGAATACACCTGCTCCCCCCATCTCCACCCAATCCTTCTTCTCTTCATGCCACACAAATACTTCCACACTTGGTTCCGTATAGGGGAAAAACGCAGGCCTGAACTCGAACTTGGAGAACCCCATCTTGCGGTAAAACTGATCCAATGTTCCCAACAGCGAGGAAAAGGAGCCCTGCTCGTCAACCACGATGCCGTCAACCTGGTGGAAGAGCGGCAAATGCTTGTAGTCTACGGTCTCCCGCCTGAATACCGTGCCTACGATGAATATCTTCTGCGGTGGATTCGGATTCGCCGCCAGGGCCCGTATCGTACCCGCGGTGGTGTGAGTGCGGAGTACGATCTCCCGTGCTTTGTCCTTGCTCCACGTGGAGCCCCATCCCCTGGATCCTGTTTCCCACCCACATTCATGTGTCTGCCGCACGCGCTCCACGATCTCGCCATCGGGGAGTCTCGCGACAGCCGGCCGCTTCACGTAGAAGGTATCCTGCATCTCTCGCGCAGGGTGATCTTGTGGCTGGAACAAGGCATCGAAACCCCAGAATGCGCTCTCCACGTGGGGCGATGTCACTTCGGTAAAGCCCATATCCAGGAATGCCCGCTTCGTGTCTTCGAGTATACGCCTGAAAGGATGTTTCTTCCCTGGTACAAGGCGTTTGCTCGCCAACTGGACGTCATATGGCCGGAAATCCACCGTGCGCCAAGCACCATCTTTCAGGAGCTCACGGTCCAAGATATTGACCGTCTCTCGCGCCACGATGTCATCCGAACGCAATGATTCTCCTTTTTCGGTCAGAGAGACCGACCAACGACGTCTCTCTTTGATGACCACTATCCCGCTTCGCCCCGACAGCGCGGCCATAGCCTCTTCCGCATTGATGCCCGCCTGCGAGAGCGTATCCACGGTCCCGCTCCCGTGGGTATGGAGATGCTTCAGGAGTTTCTCGTGTTCACCGGGTTCGGGAACAATCCCCTCGCTGAGCCGACCAACGGCAACGAGGTATCCCCCGTCTCTTGTGGCGGCCCCCATGCGATCTAGGGGTTTGATCGCCTTCCCCGCCTCCTTCTGCGGAAGCCCGGCGGTCTGCGCGAGATCTCTCATATGGATACGCCCGCCCTTGGCCACCAAGGCTTCCATGACGCGGCGTTCAGGAAGCACACCGTCCTCCAACGCCTTCCCCTTGGAACCAAGCATGAACTCCTCGCAGACCTCTTCCCTCAGTGTCACAAGCCCCCGTTTCGCCAAGCTCTGCAAAGCGCCTGCGATCTGGGGATACGGCGCGTCAAGAAGTTCCGCCACAGCCCCTATCTCAATCTCCTGTCCCTTTTCGATCAACAACTTCAGACTTAAGGCCTGGTGAACAGGAAAACTCAGCTGCTCGCTCAATCCTTTTCCTTCCTTCTCTGCGAGGCATTCACAGGTTCAGAGTTCCCCGTTGAAGGTTGCCTTCTCTTGTTGATCATCACCAACCCAGAACCTTGAACCTCTGAATCCTTGAAATGATCCTCAAATCATTCTATTCCATGCCTTCTGCATCCAGAACTCACGAATCAACGGCTCAAGATGCGAAATCCACCCCCCTGGTCAACTCCAGCCATCTCCGCGCCAGCGGACCCATGGCTACGGCCTTCGCCCTCAGCCGTCAGCTTCCAAATCCCTCTCTTCTCGCACTCAAGCATTCCAGCATGCCACCCCTCATCCACCAGATTCTTCAGTCGCTCCACTCCTTCAGAATGACACGCATTCACGCACCCACTTAGGCAGTACCCCTGTCATTCTGAGTGACTGCAGGGAGCGAAGAATCTCTATCCCCCAAAATCCCGCATTTCGCATCTTTTTCCAATTCCCCCCTCCCCAGATTGCCAGATTCCAGCCGTTTTCAATTGGTTAGAAACTTCACAAACGAGTCAAGTTTTTTGACGACGTTGCTGGCGACTGGTTTCTTGATGCTGGATGCTGGAAGGAGAACGGAACGATCCGGGTTCCATCCGGTATCCAGAGACCAGTGACCAGCAACCAGCATCGCTGCGCCTCGATGAATGGGTTATGGCATCATCACTCGTCGGTTTGAGGCGTAGCTTC
>JAUXFG010000268.1 GCA_030620115.1 Candidatus Fermentibacterota bacterium
GAGACATCTCCGGATTCTGCGATACGGGCGCGGGTGGGTGACATTGCCGGCTGCTGTGAAGGATGTAGAATTGCTGGAAACAGGTATAGAACCTCTGAAACACGATACTAGCGCGGACCTCTCTCCGGCTTTCGAGGCGAAACTGCCGAGATGGTTCTGGATGTCCCGCGGCGGACGCGGGATGAGAAGTTCGGGCTATAGCTCGCTTCGCTCCGTCATTAGAGAGGCGGAGTAGAGCGGATTGGGCTGCGCAGTTTCTGTGCACAGAGACGCAGCATTCTGCCATTCGATCTGCGGAATTGCAGGAACTCCCTGACATCCGGTTCACGAAATCGTTCACCGGTTCCAGTGTCCCAGTTTTCGCCGCACAAGGATCGATATCCCGTGACGATTTCGGAGCAGCATGTGAAACATGGATCCCTCATGATCGTGGGCGGCGCCGAGAAAAGGCGCTGCGATAGTCCTGTCTTCATCAGATTCCTCGAATTCTCGACATCAAGGGATCCAACTGTCCTTCTTGTCGATGCGGCTTCCCGCGCTCCTGGGAGAATGGTCCGCGAGTACCGCGAGCTCTTTATGGAGCTTGGCGCCCGGAAGGTCTTGTTTCCCCGGTTGGTCGATAGGGATGATGCCGACCAGAGCCAATTCATGGAGGCTGTAGAAGAAGCGGACATCGTGTACCTTTCAGGAGGTGATCAATCTCGCTTGGTTGGGGTACTGCTCGGGACTAAGGGACTCCGGCGACTGCTCCACCGGCACCGAAATGAAGGACTGCCGGTGGGTGGCAGCAGCGCTGGAGCGGCAGCATTGAGTCGATTCATGATCGCAGGCGGCAGAGCAGGTCTATGGCCGAAAAAAGGGAGGGTCAGGCTCTCAGATGGGCTTGGCTTTGCGCACGAGCTGGTCATCGACCAGCATTTTGGAAGGCGGGCCAGATTGGGGCGTCTTTTGGAGGCGCTGGCCATACTCTCCGAAGAAGACGTCGTGGGAATTGGAGTTGACGAGGATACCGCGGTAGCAATTGGGCCTGATGGTAGAGGTGAAGTGGTGGGACGAGGGGCTGCAATGGTGCTGCGTATGGAGAGAGGGGCATACCGGGAGTGGTGTGAGGCGGAGAAGGATGAGATTATAGGAGGTTCATGCACGAATCTCCTGGTGCTCCGGCATGGTGATGCCTCCGTGAAGCTTCGGGCTAACCCGCCACGTCCGGCTGCGTGCAATGATATAGTGTAACCGTTCAGGGGTTCAGAGATTCGGGATTTTCAGAGTAGGTTCACCTCACAAATGTGAACCATGTTACCATTCGAGGTTTCATCAAGTATTCGACGGCCTACGAAAAGGTCAACAACAGCAAGGTGTAACTTCTCAATGAGTCCGTGCATCCAGCCTTCTCCCCCTTTTGCAAAGGGGGATTGAGGCCTCCGGCTCGTAGAGCCTACGGCTCGGTGAGGGGATTTCTCCAATATCGCTCGGGCTTATTGAGAAGTTCGGGTTTGTTGGATGGACGATGAGCTCTTCTTCACGTGAGGTATTTCGGCATGTGGCATGACGATACACTCGCCCTCCGCTGGATGGGGCATTCCACCGTGCTTTTGCAGCATCGCGGCGAGACGATCATCACTGATCCCTTTTTTCGGACACGGTTGTATCATCTGCGTCGAATGGGAAAGCTGCCGGAACCGGGATTCGAGGGCGATGGAAGACGCCTTCTCATCCTGATCAGTCACGTCCACCATGATCATTTGGATTTCCCTTCGCTCCGTAGGCTGCACGCGCATGCAACGGTGGTAGTCCCTCCCGGGGCCGGCCAGTATCTGGCTGCACGAATCCCGCAGACCGTTGTAGAAATCGGCGTTGGCCAGGAGCTTCGAACCGAGCATATGAGGGTGATACCGGTGGAGGCTCTCCATGGCGGGAGGCGATGGCCCGGTTTCAGAGCCGATGTACAGGGCTATGTGATTCACGCGGGCGCTACCGTCTATTTCGCCGGAGACACGAAGCTATTTCCCCACATGGAGGACATGGGTCAGCGCCATGATATTGACCTCGCACTGTTGCCGGTATGGGGGCACAGCCCGCGGCTGGGGAAGAATCATATGAATCCCATGGATGCGGCCAAGGCCTTGGCCTTGATCGGGGCTCGCAGTGCCGTTCCCATCCACTGGGGCACAATTCGGCCCATGGGGATCAGAGACCACTCATTCATGTGGAGACCGCCGCACGAGTTTGTGCTCCATGCCTCGGTTTTCGCTCCACGCGCAACAGTCCGTATCCTGAAGACCTCTGACGAGGTGGTGATTCGTGCCGGCTCAGGCCTGTGTCGGTTCGACCAACGAGCGGCCATGTGATTCGGCGGGCTGTTCGCGGCCAGATTTTCATTGCGGTTGCTCCGTTTTGATCCTGTTTCCATGACACGGGGATGTTTTGAAGATCCGGCTGTTCCATAGAATCAGTCAGGCGATCCTGATCTGGGCAGTGGAGGCGTTTTTCCTGTATGTCTTGGTAAGGATGGTGCCTGGATTGTCCTATGGCGCACAGCATCCGTGGCGTGGGGAGCTCCTCCTACCCGCGGTTGCGTTGGGAATGGCCAATGCCGCGGTTCGACCTCTCATGTTGGCGGTCACACTACCCATGGGCATTCTCGGGTTCGGGATGATTACCGCGGCTCTCAATGGTCTCTTGCTCTACCTGTTCAGTTCCCTGGGGATGCTCGCCATCAGAGATGTGGGGACGTTTGTCTTCTGCGCCGGGGGATTGGCGATCATCAACACCGCATTCACCACCATGCTCTCCATTGATGATGAAGACAGGTTCTACCGGAAGGTGCTGCGGCATCTGGTCTCATCCTCTCCGGACGCGCGCTCTCCGCTTCCCGGCCTCCTGGTCATGGAGATCGATGGCCTCGCCTTTGAGCACCTTCAACGTGCACGTGCGCGCAGGCGATTGCCCCACATAGATCGTCTCGTGCGCGAAGGGAACCACCTTCTTGCGGAATGGGATTGCGGCGTGCCTTCACAGACCTCCTCATCTCAAGCGGGCATCATGTTCGGCAACAGCTACGATATTCCGGCATTCAGATGGTATGACAGGAAACGGGATCGTCTGATCGTTTCCGGCAATCCGAAAGATGCATGGGAAATCGAAGAGACCGTATTCCGTGGTCAAGGTCTCTTGAAGGGCGGATCGAGTGTCAACAACCTGCTCTCTGGGGAAGCGGATCAGATCGCCATCACACTCAGCGAAATAGGGAGACGGGGCGTGGGGGCCGGGAGTAGATCGGGTGAAATCCTTCAATTCTTTTTCAATCCATACTGTTTCTCCCGTGCGCTCATTCTTCTCTCTTGGGAGATGCTCATTCAAGGAATGCAAGAGCTATGGGCATTCGTACGGAGGCGGCGCCCACATGGCCCGCTCTATCCTCTCAATCGGGCACTGTCCATCGTCCTCCTTCGCGCTC
>JAUXFG010000238.1 GCA_030620115.1 Candidatus Fermentibacterota bacterium
CCCGAGCGGAGCAGTGCCTGTGGCATCGGTGCCAACGTAGTTGCCCACCACGACATTCTCGGTGGCGTGGTTCGTGATGTGTACTCCATCGACCCCATTGGCCGAGACGACGTTCCCGGCGCCTGCGGATGTGCCGCCTATTACGTTTTCATGGGAGAATCCCAGAATGATTATGCCGTCTTCTGAATTTCCCAGGGGAGCCGAGCCGCTGGCATCGAGCCCGATGTAGTTGCCCATCACCGAGTTACCAGATGCATTATCCTCAATGTTCACGCCGAACGTGAGGTTTGCGGAAATCACGTTTCTGCTGCCGTCGTCAGTGCCACCGATGATGTTGTTGTATGAGAAGTGGCCGATCCAAACGCCGTACATGTGATTGCCCAGCCCTGATCCGCCTGATACGTCGACACCGACGTAGTTTCCGAGCACGATATTTCCATTTGTTGATGTACCCATAGATACGCCGGCCCCGGCATTGTCACAGATCACATTTCGTGCCCCGGGAGTATTTCCTCCGACGGTGCTCGCAGAGGAATACCCGCCAAGCTGCACACCGACATGGCCGTTCCCGAGCGGAGCAGTGCCTGTAGCATCGGTGCCAACATAGTTACCCACCACGACATTCTCGGTGGCGTGGTTCGTGATGTGTACTCCATCGGCAAGATTGCCGGAAACAACGTTTCTATGTCCTTCAGAGGTGCCGCCGATACTGTTCCCATGGGAGTCGTCGCCAACTTGAATACCATCCTCTGTATTCCCGAGACTTCTTGTCCCGGCTGCATTCAATCCGATGTAGTTCCCCTGAACGACGTTGGATGCCGAGGAGCCAGAGATCATGATACCATGCGGTGCATTTGCTGAAATGACATTCCGGTCTGTCTGCGTGGTACCGCCGATGATGTTGTTGTCGGAGTCTCTGAGTAGTATCCCGCAGCCTAAATTCGGATAGGCTTGAGAACCCGAAATGTCCGTTCCCAAGTAGTTACCGGCAATCACGTTCTCGTCCGCCATGGTGATGCGGATGCCAGCCGAAGCGAAGCGATTGATAACGAGCCCTTTCACAGTCGTGCCATCAGCTTGAATCTCAATGCCGGGTACATCCCCTGTTCCGGCAGAGCTCCCCACCAGCTCGATCACAGGAGAGCCTGCATAGCCCTGCTGAGTTGTACCATCCAAGAGGGTTTGCTCAGTGATTGCGGGCAGAGGTGATTGTGGTTGGATCGTGAAAGGTTCCGCCCCTGGGATGGTGAACACAATCGAGTCGGAGCCCGCTGTGGCATTCGCTGATTCGATGGCCCAGCGGAGTGAACCCTGCCCCGAATCGTCGGTATTTGTCACCGCGAATGCAAGGGGATAACAATCTCGAACCACTGCCATCAGAAAAACAGTTGATACGATGGCGATGATCGTCCCTGAACCAGGCCTGAGAGTGATCAACGCAGAGTCTCGAAGGTTTAGCATTGTGCCACCTCCTGCAGAGAGTAACATAGAGACTCAGTTCATATCATAGAGGATAAGTGTGGATCCCATATATATCATAGAGGGCAAGTGTGGCAGTGTCAAGTGGAATTCGCCTGGTCGCTCTTGCGTGGAACTCAACCTCCAGCAACTATTTAAGTATATGCGCATATACTTAATCATTTTCCCCGCTCTCCCTCCCCAAACTTCGTCTCGAACTTTGCTTGCCACGCCGACTGGTCACGGCGCATCCGCCAGGAGAAGACGGAAGCCATCCGACGAAGGCGGGTCCCGAACTTCCCCAAACTCCGATGTTGAATGTCGAATATTTGATGTTCATCCGCTCAATCCTCTGCCTCCTCTCTTCCAGCTCACCAGCTTATCAGCTCAATAGCTCAACAGCTTCCCCCTCTGTGAGCTCTGTGAGAGATCCTCTTCCTTTTCCTGTAATCCCGAGCTTCTGATCCATCCTTCAATGTGTGGCGCCATTCATTTTGAATGTGTCCACGAACGATCACACATTGTCCACAAACGAACATCCCAGAGATAAGGTCCCGGCAACATACTCCGCACATTACCATGCCTTCGATCACTCAGTGAGGATTCTGAGCTCCGTCAATCGCCCGTGGGACAATTAACCCGGACTTCTCACCAGCCTTCGTCGCGAAACGGTTGAGATGGTATTGCCTGCAAGGCCTGCGACCAAGGCCGGTCGAAGACGTATCCTCTGTCCGCCAGCTGGCGGATCGAGGCCGGTCGACCGAGCGTAACGAAGCAGGGAGTGCCGGATCAGTCGTTGCAGTCCCGCGGCCGACGCGGGATTGGTGAGAAGTCCGGGTTAACCCATTCCGGGTATGTTTCTTGCGTAGGATGAAGATGGAGCATGCAGCGAGAATCCGCCTGAGAATATCATCGCTCCAGTTATTATTCCATCAGGTTGTGAAGTTATTTTTTGCGCAAGGCCTTAATACTTGTGACCTGAAATTGGGGTCATCGAATGTGCCATGATGGCATGAGGTTTTTTCTCTTCAATCATAAGGATGGGACGAGTATTGGTGACGTACATGGCGATTATTCGTGTAGTATTTCAAGGGAGGGATATCATGGACTTCGTCCATTCCGTCACCGCGAGAAAACACCTTCTTCTACACAGCATGGTATGCACTGCTGTTCTGTCCGTGATCATATTCCATGGATGTTCGATGGAAGAATCGGAGCCCATGAATCCAGAGACAGGGGAACCGCACGGTCGGGTCATCAACTCGGCGTGATGCAAGATCATGACCGGCGCCCAACCCGATAGCGGCGTGCCGAGCGACCTAGACTGCGTCGAATATAGCTACGTTGAACCTGGAACATTACTGCTCCATCATATCAATGCCGGATTCAATTGCTGTCCCGGGGAATTATCAGGAGAAGTAGACATCACCGCGGATTCCGTCATCATCACCGAGTGGGAATCGGAGTACGGTTGCCGTTGTGAATGCCCCTATGATCTCGAGTATAAAGTCCTCCACCTACCCCCGGGTCTGTATCACATTCACCTGATCGATGTCAGCCATGGAGGATATTTGGAAGGCCTGCAGTTCGACGTGGACCTGAATCTGCCAGTTTCTGGCATCTACTGCGAAGAAGGATGACCCCGGACTTCTCATCCTGCGGCGGACACGGGATGAGAAGTCCGGGGTCATCCACCAATCCCGCGCTTGCTGTCTGGGACGGGCCTCCCTCCAAGGAAAGCCCACCATCTCGCAGGTCGCGGACCCAACAAGGAGGAGACTGATGTTGAAGACCAGATCTCTACCGCTGCTCTTGCTGTTCTTTGCTATGATGATCAATGGCTGTGGCAGTAACAGTCCAACGGGCCCGGATCCATTTGTAGAGCGTGCAATACCGGAGCATATGCTCCCCTTTGTGGAAGAGGCTGTCACTGCCGGCAACCAATTCGCGTTTGATCTATATGCAGAGCTCAAGGATGGGGAGGGCAATAGGTTCTTCTCACCATACAGCATTTCCTCGGCTCTGAGTATGACATATGCGGGAGCTGCAGGAATTACTGAGGAGGAAATGGCCAGGGTCCTCCATGTACCGAACGATCCCAGTCAATGGCACCCTGCGGCCGGCGCCCTTCAGAACAGCCTGAATCGCGGCGTTGCCTTGAATGGCTATGAACTCAGCATTGCCAATCGGCTCTGGGTTCAGGAAGGTTACGCCTTCCTTGAATCGTTCCTTGCCATCGTGCAAGACTGCTACGACGCGGGCTTGGAGCTGATAAACTTCGCTTTGGATCCTGAGGCGGCACGCCTCATCATAAACGAATGGGTAGCTGATCAGACACACGACAAGATCCAAGATCTCATCCCGCCACCTTTGAGTGGAGATACACGACTGGTACTTGTCAATGCGATCTACTTCAAAGGAACGTGGCTCACCCAGTTCGACCCTGAAAATACGACGGATTGGTCCTTCAGAATCACGGCCGACGAGTCGGTGACGGTTCCCATGATGACCCTGCGAGAAGCTGAGTTCAACTACGCCCAGACGGATGATGTTTCAATCCTGGAAATGCCGTACGATGGTGAGGATCTGTCCATGATCGTCATCTTACCGGCGGAGATCGATGGATTGACTGAGCTCGAAGACGCACTGACTCTGGCGAGAGTCAAATCCTGGCTTGCGTCCATGCATAAGACAACGCTGAACGTTCTCCTTCCGAAGTTCGAGATGACCTCAGAGTTCCCTTTGAATGAGGTCCTATCCAGATTGGGTATGCCCTCAGCATTCGACGATAATGCCGATTTTTCCAATATGACCGGCGCGCGGGACCTGTTCATTTCCGCCGTGATCCACAAGGCATTCGTGAACGTGAATGAGGAGGGAACCGAAGCTGCTGCAGCCACTGCCGTCATCATGGGATATGCAGGGGCACTCGATTCCTTCGTTGCAGATCATCCCTTTATCTTTCTGATCCGTGACAACGTCACTGGAAGCATCCTCTTCATGGGCCGTGTGAGCGATCCATCTGCCTAACCCGAACTTCTCATCAGCTCTCGGCTGCCTGTCCTGAGCTTGCCGAAGAGCGCAACGACTGAAGCGGTATTGCCTGCAAGCCTTGCGACCCCACGACTGGGCGCGGGACAGGCCGAGGACGGCTGGAGGC
>JAUXFG010000188.1 GCA_030620115.1 Candidatus Fermentibacterota bacterium
CGTGACAAGAAGGCGGAACCACAGATGACACAGATTGGGAAAGGAGATGGGGATGGGATTGCGAGATGAGGCGGAAAGGGCGCAAAGAGAGAATCCTGCTGTGATCTTCAGTTGATAGAAAATCCGGGTTAGAACTTATCGAAGGCGATCATCTCCTCGGGTACCCGGAGTTCGGCAAGAAGCCTCTCTGCCGCTTCGATCATCAGCGGTGGGCCGCACATGTAGTACTCTATCTGTGCGGGGTCGGGATGTGTCTTGAGATACATGTCGTATGCCACGTCATGGATGAAGCCTTCCGGCCCCTCCCAGTTGTCCTCGGGCTGTTTCTCGCTCAGGGCCACCACAAACTTGAAGTTGGGGAACTCATCCTGCAGAGCCTCGAAATCCTCGGCGTAGAACATCTCCCTGAGGGATCGGGCGCCATACCAAAAGGTAACTTTGCGCTTGGTTTTCAGCGTACGAAACAGATGTATGATATGCGAGCGCATGGGCGCCATACCGGCCCCCCCGCCCAAGTACAACATCTCCCGATCGGTGTCTTTGATCAAGAAATCTCCGTAGGGGCCGCTAATCGTGATCTTCTGGTCCGGTTTGAGCGCGAAGATATAGCTCGAGCCAAGCCCAGGCGGGGCCTTCTTGACCTCGGGCGGTGGTGTGGCAATGCGGATATTCAGCCTCAGATGCCTGCCCTCGGCAGGATAGCTGGCAAGGGAGTATGCTCTCATGAGCTGAGGGTCATCGTTCGGCGCATGCAGCTTCCATAGTGCGAATCTATCCCAGGCATCGCGATACTCTCTCTCGACATCGAAGTCCGTGAAAGGGATGTCGAATTCGGGCATATGAATCTGGACATACTGTCCCGCCAGGTACTCAAAGCCTTCTTCGCCCTCCGGCAATTCCATGACGAGCTCTTTGATGAAGGTCGCCACGTTGTGATTGGAGAGTACAGGGACCACAATCTGTTTGATCTCGAGGTATTCGGGAGGGATCTCCAGCTTGATATCTTGCTTCACCTTCACCTGACAGGTGAGGCGAATATGCTCCCGCATCTCTTTCCTCGTGAGCAGACCTATCTCTGCCGGTAGGAACTCGCCGGCTCCCTCAGGGATCTTGCACTTGCAGTATGCGCATGTTCCCTTTCCGCCACAGCCGGAAGGAATAAAAATATCATGCTGCATGAGGGTGCTGAGCACCGTATCCCCTGCAGGCGCCACGAAGCTCGCGTCGGAGCCTTCATTTATGTCGATGTGTACATCACCCGTCTGAACCAGCCGAGATTCAGCAAGAACAAGAAGCCATGATAGAAGGCCTACTACACCAGAAAGAACAACAACTGCAGAAACCAGCTCCATATCCGCACCTCTACCCTAGGTTGGCGACACCGGCAAAGCCCAGGAATGCCATTGCCATGAGGCCCGTGACGATCATGGTGATGCCAACCCCCTTCAATGGTTCCGGGATATTGGCAAAACGCAGCTGCTGACGGATGCCCGCAATGAGCACGATGGCGAGAAACCATCCGAGGCCACTGCCGAGGCCGTACCCGGCAGCCTGGATGAACGTGTATTTTCGTATGACCATAAAGACGGATGTGCCAAGAATGGCGCAATTGACTGTTATCAGAGGAAGGAAAATGCCAAGCGCCATGTAGAGTGTTGGCGAGTATTTATCGATCACCATTTCGACAAGTTGCACAAAGGCGGCAATAACGGCAATGAAGATTATGTATTGGATGAATGTCAAATCAACACCAAATATGGAAGTCGAGGCATTGAGAAAGAAGTAGTATATTCCATAATTGATTATTGCAGTCGCGGTTGTGACGAATGTGACCGCCAGGCCTAGCCCGTACGCAGTCTTGAGGGTCTTGGATACGGCGAGGAATGAGCACATTCCCAAGAAATAGGCGAGCAGGATGTTGTTCGTGAATATCGCCGCAAAAAGAACGAGCATCCAGTGAATCTGCGGAGCCACCTTATATCTCCTTCTCAGGGCCCTGGCTGGCTTTGACCACCCAGATCAAGAGGCCCAAGACCAGGAAGGCGCCTGGTGGAAGAATCAGGAGCAGCGGAAACTGGCCGTCCATGGCTGCTCTCAGAGGAGCTGGAAACACCATGATTTCCGTCTGCGCAAGCGTGGTGAACACTATCTTGCCCGTGCCAAGCACTTCACGGACCAGGGCAACAACCAGAAGCACCCATGTATAGCCGATGCCATTCCCGAATGCATCCAGCAGGGAGAGCCGAACTGGATTCACAATGGCGAAGGCCTCGGCCCGCCCCATGACAATACAGTTCGTGATGATGAGTGCGACATAGGCTCCCATGACCTTTGCCGCGTCCCATGCGTAGGCTTTCAGGATGAGGTCCACAATGATAACGAACGTCGCGATAATGAGGACTTCCATGATCATGCGTGTTCGTTTCGGGATGACCTTCCTGAGGAGTGAGACAAGGCCACTGCTTCCTGCGAGCACGAACATGAGGGCGAGCCCCATGAGAAACGCGTTTTCGAGTCGATTCGTGACCGCCAAGGCGGAACAGATGCCCAGGATCTGGTAGACAATAGGGTTATCGCTTAGGGTTCCCTTCTCAATCAGTCGCTTTGCGGGTCCGCTCATGCCTGGCCCCCTTTGTCTGTTCCACTCACCAGATCACTGGCGGCGTACCATTCTATGGCTCGATTCACCATCCCCTGGATTCCTTGGCTAGTGATGGTGGCCGAAGTGAGGCCATCTATCTCGTAGGGGCCTTCGGCCAACCCTTCGCTTTTCAATATCTTGAGCCCGGGCACGAGTTTGCCAACGGAGGCGCGGAATCTGCTCTTGAAATCCTCATCGCGGATGCGCTTCCCCAGGCCTGGAGTTTCCTCATCCCTGTAGATGATCAGACCCCGCACCGTCCATGTCTCTTGTCCAGGAACTTTTGGTTCCAATGCCAAGAAGCCGCGCATCTCACCCCAGAGACCCTTGCCGAAGACTCTGATGGCTGTGCCCTCGACCCTCTCGTCTTTGAAGTATCTGAAGACGTCGAATTCCATTTCCTTGGCCTCTTCCCCATGCACCTTGCGCACGAATTGCCGGTAGTACGTCTCTACCTGAGCTGCTGAGGCCGAGGCCGCTTTGTTACCGTCTTGATTGCGGACATCCAACGCCTCGAGGATCGCACGTTGCTCATCAATACTCAAATTCCGTTCAATGTTTGCCAGCACAAATCCACGGACTCCCACAAGCAACACCGCGCATATCGCTCCTATGAGAGTCGTCACGAGTACGGTTCTGATGGGGCTATCCATGCTGGAACCTCCTCGAAGTGATGCTGCGGTGAGCGTGATCAAGAAGCGGCGCTACCAGGTTCATGATGAGGATAGAGAACATGACTCCTTCGGGATAGCCCGACAGGCCGCGGATGAGGAGAATGAGAATGCCGATCCCGATCCCGTATGCCCATCGCGCCCGGTTGTAGACCGGACCAGACACCGGATCAGTGGCCATGAAGAAGGCACCATATAAGAGCCCTCCGGCCAGCAGTTGGTAGTGGGGAGGCATGAATGTCGAGGGCGCAAGCGTGTGGAGAACCCATCCCAACACGATGATCGTGCCGAATATTGAAACCGGTATGCGCCAGTTGGCGACTCTGCTGAAGATGACGATGAGGCCACCGATGACCACGAGGATCGCCGATGTGGCGCCAAAGGCATCAGGCCCCTTTGTCCATAGAAGCTGCAGCCAGTCTGTTCCCACCACTTCCTTGATAGCCACGGTGACCGACTGCCCTGCTGACTGTGCCAGCTTGACTGCCAGGAGTGGTGTCGCGCCGGTGGTTGCGTCATGACTAAGGCCGGCTCCCAATGCCCCCTGGCCGGGTAAGACCCATCCAGAAGACATGGCCTTCGGGAAACTAAGAAAGAGGAAGGCTCGGCCCACCAACGCCGGATTCATGATGTTGTGACCGGTTCCTCCGAACACCTCCTTTCCGAAGAATACGCCGAATATGGCGCCCGAAGCAACCATCCAGAGGGGAGTGCCTACGGGAAGTGTGAGAGGGAATATGAGCCCTGTCACGAGGAGACCCTCCGCAATAGGCTCCTTCCTGAGGATGGAGAACATGACCTCGACTAGTCCGCCTGCCACGTAGGAGACGAGGACCACCAACAGGACACGTGGCCCGAAGAAGTACACTGAGCCGAAGAACGCGGGAAAGAGCCCGATAATGGCCCAGGACATAAAGCGTTTGGCATCAACGCCGTCACGTATGTATGGCGGCCCCTCCGGCGTCTTGTCCGGGCTATAGAGGAAGAAATCCAAGGCCTCGACAATGGGTCCGAAAGGACCTTTGCCGTAGGCTTGCAGCATCCTGTCCATCAACTTGCGGAGCACGTACATCATTCGGCCCTCTCTGCTTCCAGGCGTTTCAGGCCTGCAACGATCTTGCCCATGAGGTCTATCTTGGAAGGACAGACATACGAACACAGGCCGCATTGAATGCACCGATCAATGCCGTAAAGCTCCATCTCCTCTATGATGTCGGCATCGGCCACTTTGAAGAGGTAGGAGGGAGAAATCCCCCGAGGACAGACTTCTTCACACGCTCCGCACGAAATGCAGGGCCGTTCCTCTCCACCCACTTCGGCTTTTGATTCGAATCGTACTCTGGGCAAGAGAGATGAAAGCACTGTACGCGTCCATGAGTGGCGGGTCGCTGCCGGCATGGCAAAACCCATGAATCGACGCTCGGGCAACGGGAGCGCCACCACATTGTGATAATGAGGCAACAGGGGCTGGTCATCTGTCAACCCCTCGCCTGCCAAGAGACCACCGGCCACCAGCTTTGACGGCCTGACCAAAAGCGGCTCGAAGAATCCTCCCGCACAAGCCCCGATACGCGTGAGGACCGCGACGGTATTCTTTGCTCCTTCACCAAGAAGCTCAAGACGGGTCTCAATGAGGGGTCGCCGAGAGGTCATAATCCTCCCCGCGGCCAATACCGATGCGGTATCGATGACCAGTATTCCCTCGTTCAGCGGGTTCGTTTCACCCGGGAGATCTTTCTGCAGATGAGCGCAGGCCAAAATCACCGGATTCTCGTATGGGTAACGATTCGGCAAAGCCTTGATGTGTACTTGCTCGCTCTCCACTCCAGCGGCGCGCCATCGCTCGATCTCTTCTTCTGTCACGGCGATGGACACTGGGGTCCCCGAGGCGGCGGTTTGCCAGAGGGAGAGCCCTGCTGAGAACAAGGAAACATCTTCTTCTACAGCCCCGATGCCGCTGGAACCCAGGGGAGATGTGGAGAGCCCGGCGACTACCAGAGCCTTGAGGTGATTTTGTGTTTTTCCCAGAAGCCATCGGCCGATCTCTTCTCCGCAAGCATGGATGACGCCGGACCGGATCATTAAGAGACGAGCCGCAGCCGCGTCGGCGGGGAGATCGTATTCCTTCTCCCAGAACAAGTCGTCGCCAGACCTCGCGATCGCGACGCTGGTTGGAGCACGCATACCTTTCCCGTGCGAAATGAAACGATCGACATGCCCCGTGACTGTGCTGAGGTGAAATTGTCGTGGTGAGATCAGATCATCGGGGACAAGCGGCTGGCCAGTCTTGATTGGATCGCCCTCAGCAACCAAGGCATCGCCTTTGGGAATCCCGATGGGAATCAATACCTCTGGAGGGAGCGCGGATTCAATCGTTGCTGAGATCGAATCAGCCCGGTAGGCGCCGAATCGCATACCACCGGGCATCCTCCATGTGCTTGCTTGAGAAACCTCGCTACTCAACATGTTCCCTCTTGAGATAGAAACCTATGCCAACCATATTTGAAATCCATTTCAGTACAAAGCAATGTTGATTGATATTTCGACGCTTCAGGTTGTGCGAGTGTTCATTGTGCGAGTGTTCAGGGGTTCAGCGTTCAGAGTTCAGGGAAAGACGGGTCTTTGGCCGTTGATCCCCCCTGAACCCTTGTTTGAGAGTGCATTTCGTATCTGCGGTACTCTCTGCCTTGAAAAACCTGATGGCGCGGCGCCACCAGAGGCCAGAGTGAACCCTGAACTCCCGTAACGCCTATACCTTGCAATGCCCAATCGAACTTGTTTGACTCATCTACTCAAAAAACGAAGTAAAAGGAACTGGTGTCACGTTGAGCCAAAATATGACCGGTCTTATTATCACCCACCACCGGGCAAGTCAAGTCAATCCCATTCGACCTTCATGCCTCGGCGGGTGGGGTTTCTGATATCGTAGATCAGGATCGAATGCGCCACGAGATGGGTTGGTGGGTTCATCCTGAACCAGGCCAGTTCCTGCATACGGTTCGGGAAGTGATAGAGGCCCTGCCGATACGTGGCGCTCACGGCATAGACTCCAGGAGGCGGTCTTTTCCTCCCCATGGGCTGACACGAGAATTCGTACTTGATCCCATAATGCTCCGGCACATCGGACCCGAAGTAGAGGAGAGAAAGCTGCTCCATGCCATGCCTGTTTTGGAACTCTGCCAGCGCGGGGAGGTCCTGACCCCAATCCAAGTTGCAGTCAACAAGGTAATGATATCCCCGATCCGGCCCGCCGGTCCCAACGTTGAAGTAGGCAAGGTAGTGGGGATGAATCGTCACGCCTTCCACAATGATGGCCATTGCCAGGAGCAATGAGGAAACTCTAAGGGCTTTTCCCTGTCGCCACCATGCGGAAAGGAGCAGACCCGCGCCGAGTGCCAAAAACGGATAGATGGGGAGGATA
>JAUXFG010000117.1 GCA_030620115.1 Candidatus Fermentibacterota bacterium
CGAATCCCGTATTCTTCCCATTCCCCCTCCCAGATTCTTCGGTCGCTGTGCTCCCTCAGAATGACACGCATTGTCACGTCCAAGGCGAGCTATCAGAATCTGTGGAGGGACGCGTCCCGTCGCGCCCGTCATGTCAAGCATCACCGGCCATGACGGAGCATGGCCCTCCATGATCCTCACTTCGATGTTGAACGTTGAATGCAGTGAGCTTGTCCCGAGCGTAGGCGAGGGGATGTTGGATGTTCATTCCTCCCATTCCAGCAATTCGGAATTCCTCCCGCCTCCCCTCCACCCAGATTTTTCGGTCGCTTCAAGGATCAACCCAACAATGGCATCTGGCTCCAAGGCAATGTCCAAGGCTGGCGCACCTGTGGGTTCCTCCAGGCTGTCGAACTGGCTTTCCAGGAGCTCAGGATTCATGAAATGGTTCTTCCGTCCAGCCAAGCGTTGCTTGATAAGGTCCGGCTCCCCCTTGAGATAGTAGAACTGAACGCCTTCAGTTCCCCTCGCCAAGAAGAGACGATAGGATTCCTTGAGTGCCGAACAGGCAAAAACCGCGGTCTCTTTGCGTTCGATTGCCGCCTGCATAAGTTCCTTGACCTGTACGAGCCAAGGTTCACGATCCTGGTCGGTGAGTGCGAGGCCACGGGCCATCTTTGACACATTCCGCGCCGAATGCAGCTCATCCGCATCATAGAATGGGCAATCAAGACGTTTGGCCAAGAGCTTTCCAATGGTCGTCTTGCCCGATCCCGACACCCCCAAAAGCACCACAATCACAGATGACCTAACGCTTACGTCCTTCGTGGCTTTGGTGGGCTTCGCCGGGGATGCGAGCCCTATCTCGTGTAGGAGCGGCGTGAGCCGCGAACCAGTTTTCCTCATCCCCCTACGACGCCACGACGGGAGCTTCAGCCTGTGTCGAGTAGTCGAGTTCCGTACCGTGGACGCTATGTGGTATGGAAAAAATGACCAGTGTGACCAGCGATGCCGCCACGATCCACCACCGTGCGTACCGGCGTGTGGGTTGACCGGCGAGGAGCGCGACAATCCAGGCCAAGACGGCAATGAGCGTCTTGTTATCCGTGAGATCATGACCAAAGGGAAAACCGGTCCATGCCTGTCCGAATGCGTACCATTGGACAGCCGGCCCAAAGATCAATCCACCAAGCCCAAGCAAGGCCAATGCGGCTATGGCCAAGCGGCGCGGCTGCGATTTCGGTTTCAATGCTTCGATTCCCGCGCGGTTAGACCAAAGCATGCCGAGAAAGATGAGCAGTACATGGGGCGCGAGGATCCATGGTGGCACCGCTCCCCTGAACCGAATGGTCGCGGGACCAGAGGGCGGGATTGTGGCCCAACTGCTTTCGTCGCCGCGCACGCAAAGATGGATCTGATAGAGCAGCTTCCCCGCGGATGGCTGATGCGGTAACGTACCCTTCAATCGCCCATGATCATACTCCAGGGGACTTCTGATCCAGGGATCCGAAGTTCTGTATCGCTTGTAGCGTATATAACCCGTCAACACCGAGTCCGGCACGGGAATGGAAATCACATGATTGCCGGATCCACCATGACTCTGGGCAAAATGATAGTGGACCTGGAACGAACCCACCACGGCCGTGCCTCGGATCGGCACTCTCGGCCCCACCGAACGCTGATACATCATAGCCGCCACGGTCACCGCAAGTGCAAGGAGCCAGCACACGACCCCATGCCTCCGTCCGCCACCCCACTGCGGCATAGGTGTCACTGATGAGTCCGCGGCGGGGTCATGGACTCGAACCAAGAACCTCAAAATCCTGTTCACCCACCCGGTTCGAAGGCAGCGACTCATTCTCCGCCGCATCCACGCCAGTCACGAGATAGTAGTGATTCACCTCGGGGTCACCGCCGGCTCCTACATCAGTCCATATGGTGCCATAGGCAGTTGCTTCCAATGTGCCCGTGTCCGGCTCGAAGTAGGCCCGCGTGTCCCGATACACGAAATAGTGATGAACGCCGACATTATCCCACGGAACCGACCAGGTCAAGACCACGTCGTCGGGCGATCCGTCTATGCCCAAAGAAAGATCGGTAATCTGAAGGGGAGCGGTGTGGTCGACTGAAAGAAGCAGCCAATCCAACGCATTCTTCAAGAATGTCTTGGGGTTGTCCGGATCGGGTTGCCCGGGCGCAAGCGCCTCGAACGGCGTCGCCAAAAAAATCACCCTGAATGGCGCGCTTCCCGCATTCGGGTAGCGAAGCGCCGTAAACTGAGAGCTTCCGCCCACCGTGAAGATCCCGGCGGCTTCACTATCCGGGACAATTGCATCGGGAGTCACCGACAGATCCTGGGGGAAATTAGTATAGATGTCCATCCCATCCGTGATGGGATCATCCGCCACGCCCCTCACCATGTTCACCATGATTCCTATCGTGTATTCCTCGATATGGAGGTAGTTGGAGGTAAATGGATCGGACCCATATGATGTCAGGTAGTTCTCCGCCGAAAAGAGAAGTGCACCCCCTTGTGAGAGGTACTCGCTCATGTTCGCGCGATCGGTGTCCAGCATGGAGTATTCATTGTTGTCTCCAGCGGTCCACACAATGACCTCATACAGCGAGAGCGTATCCAAAGGCACGGATCCCTTGGCCGGAATGGACCAGCTATCGTATTCATACCCTACCTGTGCCATGGCATCGAAAAGCCGCGCTTCCGTTTCTTCGCTATCGCTGTCCACCACGAGAACCGTTTTCTGACTTACGGGAATCGAGAATCCTATCTCGGTTTCCATGGGACCAAACGCATCAAGCGTCAGAGCCATTGGTATCACCGTGGGTTCCGGGCAGCCCGAATCCAGAGTGATCCGAAATGCGGTCTGGTTCGGCGCCGAGCCGGAGGGCTCGATATTCGGGTATGATGATGTGGCAGCCACCATGGTCACGAACGGGTCTGAGGTGGACAGCTCGGTGTAGATGGAGGACCCGGTGCCCGATCCGTCATTGTGGATGGTCACCCACAGATCTACGGTTTCTCCCGGATCGAGATGGCCGTTGCCCCCCGCGTCGTCCATGACAAGACCCGCGTATTCCAAAACCGGAGCGTTTATCGTTACTCCAAAGTGCCTAGTCCAAACGCTGTCGCCTGAAGTGATCTCCACATCGAAGGCCGCCTCATGTTGATCGGGAACGCCGCCGGCAATCGCGAAAATATAGCTCCCCGGACAGGTGACCTTCCCGTCGGCAGGAATGACCCCATAGGCTTCCATATTATCTACGATGGCCACCGCATTATCGCTGCTGGATAGAATGCCGGTCACATCCGGCGCCTCGAAGCCGCCGATGTTTCGCAATCTCAACTTCAGTGCAACCGAATCTCCTTGTTCCACTACGCCGTCGACATGGCCACAGAAGTCGGTTGCCATCACCGAATCGACGACCACAAACCAGCCATTCGTGGGGGTGATCTTCACATGACCCTCATAGGGAACACGGTTGTGGTCCGAAACCACCACGTCCATGATGCCCGGCTCCGCAAGCGGCTCATCGAATGTGATCTCGGCCGACCCGCCGCTTACAAGCGCCCTGCCGAACAATTCACCATCAACGCTGAGCGCGACAAGCGCGTTCTCGGCATTCTCCACGATCACGGTGAAGGTTGTTCCGCCGACGGGGACGCAGGCGTCGTGGCTTGCCAGTAATTGGGTTGGTTCCGCGGTATGAATGTCCTGCGACGGGTCTCCGTGATAGTGGTACATCTCCATCTGGAGCTTGGTCTGCCAGGGTTCGGGTGGCCATGGATAGCCCGCTCCACCGGTAAGCACATATTTGTCGTACATATACCATTTGCCGAAGTTCAGGATGCCGCCCGGCCGATAGATCGGGCTTCCCCAGGGATTATCGCTCAATCCCCCCGGATATGCTGGATCGAATCCGGGCCAGATCGCGTCATACAACCCCACGTTCAACTCATCATTGTATCCGCTATAGCTAGTTCGGGAAGAACCAATGATGCCCACAGCCCCGTCGTCTTCCAGTCGTAGAAGTTCTTCGCAGAAACACTCGAATGTACCAGGGGTCTCATCGGTCTCTGCGTCGAAGTAGCCGCTCAGGCAATTGATGCTGAACACCAGCGGCAGCATGGGACCGTTATTGAGCTGCCAGAAATCGTCGGTCCAGAAACTCGGATGTACCCAGTTCTCTCTGCCTCCGTGGTCGCGGTGATTTATGACGAAACAGCCCTCGTTGAAGTTGTTGATAATATCAGCGGTACTGCCGGGAGGATAACCATCTTCGTATGCCCTGTCACAGTCATAGCCAATGGAGACAAGATAGTTGTAGATTTTGTTCGAGGTGATATGGAAATACTTGCCTATCTCCTCATACGATGCCAAGAATACATGGCTATTCCAGTCCCCGCTCAACAGGTCCTTGTCATAACCGAGTATCTTGTCGAGAATGTTGGTCAACTGTGAGGGATTATTTACCGATATCCGCCCATAGTGGATATCCGCGAACAGATCCGGGCCATCCACCGTGCAGTAGTAGAGATCAGCGGCTGTCATGTTCATCTGCCACGGGTGATGCGTCCTATAGTTTGTGGCCATAAGATTGCTGTCGCCAATCAAGAGAAGGAAACTCGGTGGAGTGTCCCAGGTATCATATGCATTGCGTACATACTGTTCGATATCCGTAGCTTGATCCCCGACCTCGGAGAGCTTCTTCAGCACGGTAGGAAGCCCGCTCTGGGTTCTCCATTCCGCCAACGGCGCGGCCGCCGAGTACATGGCGTCGGGCGCCAGGATGATCATCTCACCCTCGCCGGATCGAACTTCACCGAGTGGCATGGAACCGCCAAGAGAGGGGTAATTCACCAGCAAACCTTCCAAGAGCGGCTCGAAGAATCTCGATCTCAGTCGCTGATCCACGAACTGTCCATCACCGCCGGCGAAGTGGATTTCGACGCGCATCTTATGATACACGGTAACCGTCTGCTGCCTGGGCCGGTAGCGGACGGGAAAGACCCCGAGCAATGCCATTTCACAACCCCGAACAACCATGGGGTTGCTCACTCGACACAATGGCGCCGGGAAAAGGGCATCCGTGTCATAGAACTGTTCGTCCTTCTGAAAGTCAGAGACCTGGGGTTCACCGTCCGGCAGGGCTTCCTGGGCGGGCCACACCCGAAAACCCTCGAGATAGAGGCTGTCTAATGGCGTGACCGTCGCGGTGACCGTGGCGCCATGGGGTATGGCGAAGAATCGCCCCACATAGGGCATCTCTGGAAGCCCGATGTCCGCCGTGCGACCGCAGGAAGGCAGCCACAGTCTCTTGTACGACTTCCCGCCTTCCTCTTGGTCTTGAACCCACACCCCCGGCAGGCGAATCTCCATGGCAAACCCGCTGGCATCTGTCCACAAGAGCTCGATCTCCAGAGACCTCTGGCCCGCCCCAACGGTAAATGGCTCCCAATGCTCTTCTGCAGCTATCACCCCGCTGCTCATGATCGCCAATACCAGGCATGCACTTATTGCTATCATTGCTTCTCTCCTCTATGGCTCATCGATGTTCATGAAATATCCGGGCTAATCTTCGTCCAGCGCATATTGTATGGGTTAATCCCGCGGTTGTCCAGCCTTCCTGCCGGAGAGGAATGCTTGACCCGCTACCGACAAGAAGACAAGAATGCGTCGCGATGGGATCGCTTGTGCTGAGCGACCTCATTGTATTTCTAGCAAGGACATATATCAAGTCGAAGCCCATGAACGCAAATCCCCGACCTGAAGGAACAGGGTCATGGGAGGAATAACTATCCAACGATTCATGATCACGATCAACGACATCCGGCTCTTTTGCCGTGACACAGTCGAGGGCCAACCAACACTGCTCTGTCTTCATGGGAAGTGGGGCCGCGGCGAAACCTGGACCGATCTGATCTCCCGCTTGGGAAATCGATACCGGATCATTGCGCCCGACCAGCGCGGACATGGGCTGAGCGATGCGCCTGTGGCACGGTACGCCCCTGATGACTTTGCCAAGGATACCCACGAGCTGATAGAGCAGCTCACATGACGCCTGAGCCAAGTCTTCACCAACGGATCTACGCCGTGGTGGCCGAGATACCGAAAGGATGTGTCGCCACCTACGGCCAGGTCGCAGAGCTTGCCGGTCTCGCCGGGCACGCACGATTGGTGGGCTACGCATTGAACGCTTTCCCTGAAGACCTCCAGATCCCATGGCACCGCGTGATCAACGCCAACGGTCGAATCAGTCCCCGCTCCGACCCTGAATGGGAGGGTTTCCAGCGCGCTCTTCTCGAAGCCGAAGGAGTAGCATTCGATGAGCAAGGAAAGATCTCACTGCGTCGCTTCGGGTGGCGTGCTGCTCCGGACTTCTCATCGGGCTTCGAAGCGAAACAGTTCCGCAGCGGACGCGGGATGAGAAGTTCGGGCTAGGTTGCTCACAATACATGGGAGTCTATTATGAAGGATAACTTCCCCTCTGATACATACGACACGCCGGAGGATACATCGCGAGTTCTTGTCGACAGATTGTTCCTCGGTTCTCGTGTCGGCTTCTACCTGCTCCATCTCAAGGTTGTGCTCAAGGCACGATCATGCGCCTTGAAGAATCAGTATGATGACAAAGGATGGGCGGAGAGCTCGTTCAAGGTTTTCCGGAATCTGGAGGGCTGTGGCGCCCGGTTTCACCTCGAGGGCCTGCACAACTTGAGAGGTTCTGAAAAATCGCTGGTATTCATCAGCAACCACATGAGCTCCACTGAGACCCAAGTCTTCCCATGTTTGATCGCTCCATACCGGCCGGTGACGTTCATCGTCAAGGAGAGCCTCGTGCGAATGCCGATCTTCGGTCCCGTCATGCGCTCGAGGAACCCCATCACCGTGGGCAGGAAGAACCCTCGGGAAGACATGCAGACTGTGCTGACAAGGGGAACGGAGCTTCTTTCCCAAGGCATCTCCATCATTGTCTTTCCCCAATCCACAAGGCACATCGAGTTCATGCCGGAGAAGTTCAATTCTTTGGGCATCAAGCTCGCAAAACGCGCGGGCGTGAGGGCACTCCCGGTGGCCATCAAGACCGATTTCTGGGGCAATGGCCGGCGCCTCAAGGACTTCGGTCCGCTTGATCGATCGAAACCTATCTACATGCTGTTCGGCGAACCCATGGAGATCCACGGAAACGGCAGGGAGCAACACCAGTTCATCGTTGAGTTCATTCAGTCACAGCTACAACAGTGGGGGGATTGACTTTCCTGTCCACATCAGCCTCGATACATCATCGTCTTGCTCATCTGGCTCGGCATGCCGGGTTAATCCGAAACTTCGTCCCGAACTTCGTCTCGAACTCCTTCGATTCTTACCGACGGGTTAATCTATTCTCGCGCAACCCCCAAATGACGAGCGAGCCACTCGTTCATGATGGTGAAAAATTCATCCCGGACGAACTTCTCGACCCACGGGCTGTGCCCGCAACGCTCCCACTCGCGGTACTCCAATTGCGGGAGATAGGGCTTCAGGCTCGTGCCTCTTCATCATCTGGTCTCCGGGATCTGGGAACTCCTCCGGAAGGCGCTCAAGGCGTTGGCGCAGATCGTTATCTTCGCGCTCCTCGAGGACTGCTCGCATACGAGCGCGAGCCACCTTGTCAAAAGTGCCGCAACCCACGAGGATGAGCGGGCCCGCACTGTCGGGGTACGCCGCGGCGTAGGCAAGGGCGAGCATGGCGCCCCAGGACTCGCCCACCAGTGCGGATCGCACACCCTTGCCTATGAATTCCACCAGCGCATGGAGATCCTCGACGTGATGGCCCACAGTGAGCGGCTTGTCGCCGCTGGCGCGCTGCCAAGGCTCGAAAACCCGAAACGAATCCGCCAATCCGCGCGCCATAGGGGCTGCGCTCCCAAGAGCACCCGGCCCTCCATGCAAAACGATAACCATAGGCCCCGAAGCGCCGTATCTACGAATCCGCATTTCTCCAAATTGTTCTCTTCATTGAGTTACATGACGCGTGTTTGACCGATAGAAAAAGCGAGGACTTATTCCAATCCATAGACCTGCCTGGGTGCAAGGTATTGAGGGAACTTGTCGAGAAGAGCCAAACGAATGAGATAACAGAAATGGCATTCATCAACGTACTCTTCTTCATGTTCGACATCGTACTGTTTCGCCAAGAGAGCAGGTCCCCCCTTCACCAGAGGACCACAGATTGGATGTGAACCTGCATCATAGTTCTTGACCAACATCGATAAAGGGGTCTCCCACATATTGCCCATACTCAACCCCTGGCAGAGATGGACATGTCCGTACGCGTCAACATGGACTCGCGAAGGGTTCTTCAAATCTTCATAGGGGCATTCTATCAGCTCTTGCCAGGGCCTTCGAGATAGCCCCGCGGTCAACTTCTCAACAGCTCTACCTTTGAACATGACGCCCCCACCTAGGACAGGCTGTCCCTTCTCTTGTTTGCTGGCTTCCAATGCCTGTACCGCGGGATTCTCGATGCAGATTGGAGCCGTGGGGATGCGGAGCCTTTCGGCCACTGCCAAGGCGCACTTTGCAGGACTATCTTCCCCCTCCGCATAATGAAACGAATCATCACTGATGCTGAGCAGGGAAACTCCCAAATCGGCAAGAGGCTCGAGCCAAAGCTCTGCATCTTCTTCAGAGATCGCCCCGTACGCATTCGTTACCACACCGACCTTGAAACCCATCTCACGCGAAAGGCTGATGCCTTTGAGCAACAGAGGATAGAATAGGAACGGTTCACCGCCCTCAAAGTATATCCAGTCGATCGTACCGATTTTTCTCGCCTCATCAAGGACCTGCCGGACCTTCCTTAATGTGAACGTTCCACCTACATTGGGACTCGAGTACAAGAAACAGTGATCACATACAAGATTGCAGGTATACGTCAGGAGAAAATGAATACCTGTCAAGATGCTCCTCGGATCATCCCGCCCTATCCTCCGGTTCTGACTCCCACTCAAAGAAACCCCGCACTCCGATGGTCTGGTCGGCGATCCTTCCGGCAAAAGAGAGCCTGTCTTTCGCAGTCGAAGCTGACAAGAAGGCTTCCACCAAACTCCCCAACCTCGGATCCCGGTGCGAAACCATTCTTAGAACCTCCTTGGATCGAGGAATGAAGTCGCTAGAACTTGCGAAGGAGTATTCCAGCATGGCATCAACCGCTCGCCAGGCAATCATGCTCGATGTGAGCGGATCGCGCTCAACGGTATCAACTGCATCCTCGTACAGAGTGGCGGCATGGTACCTCATCATCACCAACCGTTCCTTGGATATCCTCATTCCCCGCGCCAACAGCGATCTTGCTTTCCGGAGAAGACCGTCAAGCACGCGATCCCGATCAAGGATGACCTTCCCCGTTGCCAGCATATGTGCAGTCGATGGCCTGCCTCGAAGCTGCTCCTCCTCGAAATACGCCTCGACGGCCTCGACTGGATTCAGGAAGATCTCGGTTGGGACGTGGTGAAAGAATCTCTGAATCCGCTGTCGAACCGGAGCGCGGTTGATGACATATAGATCCAGATCGCTTGAGGCATCGGGGTTGCCATCAATGATGGTGCCGGCGACTACAATACTCGCGACATCTGCCCGACGTAAAACGAACTCCACTGCCGCACGGAGCGCCACATCATATGGGGCAGAGAGCACCGGCCATCTACAGGCTTTCAGTAATTCTTGCACGCACACTCCGTCAACCTCCATGCCAGTCCGGATTTCTCACCGTCTTTCGTCGCGAGCATCGCAGGGATTGATACTGAAACGAAGCAGTAGCCGTTTTCAATAGGTTGGAAACTTAACAAACGAGTCAAGTTTTGTAACGCTATATGTGGGTTGGCTGCGAGGTGATGCTGGTTTCTGGATGCTTGATGCTGGAAGGAGAACGGAACGACTCAGGGTTTCATCCAGTATCCAGTGACCGGCAGCCAGTATCGCTGCGCGTCAATCGCTGCGCCACGGCATCATCGCTCGACGGTTTAGGGCGCAGCTTCGCTCGTGTCAATTCTGAGATATCCGAGCTATCGAACCAGGAGTACTTTCTCTGTCATAGTCGTTTCTGTGCCTTTTCCATCTGACAATCTCAGGCGAATGAAGTAGTGCCCGCTTGGCATGCGGGCGCCGGAGTCATCTCTGCCATCCCATTCGATGTCGTAGTCGCCTGGCGATTGCCAACCGCCGGCAAACCGTCGCACAGACCGACCCATGAGGTCATAAGCACCAAGCGTAACCTGTCCTTGTTCGGTAATCGAGTACTTCAATGTCGTGGAAAGCCGGAACGGGTTGGGTAAGCAAGTGCAGAGCACAGGCGCCAATGGTACGGGGGTGAGATAATCTGCGGAGACGGGAAGCGGGTTCATGGCCGCCATCTCATGGATGATGAAGCGGAGCTCCTCTTGGTGCTCCACCCACCTTTGATCATAGTACACCGGCGGGTTCTCGCGGCTATATGTGGTGTTTGGGGGGTTGCCCAGAGGAAAACCGTTGACCCGTGTCCAAGGGGATACGCCTTCCGTGGCGAGATTCACCGGATCAATGGCATGCTTGTTCTGATACCATAGAGGCGGATAGTCGAAGCCCGGCCATTGTCCATTGGGCGGCTGCGCATGGTCCCATTCGGCTTGAATCCTCAGGTATCGACAGCGGATATCCCCCATGAACCGCGTGGCTTCACGCTCGCCCCACCACGCCATATTCTCCGCCGACGAATCCCGATACGTGCTATAGTGACCAAACATGCTGTAGATGAACTCATGCTGGTCATTGGATGGATCGTCATCGAGAGCCCATGGTTCTTTGCATGTCACGAAACTCTCCGATGGCCCCTCCACATCGATGAAGTACTTGACTCTTAGGTCCGGATAACGCCCCAAGCAGCCGGCCCCCATGGTGATTCCGTAGCTGTGGGTGATCACCCCGAGGTTGTTTTGTGTCACATTCGAGCGGCTATGGGCGAACTCGATGATCGCGTTGAGATCGTCCTGATGGATGAATCCGTTGTGATCCTCCTGGCCTTCGCTCGGGTGTGCCATGCCGCGTCCTTCGGCATTGAAATGAAACTCGACAAAGCCGTCTCGAGCCACGTAAAGAGCTCCGCCTTCTCCCGGATTCAGGCCCCCGCTTACGTCAACCACGGCCGGGAAAGTCTCCTCTGGATAGAGCTCAGCGCGAGGCTGGATGATCTTCGTCCACAATCGGTTTCCGTTGGGCGCGGTCACCAGGTATCCTTCTATAACCTCGGTCTCATAGCCCGAGGGAAACGACCAGATCGTATTGCCCGCCTGATCCACCTCGAGTATGGCCTGCTGGGTTCCAATGAGGGTATGCCCCCCCTGCAGACGATCTGAATCATAACTCATGGAGTCGACCTGATACTCCCAGACAATGGCTCCGCCTTGTGTCACTTCTATGATACGACCGTTACGTGAATCATTGATCAACGTATTCCCGTTCCTCAATCGATCCGCGTCGCGCGGCCAGTCGAGTCCTCCCTCAAATGTCCATGCAATGGCGCCTCGTGGCGTAATCTCCACGATTCGACCATTGTTCGAGTCGGCAATGATAGTATTGCCGCCGGACAGCCGGTCCGCGTTGTGCGGACCATCAAGATGTCGACTATCGTTCCCAGGCACCCCCGTTTCACCGAACTGCCACACCACCGTACCTTCCTCGTCGATCTCCACCACACGATGGTTGTTCCGATCAGTAATAAGACGGTTCCCGTTCTCCAGAAGATTCGCGTCATTGGGGTAGTCGAAACTGCTCCCATCGCTCAGTGAAACGTTGTCACTGTTCCAAATCACGGCGCCGTTCCGGTTGATGACGATGACCCGGTCATTGCCCGTATCTGAGATGATCACGTTGCCGCCGGGCACCCGGTCCGCATTGTGTGCCCATACCAGGCCGAGGGCGTACGACCAGAGCACACGGCCGTTGCGGTCAATCTCGAAGATCCCACTACCCTGATGGGTATCAAGATTCCCACCATCGGTGATCAGAAAGGTGCCGCCCTCAAGAAGGTCGACATCGTGGATAGTACCCGGACGGTACACTTGGCCCGTGGCGACAACCACCGATAGTGTCAGCAGAACGAATACAATGGTAGACTTCGTGTTTCTCTCTCGCATGATTTCTCCCCGTTGATGAGTGAGTTCGCTTGCGGGTTCGCGTTCAGAGGTTCAGAGTTCCCCGTTCAAGGTTGATTCCTTTTGTCGTAACTCCTCAACAAGACTATGCATCCAGGCCTTCTCCCCCTTTGCAAAGGGGGATTGAGGCCTCCGGCTCGTAGAGCCTACGGCTCGGTGAGGGGATTTCCCCATAATTGCACGGGGTTAGCC
>JAUXFG010000200.1 GCA_030620115.1 Candidatus Fermentibacterota bacterium
AACCACCCCTGTCATTCTGAGCGACTGTAGGGAGTGAAGGATCTCTCTTCATAACTTCTCAATAGGTCAGAGCATCAGACCTTCTCCCTTTCGTAAAGGGGGATCAAGGGGGATTTCTCCGATATCGCACGGGCTTATTGAGAAGTTGCCGCTCTCTATTCCAATATGCCCGCAATCCGGCTTTTCGCATTCCATCCCAATCCTCCCCCCTCAGATTCTTCGGTCGCTCCGTTCCCTCAGAATGACACACAATACCTCATCTTTGCGTTTTTGCGCCTTCTTGTCACGACGAAGCCTCGGCGAAGGCGGACTTGTCACGGCAAAGCCGACGAGCGTAGACGGATGCGTGGGACCTATTCTCCCATTTCAGCAAGTTGCATTCCTTCCCAATCCCATAATCTGTTCTCCCAATCTGTGCAATCTGTGGTTGCCATTCCATCATTCGAGTGCCCCAAATGCGTAGCGTAGCGGAGCTGAATTCGGTATTGAGTCTGTTTGTCGTCGGCGTGTTCTGCATATTTGCTGCGCTGCTGTTGCTTTCGCCTGCAGGCTACGGGTACCTGCTCATGGAGGACACGCCGCCCGAGTGGCTTGGTTTCCTGCTTCTTGTTGCCGCCGGGTGGTTCTGGGCTCGAGGAGCGTGGGTGCGGATCTCTTCGCGGCAATGGGTCGGCGCCTTTTTTGTGATTGGCATGGCCCTGTTTTCCCTTTTTGTGGCGGGAGAGGAAATCGCCTGGGGCCAGCGGCTCCTCGTCTTTCAACCACCCGACTACTTCGTACATCATAACGTACAACGGGAGCTGACCCTCCATAATCTCTTGATCCCCTGGCTTCAACCGAGAAAGCTTTCTGTGCTTTTTATGATGGCTTACGGTGTTTTTCTACCACTGTTGGCCCGGCTCTGGAGCCCTTTTGCACGGCTGCTTCGTACACTTGCCATCCCTGTGCCGACATGGGGAGCATCGTTGGGTTTCATCTTGGCCGCGTGGCTCATGACACTGCCGGTAACCGCTACCGACGATGAAGTAGGCGAGCTGCTTTTCGCGATCGCTATGGTGGGATCGGGGTTCCCCGCTGCGGGATTGTCAGGGAAGGATGGCGGGCGATTCTTTTCGCAGGGATTCATCCTCCTGGCTTTGGCGGCATGCATACTCTCGACCATAAGCTTCATGGATGAAGAACAGAGAACTCATTTGGTCAAGGTTGGCCCCCTCCAAGCGGGACAGGCGTTCGAGGGGAGAGGCAAACTTGGTGAAGCTGCTTCGGAGTATGAAAAGCTCGCCCGCTACTGGCGGACTGACTGGGATCTCTGGATCAAGGTCATGACATTCTACAAGAGAGGAGGGAATTCGCGGAAGGCATTCGAGTTGGCCTCATGGTTTCTTAGAGTGCATCGGCGGGAATGGAGGGCATATCAACTGCTCATCGACATCGGACATTGTTGGGGCATTCACGATGACGTTGAGGCGCAGATTCAGGAAGTGCTTGCAGAGGAACCCGAGAGCGAGTATGCGCTCAGAGCTCTGCACTACTTATCTGGGAAGAGGGCTGAGTATATGGGTGAGCTCTCCCCATCCTGACACCGCTGAATCGCCACTACCATTGATGAGGCATCAAAGGACTCGTACATTCCCTGACTCAATATAGCCTATCTTGGCCGGATAGTTTCAGAAACACACTGTGTTGGCTATCGATGATCCGGGTGCGACACGGCATGCAGCACCAAGGAAAGGAGACTCCATGAGAATTGTGGTAATCATGCCCGGGGACGGCATCGGCAAGGTGGTGCTTCCCGAGGCCTTGAGGGTTCTGGATAAGGTCGGTTTCGAGGCGCAATACGTGCACGCTGATATTGGGTGGGAGTTTTGGTGCAATGAGGGGAATCCGCTTCCGGAACGAACCTTGGACATCCTGAAAGAGCACAAGATCGGGCTGTTCGGGTCCATTACATCGAAACCCAAAGACAAGGCGGCGGCCGAGCTCTCTCCCCAATTGAGAGACAAGGGCTACGTGTACTACAGTCCCATCGTGGGGCTCCGGCAACACTTCGACCTGGATATATGCATGAGGCCATGCAAGGCCTACCCTGGGAATCCGCTCAACTTCGTGCGACGATCTGGCGACGAGATTGTAGAACCGCCGGTGGATGTGGTGATATTCAGGCAGAACACCGAAGGTCTCTATTCCGGTGTGGAGTGGACCGATCCGCCGGAGAGTGTTCGTAATGCGTTGGGGACGCATAAGAAATGGGGCAGATTCGATGACGTGCCTGGTCCGGATCTTGCCATTTCATGCAGGATTTTCACGCGGCCGGCCTGTCGTCGCATTGTGACCAAGGCCTTTGAACATGCCAAGAAATTTGGATATAAGAGTGTCACGGTGTGTGAGAAGCCCAATGTGATACGCGAGACTTCGGGGATGTTGCAGGCCGAGGCGCAGGCAGTGGCCAAGGATTTTCCCGATATCGCGCTCTGGTCAACCAATATCGATGCCCAGATGATGTGGTTGACGAAGAATCCGGATGACTATGGCATCATCGTGGCCGGCAACATGTTTGGTGATATCGTGTCTGATGGCTTTGCCGGCCTCGTCGGCGGTCTTGGCTTCGCGTGCAGTGCGAATATCGGAACAGAGGTCGCCATATTCGAGCCCACACATGGTTCCGCACCGAAGTACGAGCACCTGGATCCACCAATCGTGAATCCTATTGCTATGATTCTCAGCGCTTGCATGATGTTGGATCATCTTGGCGAGACTGAAAAGGCAGGACGTGTGAGAGACGCGGTGGGCGCCGTGATCAAGGAAGGGAAGGTCAGAAGCTACGACATGCTCAGGCTGACAGGGGGGCCGCAAGTCCTCCGGCAAGGAGCCGCCGGCATGACCGAAATTACCGACGCCATCATAACCAACCTGTAGTCACCGGGGGTTCGCTGATGAAGGAGAGAATCCTGGCGCTTTTTCCGCGCCTGAACGACATCGAAAGCGCCTCTCTTCGAGAGTCGGTGCTGGGAGTATGGGAAGAGACTATCAAGCGCTCCGATTTCAGCATCGATGATATCGAGGGAAGGCGTATTCCTTTCACATTGCTGATCAAGGCTTTGGTTGCCGACGGCGTGGCGCAGGCGACCTTTGTCGAGCATACGAACGAAGTCACGGAGGCGGCCCTTCTTCTCGCCGCTGCCCTCAAGAGGAGCGGCGCCGGCCTGGAGAGAGATCATGTCATCGCGGCTGCCAATCTTCATGATGTGGGCAAGCTGCTCGAGTACTCGATCTGCCAAGGAGCAGTGGTGCAGAATGAGCAGGGAAGAAAGCTTCGTCATCCATTCTTGGGTGCGGCGATTGCGGTGAAATACGATCTGCCAGTCGACGTAATCCAAGCCATCTTCGGCCACTCCAAAGAGCTGGCCGACGAGAAGAGAACGCTGCTCTGCAAGGTGGTAAACCGGGCGGATTTTTTCTTCTTTCATCCGCTCAAGGATTTCCTTGCGGAGGAATAGCCAGAGTATCTTATGCAAATCGAGGAGAAGGGAATCTATGATGCCCATTCCTGAATCGAGGTCCCATGCCCGAGGGGCCTCGATTCTCCTCTTCTCCTTTTTTCTTCTTGTCTGCTGTGCGAAACGCAAAGAGTGGCCGGAACCCCCCGGCTTCAAGAGGCATGAATCATGGGATTCAGCCTTCTCCGGCCTCTGGATTGGCGGTGATGGGGGTGAGATGGAGCTTTTTTGCGCGGGGCAAGACTCGATACGCGGAACAGCACAAGGTGGCGCCATACGGATTCGGGGGCGCCACAGTGGATCGCGGGCGGATATCATGCTCCGGGCAGGGGAGGGGGGTGAGGAGCAAGGGTACCTCTATCTGATTCCAAACACCGACTCGCTCTCTGTGGGCCTGCGTGACAGCTCTGGTTCGTGGTCACGCTTCTTTCCCATGGTTAGTAAAGGCAGGAAGCCACCCCGTTCTTTTCTCAGCACGATTTCTCTTCAATCGGGAGCTGAGAAGAAACGTGGTCCCAGCGCGATTCCATGATGGATTTGCCACGCGTCATTCTTCGCGACTGTACGGTTCATACCGCCGGTCCAACGAGACCAAGGGCCGACGCATTGGCTATTGATGGGGGAGTGGTGGTTGCTCTGGGGTCGGATGAAACTCGGCATCTCGCCGGATGGCCTGAGATCTCCCTGGAAGGCCTTACGGTGATGCCCGGTCTCGTGGATGCGCACTGTCACCTCGTGGGAGCGGCGACACGTAGGCTGCGTCTCACGCTTGACCAGGCAAAGTCCCTGGCGGAGGTGATCGCTGCTATGGAGCAGTGGATCGCTGATCATCCAAAGGGGGAGTGGATCATGGGCACGGGGTGGGACGAAATGAGATGGGAAATACCCACGCTCCCCACAAGGTTCGATCTTGATCATGTGACCAGGGGAAAACCCGCATTCCTTCTCCGTAGGGATGGACATAGTGCCTTGGTCAACAGTGTGGCCATGAAAAAGTTAAGGATTGACGAGACGATATCTGATGACCTGCTCCCCAAGGACGCGGAAGGGAGGTCGGTGGGCATCATCCGGGAGAATCTCTTGGACGAGATTTCATGCCGGCTTCCATCGCTTTCCGAGGAGGATGTGGTGAAGGCCATCGCCGAGGAGCAGAGGGCACTTTGGGCCATGGGCATTGTGGGCGTACACACCTTGGAGACAGCAAGGCGGTGGGCTGCCCTCAATACCCTATTCGAGCAAGGTAAACTTGGGCTCAAGGTCTACCTCTGTGCTGAGCAGATGAGTATAGAGGAGATCGAAGAATCGCCATTCGTTTTGCGGCCTCAAGGTTTCAAGCTCTTTGCCGACGGGTCTCTGGGTTCGCACACTGTCCTGATGCTGAAGCCCGATAGCTCCGGCTCAAGCGGCGTGGTCGTCACGGATGTGCCGACCATGAGATCCAAGGTGGATCAGGCTCTGCAACACGAGCTTGATGTGCTCATCCACGCTATTGGCGATAGGGCCGTCCGGAACGCTCTGAACAGCTTCCAAGGCAAGCTGGAGGAATTCCCTCACCAGTACTTCCGGATCGAGCATGCCCAATTGGTACAGCCCCACGATCTGGCACGAATGGCGGCCCCGAATCTGGCGGTCTCCATTCAACCGTGTCACCTCTTATCCGATAGGCCGCTGGCTGAGCGACTCTGGACAGGAAGGACTCGTTGGGCGTATGCATATCGAAGCATGCAGAAGTGCGGAGCTACGCTGCTCTTGGGCACGGATTTCCCTATAGAGCCAGCTGATCCATGGAGGAACATGGCGGCGGCCATGGAACGTAGGTCGAAAGGCGGGACTTCGTGGAATCCCGACGAATGCCTTGATTGGGAGACGGTGCTCGTGGCATATACGGCGGCGCCCGCACGCTTGGCGCGATGGTTTTCCAGCGGTACGCTTTTGCCGGGCATGGAAGCGAACTTGGTGGTGGTGGAAAAGGATCCCGCCAAAGGCGCCCCGTGGGATCAGAGGGTACTCCTGACCATGTCGGCAGGAAGGGAAGTATTCTCGGACGGGAGTTTATCGCTGCCGTGAGAATGGTTCGAGTGATCACAGGAAGATGCGGTACAGGCAAGACCACGGCGGTTTCGGAACTTGCGACGAGGGCTCGTAAAATGGAGTATTGGGTAGGCGGCATTGTGGCTCCCGCAGAACTGGAATCAGGGAGACGAGTAGGGTATGAGATTGTTGATTTGGCCACCGGCGCCAGGGCGCCGTGGTTGTGTCTGGCAGAAGGCATTGCCGATGTGGGGCCCTTCATGATTGTCGAGGAGGGCGCATCTCTTGCCAGGCGAGCCCTCCAACGATGTATCGAGGTCACATCGGGTATCGTGATCGTTGACGAGATTGGCCCTCTTGAGCTTGATGCACGAGGACACAGCTGGGCCATGGGACCATTGGCACAGAGCGAGATAGATGAAATAGTCCTGGTGGTTCGCCCTTCCCTCGTACCCAAACTCGAGCAGAGATGGGGATTTCAGCCTGATGTCTGGGAGGTGGCGCGATGGGAGGAGCTGGGAAGAGCGATGGGGTTGGGGGAATGAGGAATGGGGGAATGGGGGATTGAACATCCAACATCGAACATCGAATGTA
>JAUXFG010000157.1 GCA_030620115.1 Candidatus Fermentibacterota bacterium
CTTCGAAGGCATTCGTTGACCAGGACAAATCGGATCCAGGTCGCACTCACCGCCGTCGAAAATCCCGAAGACCACGGAGAAGCCGGGATCGCACTTAGGGGTCGCGCAGAAATAACTTCACATTTTGACATCCCATCTTCATCCCGCACCCAAAGCTTTGGGTGCGGGACTACGCCTCCCGTCTACGCCAAGGCTCCGCCGTGGCAAGCCGATTTCGCTCCCTCGGTGAGACCAATTCTGCGGCAAATCTGTGCGCCAAGAATGCGAACCTATTCTTGCGCGAACCCCAAGGAGGATCAATGCGGACAATTCATGTGATCAATACAGGAGGAACCATCGAGAAGACGTATCAGGAGACCGATGGGGACCTTCTCAACATCGAAGCGCGGCTCGATGATTTCCTGAAGCGCCTTAGGTTGCCACAGGTGAAGCTTTCCATCACCCGTCTCATGAATGTCGATAGCCTCGAGATGGAAGACGTCGATCGTGCGCTTGTGGCGCAAACGGCGGCCGTGAAACAGCGCGATGGATTTCCCATCGTGATCACGCATGGGACAGACACCATGGTGGAGACCGGCATGGCGATTCGGGAGAAGCTCGGCGATCCTCGGGTGCCTGTGATCATGACGGGGGCCATGATTCCCTTGGGCTTCGAGAATTCCGACGGGCTCCAGAATATCACGGAGGCCATTCTGGCGACGCTCTTTTTGCCGAAGGGAGTCTGGGTCGTTTTCCACGGGCAAGTATTCCCCATCGAGAATGCAAGAAAAAACAAGGAACGGGGCACATTCGAGGCTCTTGATCCGGATGCGCTGAAGATCGGGGGCTGGCCGCATTGAAGAGGGGGGTGACGATGCCGCCGTCACTTCATGGCCAAGAGTTTATAGGCTGGGTGGCCGAAAGGTTACTTCCTCTTGTGCAGAAACCCGGCAGGTACATCGGTGGAGAGATGGGGCTTTCGCTACAATCAAAGAAATCGGATGCCGCCTCTGTCTTGCTTCTTTTTCCGGACGTGTACGAGATTGGTGCAAGCCACGTTGGTCTCCGGCTGCTTCACGAGAGCGTGAATGATAACGAGGATATGATTGCTGAGATGGCGTACTGTCCATGGCCGGACATGGAGCAGCTCATGCGCGCGCATGGCGTTCCCCTCTACTCGCTGGAAACCTATCGATCCGCCAAGACTTTCGATGCCTTGGGGATCACGATTCAACATGAGCTGAGCTTTACAAATATCTTGACCTTGCTCGATCTTGCCGGCGTTCCATTGCTTCAGAAGGAACGCTGTGATCGCGATCCTATCATCATAGGCGGCGGTCCGGGCATGGCGAACCCAGAGCCCCTGGCGCCCTTTTTTGATCTATTCGTGGTCGGGGATGGGGAGGTGGTGCTGCCTGAACTGCTGCGCATTCTGGCAGCGGGGAGAAGAGCCGGGCGTTTCAGGCAAGAGATCCTCCAAAGCACACAGAGGTTGGATGGCGTTTACATCCCCTCGTTCTATCATGATAAGTATGGTCCCGACGGGCGATTCGAGGAACTGGAACCATTGACCGAGTCTGCACCGACGAAGATAGGGCCCGCCTTCGTCCCTGATCTCGACAAGCGGAGCTTCACCTGTTCGCCGCCGGTTCCGCTCATTGGCCCGATTCATGACCGGCACACTGTTGAGATCATGCGGGGCTGCCCAGGGGCCTGTACGTTCTGCCAGGCAAAGCGATACTATGGAGATCCACGCTTCCGAGCTATCGGGGAGATCGTTCGTGATGCCATAGATGGGGTCGAGTCCTCTGGCTGGGATGAGGTCTCCCTCTTGGGGCTCTCATGCAGCGATTATCCCGGGATTGAGCACCTTCTCAAGGGACTCAACTCGGCGCTGATTCCTCGCAACGTTTCCCTCTCCTTGCCATCTCTTCGTGCCGACAGTTTCACTGAGGAGATCTGTGTCGAGCTGGGAAGATTCCGTAAGGGTGGTATCACATTTGCCCCAGAGGCGGGCACGGAAAAGATGAGACGCCGGCTCGGCAAGGCGATCACCAACGAACAGATTCTTGCCTCTGTGGACACGGTGCTGTCACATGGCCGCACGGGGGTGAAACTCTATTTCATGGTTGGCTTGCCAGGGGAAGATCGTGATGATATACAGGGGATTGTTGACCTGTCCAGAGCTATTCTCAGGATTGTGAAAGCCCGCAAGGCACGGCGTCTCAATATCAGCGTTTCACCCTTCATACCCAAGCCGCACACACCGTTGGAGCGGGCAGCTTTCGGTGCTGTTGAGGAGACTGAATCGAAGCAGGATTTCATTCGCTCATGCCTGAAATCAAAGAGAATTCAATTGCGCTGGCGTGATCCTTCTCTGGCCGGCTGGGAAACCGCATTTGCCAGAGGGGATCGGCGTCTGTCACATGCTATCCTCCATGCATGGCACCACGGTGCGCGGTTCGATGAGTGGGGTGGGGAGTTGAAGGAGGACCTCTGGGATTCGGCTTTTCAAGCACATGGTGTGCGAGTTCAAGACTATCTCCGGCAACGAGAGCCGGATGAATCCTTGCCCTGGCAGCACATCGATCTGTCGATACGGAGGCACGGGACCAGTGCCGGCGTCGTCCAGCCTCAGAAGGTGAGCGGTGTGGGGGCTGATATCCGCGTGTCAAAGAAGACGGCAGTTGATCTCCATCGCGTAAGGGTGGAGTTCAAGAAAACAGAGCTGCTGCGTTTCATTTCCCATCTCGATACCGCTCGTCTCTGGAATCTCTTGCTGAGGAGAGCGCATCTTTGCATTGCATACTCATCGGGGCTATCTCCGCGTCCCAGGATTTCCTTTGGCCCCGCGCTGGCGCTAGGCCTGGAAAGCCGGCAGGAATTCCTGGACTTCTGGCTTGAGGGGGCTCCACCGCCCGGCATGGGGGAGCTCATCTCGAAACATGCCCCAGCAGGGTTGGTTCTTACGCGTTTCCGAGAAGTACCATTGCACGCCCCTTCTCTTGGCTCTTTGATCGCTTCTGCGGAATATGAGGCGCAGTGCGCCGGATTCGTGCCAGATCCCCCTCCTGATCTCTGCACGCAAGAGAACGGCGGAGTCACGAGAAGCATGTGGCGCGACGATACGCTTCTTTTCGAGCTTCCCATTGGCCTGCCGGGCGCGTTGCGACCGAGGACATTCGTCCGCGAGATCTGTGGGTTGAGCGAAGATGAAACACTTCTTGTCCCTATCACCCGAACTGCGCTCTGGGCCGATCTCCACGGCCGTCGGGCCTGTCCGTTTGATGCTATATAGGAGAGAACCATGTACTCGGAGATCATGATCAATCTCGACCCCCTGGAGACGAGGATTGCGATCCTTGAACAACAGCGGCTTGTGCAGCTATGGGTCGAGAGAGCGGATTATGGCCGGATGGTGGGTGATGTCTACAAAGGAAAGGTAGAAGGCATTTTGCCGGGGATGCAGGCGGCCTTTGTGGACATTGGTCTTGAAAGAGCAGGTTTTCTCCACATCTCCGACATGAAGGAAGCACAGTGCCGTGAGGAAGACGATCCCGCCATCCAGCGAAGTACATGTAATCGCATCGAACACTTGCTCAAGGAAGGCCAAGAAATCCAGGTCCAAGTGACCAAAGAACCTCTGCGAAGAAAGGGCGCCAGACTTACCACCGCCGTTTCACTCCCTGGCAAGTTCTGTGTGCTTGTACCTGATGGCTCCGTGGGTGTGTCCAGGAGGATAGTCGATGAGGATGAGCGCGAGCGCCTGAAGGAGATCGGCGCAAGAATCGCACCAGAGGGCTTTGGGGTTATTCTAAGAACCATGGCCGAAGGAGCGAGCTCTGCTGATCTCCTGGAGGATGTTCGTCAGCTTCACGTGCAATGGGGAGAGATGGTTCGGCGGCAGGCTGGACATAGTGCGCCGTTCCTGGTGCGAAAAGAGCGTGGACTGGCTATCTCGGTTGTCAGGGATCTTTTTGGTAGGAATATCGACCGTCTTGTAGTGGACGAGATCGATCTCTATAAGCAAATCGTAGGGCAGCTGGATGGATCAGGTTCCTCGCTGGTCGACAGGGTCGAATTCTACGATGGAGTTGTTCCTCTGTTCGAATACTTTGGTATAGAGGAGGAGCTGGATCATCTCTTTGATCGGATGGTTCGGCTTCCCCATGGTGGATCACTCATGATTGAGCAGACCGAGGCACTGGTGGTGATTGATGTGAACACCGGCAGCTTCTCCGGCGGCCACGATCAGGAAGAGACTGTTTTCGTGACGAATATGGAGGCCGCGGAGGAAGTAGCGCGGCAACTGCGATTGCGCGATCTGGGAGGCATCATTGTCATCGATTTTATCGATATGGAAAGCGCCGAACACCGAGAGGCATTGATGGAGAGGCTCAAGGAGGCGCTGAAGCGAGATCGCGCTCGCACGAGGGTTCTACCGGTCAGTGAGTTTGGACTCGTGGAAATGACCCGTGAACGTGCACGTCCCAGTCTCCTCGAGATGTATTTCGAACCGTGCGCTCTCTGTGCGGGGACTGGGCAGATCATGTCATTCCTCTCGGCGGCAATGTATTTGGAGAGGCAGCTCAAGGCTCTCTGCGCAAAGAGTAGGGCAGATACGGTGACCATCGAGATTGCCGGGGATCTCAAGGAGTACCTCGAGACCTCCTGGATCGAACGCTGGAGCGGTATAGAGAGGCAGGTTTGCCCCACGTTGATCGTGAGAGATCGATGGGATCTGCCCAAGTACGGATTCAAGGTGATCGATGGGTACTCGCTTTTTTCCGATCAGCCTTGACAGGCAGGCAATTCAGCGACAAAATGGTTCGTTCCTTCTGCTTACGAATCCATCCTGTCTCGTCGTAGCCACGGAGGGTGAAGACGAGCATTCCAGCATTCCCATGAGGGAGATCCGGGCTCGGCTCGGCACAGAAAGCGTTGCGTATCAGGGAATTGCGGAATTTCCGATACGTTGTAGGTGACCGCGAACCATTCTTGACGAAGCGGATCACTGCGGAGGAGTATAATACATGTATGCAATAGTGCAGACAAAGGGGTTTCAGATTCGCATGGAGCCAGAGAATACCGTACGAGTCCCCAAACTAGATGGGGCGCCGGGGGAGGAAGTGAAGCTCGAAAACGTACTCATGTGTAGGGATGGTGATACCATATTCCTAGGGCAGCCTTTTATCAAGGGGGCGGCTGTGCGGGCTTCCATCGTCTCGCATGAACGTGGGCAAAAAGTGCGGGGACTGAAATTCAAGAGAAGGAAGAATTACAGGAGACATTGGGGGCACCGTCAGGACTATACGCTTCTGCGGATCGAAGAGCTCTCTTTACCCAAAGACCTGCAATAGAAGGTTTCGGCGGAGGAATACATCATGGCACATAAAAAGGGAGTGGGCTCAAGCAGGAATGGGCGGGATTCCAACGCCCAGCGGCTCGGTGTGAAGAAATTTGCGGGTGAGTGTGTTCGGGCCGGGAATATCCTGGTGCGTCAACGAGGAACCAAGCTCCACCCGGGTGCGAATGTTGGCAAGGGCAGTGACGACACCCTTTTCGCGCTCATCGATGGTTTTGTGAAGACGGAGAGAATGGGTCGCACCAAGAAGAGGATCTGCGTATATCCTGAACGAACCTGATTCGTTAAGTTGATGAATCCGTTCATTGACCATCGCACCTGCGCCTTCTGATGCGCTTCTTCCACGCTGCATCGGTATGTTCTCGTGAAGGATAGTTCATATTCTGATATTCTCTCTCCTAAGGGTTTGCGGCAAGTTTCCATGGCTCTGGCCGTAATCCCGGCCCGGTACGGGTCAACTAGGTTTCCTGGGAAGGTCCTCTATCCTTTGATCGGGAAGCCTATGGTGCAGTGGGTCTGGGAGCGTGCCATGGCTGCCAAATCGTTCAGGCGTGTGGTGATTGCTACTGACTCTGAACGCGTACTCAAGGTAGCGCGTGATTTCGGTGCTGAAGCAGTAATGACGAGCCCGAATCACACCTCCGGCACCAGTCGAGTCGCCGAGGTTGCGCGTGAAACCACCGACAAGATCGTCGTGAATATCCAGGCCGATGAACCGTTGGTTGCTCCCGCGCTTTTGGATCGCCTGGTCCAGCGGCTGGATTCATGCGACTGGGCTTCAGTGACCACACCGGTTCTTCCCCTCACTGAGCGCGTCAGGTTTCTCAATCCACACGTGGTCAAGTTGGTGATGGACAGTGAACGCAGGATTATCTACTTCTCCCGTGCCCCCATACCTCATGGACTTGAAGTAGATACGCGATCCCGGGTGTGCTGGGAGCATCAAGGTGTCTATGCCTGTCGCCGGGAGGTTCTATTGAGGTGGGTTCAACTTCCCGCTTCGCCATTGGAAGAGGCAGAGGGATTGGAACAACTGAGATTACTTGAAGCAGGATACCGTTTTTGCGGTGTCGTATCAGACAAAAAGAGCCCTGGCGTGAACACCAAAGAAGATGTGTCTCTCGTGGAGGAGTTGCTTGTCGCAAAGGAGCAGATGTGACGGAAGAGACCAAACCCCGAATCATTGCCGTATTGGGGGGTGTCCTGAGCGGAATAGGGAAGGGTATTGCCACGGCATCCATCGCGAAGATTCTCCAGGAATATGGATATCGTACCTCCGCCGTGAAGATCGATCCGTATATCAACTACGACGCGGGGACGCTGAGACCTACTGAGCATGGTGAGGTTTGGGTCACCGATGATGGCGGCGAAATCGACCAGGATCTCGGGACATATGAGCGATTTCTGGGGAAAGAGCTCAAGAAGAGGAATAATATCACTACGGGGCAGGTCTATAAGAGCGTCATAGAACGGGAGAGGAGAGGCGAGTATTTGGGCAAGACAGTCCAATTCATACCGCACATTCAAGAAGAAATCGTGGACAGGATAATGGAAGCTGCTCGAGGAAATGAGTGCCTTCTGGTGGAGGTCGGAGGGACAATTGGGGACTACGAGAATATCCCATTCTTGTCCGCATTGAAGAGTCTCGAACGAAAGCTCGGTCCCGAGAGGGTGGTCTACATCCTGCTTGCCTACCTGCCTATCCCCGGGCACCTCGGAGAAATGAAGACCAAGCCTGCGCAGCAGGCAATCAAGATGCTCTCTGAAACAGGCATCTTCCCATCTTTCATACTCTGTCGTGCAGAGCAGGAGGTCGACTATGTTCGAAAAAAGAAGATCGAGACATATGCCAACATAGCGGCTGACTGCGTCATAAGCGCTCCTGATGTGAAGCACCTCTATTCAGTTCCGCTACTTTTTGAACGGGAAGGGTTGGGGAAAAAGATACTTGCCAGGCTCGGCTTGTCGCCGCGGAGAGTGGCGGATTGGAGCAGATGGGAAGACGCCCTTGTCCGCCTTGAATCGCCGAAAAAACAGTGCAGAGTGGCTATTGTAGGGAAGTACGTGGATCTGGGGGACTACCAGATCGCAGACAGCTATGTGTCGATCAATCGATCTTTGGAGCATGCCGGTCTCGCCAGGCATACCAAGGTGGAAGTGGAATGGGTGGACGCGAAGACCATAGAGGGCCATTCGGCGAAAGATCTGTTGGCTTCCTTTCATGGGATCATCGTGCCTGGAGGTTTCGGCGCAAGTGGGCTCGCCGGCAAAATCGCGGCCATTGAGTTCGCCAGGAAGCACCATGTGCCCTTTCTTGGTCTTTGTTATGGTCTCCACCTTGCAGTGGTTGAGTTTGCTCGAAATGTGATGGGTTTGGCGGAAGCCGCCACTACGGAGGTGCAGCCTCGGACGCCTGATCCGGTCATCGATCTCCTTCCTTCGCAGAAGGAACGGCTCTCTAAGGAGGGTTATGGCGGAACCATGCGGCTTGGGGCCTATGCGGCGACTTTGGATCGAAGTACAAAGGTGTACGATCTCTATGACAGAGCCGGGAGAATAGACAAGGATAGGGAGACGATTCTTGCGTGGAAGGATGACCCATCGATGCTTTTTCGGCTTGGACTACTGGATCTTTCGGAGCCGGCTATTCTGGAACGCCACCGGCATCGGTATGAGGTCAATGATGCCTATGTGGAGAGAATGAAGGAAGCTGGTCTGACCATTTCCGGGTGGCATACAAGAAAAGATGGGCGGTTCCTGGTAGAATTCATCGAGATTGCCGATCATCCCTTTTTTATGGCGACTCAGGCCCATCCCGAATTCCGTTCAAGACTCGAAGATCCGTCCCCCATATTCTGTGGTTTCATTGAGGCGGTGGAGAGGAATGCCGAGCACACGTGAGTGAAAAGAAACCCTTCTTGGTTGGTGCCACCGAGCTGGGCGGCCCCGATCTGGTCATTATCGCAGGCCCCTGCGTGATCGAGAGCCAGGAGATGACGCTGGAGGTTGCTCGCTTCCTTTCCGATCTCTGTTGCGAGCAGAAACTGGGGCTCATATTCAAGGCAAGCTACTTGAAAGCAAACAGAACGGCTGCCCGGTCGTATAGGGGCCCCGGGCTGGTCAAGGGGTTGAAGATCCTGTCGTTGGTGAAAGAGGAAGTGGGATGCCCGGTTCTCTCGGATGTACATGAAACACACGAGGTGGAGCCCGTTTCTCGTGTGGTGGACATATTGCAGATCCCCGCATTTCTCTGCCGGCAGACTGCTCTTCTGGAGGCGGCCGGTGCAACCGGCAAACCGGTCAACATCAAAAAAGGGCAATTCTTGGCGCCAGCCGACATGGCTCATGCTGCGGGAAAAGTCGAGGCAAGCGGAGGTTCGGGAGTCGCCCTCACCGAACGTGGGACCTTCTTCGGTTATCATGATCTTGTGGTTGATATGAGATCGCTGATCGAAATGGGTACGCTTGGTTACCCGGTGATTTTTGACGCGACGCACAGCGTCCAGAAACCGGGCGGTCTCCAAGGGAGTAGCGGCGGGCAACGGAATCTCGTTCGGCCATTGGCACGCGCGGCGGTGGCCGTGGGCGTAGATGGTCTCTTTCTGGAA
>JAUXFG010000154.1 GCA_030620115.1 Candidatus Fermentibacterota bacterium
CGCATGAGGCCGCTTTCAGATTCCGCGACGTGTCGCGGGAAAACAAAGCGGCGGCATGTCGCCGCACTCCATATGCCTGTCCTCTGTCCTCTGACTACCCGGCCCGAAGGGGCGGCTCTTCTTCCGGACGAAGTCTCGGAAAAGGCAAGGATCTTCCGTAGTTTGTGCCGATGAGTCCTCCTGCGACACGGCGGTACAGAACCGATGCGGGAGAAGTACTCAATAATTACAGTTGGCCCTCAAGAAGGAGAAAGCAGATTGAAAAAATATAGTTTGCTGACGGCCGCACTGATCCTACTGCTTGCGGTCACTGGCGTTGACGGCAAACCGAGGAAAAGAGGGAAGGAGCCGGAGTCCCCGAAGTACACGGTCGAGATCCAAAGCGGCTTGGCCACAACCTATGACGACAATGTCTTCAGACGCACCAAGGAGGAGCGCGACGAGTTCAAAACGGCGCCAAATACCGGGAAATGGGCGAATATCGAGACCCTCGACGATCTCATCAATGCCGTCTGGGTACAGGCCACGTACTCCAAAGGCAATACTCGGGTTCGAGCCAAGGCCAAACAGTACAGCTACTGGCAAAACTGGGCCAAATCGTTCCACCTCTATAGCCTGAACATTCGCGAGAAACTCGGGAAACGATTCTACGGTTATCTCGATTATCGGTACGTTCCACGTTACTACATCCGACAGATCTACTCCGAAGTTACCAGAGATCACGAGGCCTACGATTATGCAAAGCATCGTGTAGCCGTGGAATTCCGTAAGGATTTGCTCAGAAAAGGCGCCTTATCATTGAGGACCCATGGTCGGTATGAACATGAGAACTACGATAAGAGCTTCGACGAGTACGACTTCGATGCGTTTGCCATTGAAGCGGAGGCATCGTACAAGCTAAGCAAGGCTGTCAAGGTAGGTGTTGAAGGGCTCTTTCGAAGCGTAAACTGCGTCGGGTACATTGTACCGAATGACACTGCTGGAATCGTCGAGTTGCGCAGAGACTCGGATGCCTCCTATGATGAGAATACCCTTGAGTTGTACGCTGATTATCGATTACCAACGAAGCTGTTTGGCCGTACGCCGCGTTTGGGAGTAAGAGGAACGGTCGACAAGAAGGTATACGCCACCGATATCAGCATTTACGACGACCCGTATCATTCAGGACGGGAAGACCTTAAGTTTGCATTCCTTGCAGATATCAGGCTCTCCTTCCCATTTGGCATGGACCTCAAACTGGGTTACAAATGGCAAGAGAGGGAAGTGGATTCCTCGTCCACGGCCGATCTCGGAGAGGAAAAGGACTTCACGAGCAACGCCGTCAGCCTCGAGATCGCATTCAAGCATAGCCTTATAGGCTAAGGCAAGGAGGGAATTTGAGATGAAGAAGCTCTGCTTTCTTTTCGCCGTGGTATACCTTGTGGGATGTGCTGATCGTGATGGTCCCACGGAGCCTGGAGATGCATATCATCTCGTCGCCACAGTACCGACAACGGGCTACGTCAACGACGTTATCGTCCATGATGGCTACGCGTATACTGCCACCGGTGAAGTAGGCTTGTCGATCATAACTGTCGCCGATCCTGGATCCGCAAGACTGATCGCCCAGTACGATCTCCCGCAAGGTAACTCAAAAAGCATCGACCTGCTTGAAAGGGATGGTCGTCTCTACGCGTTCGTGGCTGCGGGATCGTATGTCGGACTGCAGATCATCGATGTCACGACGCCCGAATCGCCGTCGTTCGTATCAGTGATAATCGGAGAAGATCCAGAAGGTATCGACTACGTGGAGTCCTTCGAGGCGCTGGCATTGGTAGATACCATGGTTTACATCGCGGATCGTTCAGGCGGACTGGCTAGCTTCAATATCATGGACATGTCCATTCCTCCTCACTTCGAACACCGTTTAAGAACCGGGGGCTACGCGCGTGGGGTCACGGTACGAGACAGCATCATCTATATGGCCGTGGGAGAAGGCGGGCTCGCAACGGTTCGTCACGATCCCGAGAAGACTTCCGGTGTTCTCGAACTGCTCGATACCCATGACACACCCGACTATGCATATGACGTCAAGGTCTCGGAAGACCTGATTGCGTATGTTGCAGACGACGCGTACGGTGTTCGGGTGTTCGACGTAAACGACCCATGGAATATATTGGAGATCGGCTGGGCGAGAACGCCGGGCAATGCGAGACGGCTGTTCATCCATGGAAACCGGCTGCTTGTCGCTGACGGATCCGAGGGGTTGGCTGTTTTGGATATTTCCGATCCGACACGTCCGACAATGGTGGGTCAATACATTGTGAAAGATGCCAAATCAGTATGGGCCGATAACGATTACATCTACCTCGGCACCGAGCATGACGGACTTCTAATAATCAATTGGTAGCGGCCATCATTAGGAGGTACAAGATGAAGTTAGGAACGTTGTCCCTGCTGTTTGTTTTTCTTATTCCACTTACTGTTGCCGCGTGGGAAAACGATCAGCACCTCTGGTCGGCGCCATGGTCGTGGACCGGGCCTATGGATGAGGCTAAATTGGGACTATCCGTGGCTTCCGGAGGAGACCTGAATGGCGATGGCATCGACGATTTGGTGTTCTGCGCTCCCTTCGACGCCACGAGCGGAACCGAACTCGGCGCCGTTTTCGTGGTCTTCGGCTCGGCCTCCGGCTTCCAGCCGGAACTCGATATCAGTTCCTCTGCAGGGGCGAGCTACAGAGGAGAAGCATTAGGTGATCACCCCGGAGGTTCGACTGAAGGAGGAGCCGCCGGAGTCGCTATCGTTCCAAGCATGAACGGTGACATCTACGATGATATTGTGATTGCGTCTCCCGACAACGACGAGACGGGTCTCGATGCGGGCAAGGTCTACATAATCTTCGGCAAGGCCTCCGGGTGGCCTCTGGATGACCCCCTCTCCAACGCCGACGCATCATTTGTCGGAGAGGCGGCGAACGACAAGGTTGGCACAGTTGTGGCGTCTGCAGGAGACGTGAACGGCGATGGTAAGGGTGACCTATTGATCGGGGCCCCGTTTGCGGACAGCGGCAAGGTCTATCTGATCCTCGGCAAGGATACCGGATGGGGAACATCTGTTTCGCTCTCCAACGCCGACGCTTCCTTCATTGGGGAGGACGATCAGTTCAACCTGACCCGCGCAGGTTTTTCTGTTTCCGGAGTTCCGAGTCTGAACGGCGACAGCTACGATGAAATCCTCATCGGAGCCCCGAAGTTCACTCCCGATTTCGACCACATGTTCTTGGGCAAAGCCTATCTGATCTTGGGCAAGACCACGGGCTGGACCAACAATGACACTCTTTTCAACGCCGACGTTTCTTTCATTGGCTCTGCGGCAGGGGATGAAATCGGAACAGGGGTATCTTCCGCCGGTGATACCGACAATGACGGCAAGGGTGATCTATTGATCTCATCTCCCGTGGGAACAGGCAATGTCTACCTCTTTCTCGGGAGCGATCTCACAATACCAGGTACCGGCATCACAATGAGTTCCGCTCAGACCCACATTGTTGGGGCCGACAACTCCCTTGGCAACGCCATGGCTGTTTTGGGTAGCGCGAACAATGACGACTATGACGACTTCGTCATTGGCGCTCCATTCTACGACGCCGGCCCAGGCAAGGCCTATGCGGTGTTTGGCAGATCAACTTGGCCTGCCGACCTTCAGATAGAAGACTGTGAAGGAGGTTGGAAGGGGACTTCGGGCAAATTCTGGGCTGGCGGTAGTGTTGCCGGAGGCGATGTAAACAACGATGGACTCGCCGATCTGGTACTCGGGGCCGGCGCCGATCCTACAGGCGGTTACGACGCCGGTGGTGCTTACGTGATTCAAAGCAATTACGGAGCTGATACTACACCTCCTGCGAGAACCACCGACCTTAATGCGGAATACGATGTGTCCGGTCGGGCCACGCTGGAGTGGAGCCAGGTCACGCTTGACGAGAACGGCATTCCCGAGGACGTGCTGTTCTACCGCGTGCTACGCTACAAACATAGGTTCACCGACACGCCCCGGACCTTTGTCAAACACCTCCCGGCAGTTATCGACCCGGTGACGACGATCCAAGACACGGCCCACGTTATCGGTGATATCGACTATCATTACTACTATCGTCTCTTCACAGTAGATGACTCGGGTAATGTCTCAGAACTCTCCACCGGGACCGGAGAGTTCGATTTCCTAACCCATATCCAATGAGAGGAGCAACGATGAGATACTTCCTTGTAGTATTCCTCCTATTGGGTGTTCAGGTCGCTGTCGGTGCGCCGATCGCAGATGCGGACATCGATGTTCTGAACTCATCAGCTGACGGGCTTCAGGCACGGATCACCTTTCCTGCTGATCCCGGGCAACGTGTCCCGTTGGGCTTCATGATCGTACCTGAGAGCGCATCGCTGAACGCACATGCTTCTCTTGACGGGCAAGAATCGACCGGTACGCCAATTAGCGTGGAGATTGGTGATCCTGCCTTCATTCGTGAGGTCAGGGTCGTAACGGTTGCTCTCATCTCGCCTGATGCGGTTGAACGTGGCACTGTGCTCACTGTCGATGTCGAGCTAAGCCTCAGCTCAGTGCCGACAGGTCCGATTTTTAAGGGATATCTGCCACCTTCATTCGTGGAGATACTACGTTCCTCAGCCCTCAATTGGGATCAAGTGGAGGTGGAGGAACGAAGCCCCGCTCCTCGCTACCTGGTGATTACCCCCGACGAGATGTCAGGCACAGTAGCACCCCTGTTCGACTGGAAAGAACGCAAAGGGCTCGGGCCTGAGCTCGTCACGCTGAACGAAATCGGCAGCAACGATCCCTCCGACATCCGTGTGTACATTCAAGACAGATACAACACGACAGGTACGCTTGAGTATGTGCTGCTGATTGGTGATCATGAGCTGTTGCCCGCGTTCATGGGGTACTACAACCCGGTGGACGGGGGTAATCTCCCTTCAGACAAGTACTACGCTTTTGTGGCGGGAGGAGACAACCTGCCCGATGTGCATGTGGGCAGACTCCCGGCCGGCTCTCCTGGCGATCTTACGGCGATGATAGACAAGGTGCTCGCCTACGAGCGCGGAGATGAGGCCGATATTTGGATGCACAGGGCCGTAATGGCCTCAGGCAACCAGCACCCTTCGCAGAAGGGAACGAAAAGGACTATCCGGAATCAACTGCTGGGCTTTGGATACGATCTTGTCGATACGGTCTTTGCGCCGGATCAAGGCGCCGTTGATCTCATCAATGCAGTCACCGAAGGAAGAAGCATCGTGAACTTCCGCGGTGGCCTTGCAACAAGACAGGAGTGGGCCGCCATTGGCTTCGACACCGATGATTGCAACTATCTCGGCAACGGGCTGAAGCGACCGCTCGTATTCGGTATCATCTGCATGACGGGAGATTTCACCTGGGATGGCGGAGACTGCCTTGGCGAAGCATGGATGAAGGTTGCCGGTGGCGCCATTGGCTTTTTCGGCGCTTCGCAACAGTCCCACACGTTCGTCAACAACACGTTGGACTTGGGCCTCTTCGACGCGATTGTAAACCAGGGCATCAGGCCCATAGGTGCTATCACTGATGCGGGTCTCTACTACATGTACTACAACTATGCGTGGAGCGACACCGTGCTTATCCAACTTCAGCAGTACAACCTGTTGGGGGACCCGGAAACGCCTCTTTGGGTCGGTGAACCCGGAACCATGACCGTAGATCATCCGGGGTCCGTTCCTCAGGGTACGTCAGACGTCGTGGTCAGTACGGGAGTTGGAGGAGCACTGGTCTGTCTGCGAGGCGCAGGCGTGTATGAAGCAGTGTACGCCGACGGCTCCGGCAATGCATATTTCCAGATCACTCCCACATCGTCAGGCCAGATCGATGTCACGGTCACTGGCTACAACATGATTCCGTATCAGGGCCAGATGTCCGTGACGCAAACCTACGCCATCGCGGGCAATGTCTATTCTGAAGATGGACCGGCCTTGGAAGGCGTCACGATGACGCTTTCCGGCGACGCCTCCGATCAGGCAACGACCAATGTAGACGGGTGGTATCGATTCAATGATCTGAACCAAGGGGGCACGTACACGGTCACGCCTTCATATTCGAACTCCATAGGCGCATGGACGTTCGATCCCGAAAGCAGAACATACGAGAATCTGCAGGGTGATCAGTGGTCACAGAACTACACCGCCAATGTGCCCAGATACACGTTGGCAGGAAGCGCTCGCACCTCTGGAGGCGCCGCGCTGGGAGGGGTCACGGTAACCTTGTCTGGCGCCTCCAGCGATGAGACCACCACCAATCAGGATGGCTGGTACCAGTTCGGCAATCTCCGTGGCGGTCTGTCCTACACGCTCACCCCGTCATATACACCCCAGGAGGGCGCCTGGAGCTTCGATCCGGAAGACCGGAGCATCGGATTCCTGGATGAGGATCGTTGGGATCAGGATTTTTCCGGAACGCCGCCATTCTACGGCATCACGGGTACGGTGACTGCGGAGACGGGCGAGGCAGTCGAGAGCGTCAAGATTGTCCTGTCCGGCGATGGAGCCGATACGACCCACTCGAATGTGCAGGGTCAGTTCTCGTTAGGCCCGTTGGCCGGCGGCGCGAGCTATACGGTCACATCCTATTACACACCGGTTGAGGGCGCATGGAGCTTCGATCCGTCGTCCTACGACTTCTCCCCACTCACTGGTCCGGAAACCGCCAATTTCCAGGGGACGAGACCACGGTATTCGCTATCGGGAGTCGTCACGACGCGGGATGGCCAGGGCCTTGAGGGGGTTCTGGTCAGGCTTTCCGACGGCAAGGTTGACTCATCACTCACCGACCAAGAAGGGGCCTATAGCCTCGAAAATCTTCCCGGTGGCTTTTCGTATGCAGTGACGCCCTATCTCGCATACGATGACTCGGTGAACTGGGGATTCACCCCTGAGGTTGTATCTATCGATACCCTGGTAGGATCGCTGGACAATGTCGGCTTCCTTGCGCAGCTGCCCGTCTTGCTCTACGTGGGTGATGGCTTTGGACAGCCGGGCTCTTCAGGGAACCCGGTGGATCTGTCGGTGGATAATGCGACTTACCAGACTGTTTCGCTGGACTCAGTAACCTTCACGCTGCTCTACTCATCGGCATTCGGCTACCATATTCCTTCGGAGAGCGGTGTCATCACTGTGGGAAGGGCAGAAGATATGACTGTTTCCTATACGGTGGATGAGACGAATGAGGCCGCATGCTCGCTTTTTGTGACACTCTCCGGCCCTGGGGCGCTGGAGTCCGGCAGCGATCCCGTGCTTCGTCTCCTTTTTGATGTCGACGCAGAGGCAGACACCTCGCGAGCAACAGTGCTCTCATTCGTCACGGCTTCTGTTTGGGACACTACAGGTGTGCTCATACCAGTCGACAGCCATGACACAGGCGTCTTCGGATCGGGTGTGAGTTCAGCGCCCTCTCCCCAAGAGTATAGGCTCAACTTCTCACCGCCTGTGCCGAATCCCACCACAGGAGAGGTCCAGTTCTTGTTCCAGCTCCCACGGACCGCACGGACCACTGTAGTGATCCGTGATCTCAATGGCCGTGTGGTCACGAAACTCCGCCAGGGGATTCTGTCTCCAGGCGAGCATTCCGTTCGATGGGACGGCAAGACCGAATCAGGAAACATGCTCCCCAACGGCGCATATCACTGCCAACTGGTGGCTGGTGGCGAAACTGCCCATCGTTTGGTGGTTTTCCTGAGATAGGAGCGCCCCGACAGCCATCAAGACTGATAGGAATCGTCGAGGGCAGAGCACATCCGCTGCTCTGCCCTCGATTTCTCAGATCATTGCGGTGACTCCCCCAATCTCACCAGGAATTCCCAGATCCACGCCCCATCTTCTGTTCCCTGACAGATGCCGGGATACAGACCAAAGAGCGCAATCCCCAATACCGCAAGCAGGCATACCGCCCAGGCAGTGCCCTCAAGGCTTGCTTCCCTCAGCTGGGCTCGCACAGGACGGAGGAATACAGGCGCCACGAGAAGCGCAAGCACAAAGACTACAAAACCCGCAGGGCTCGAACCCAGCATTGAGGAAAGAGCCACCCACCGGTAGGCAAATCCCACCAAACCAGGCAGCGCCAATAGCGAGGCTACCGGTACGAGCCCGATTCCACGCACCATGAAGCCTCCCTGGCGCTCTTTGCGAGGAGCAGTCAGAATCACCAGACAGATCACTGGAAGCAGGGCGGCCCAGAGTGCAAGAGGTAGATAATGGGTGCCGAGCCATCGCGCTCCCAAAACAAAGACCATCATCAGCTGGAGCTCGAAGAACCACAGCAGCGACAATGGTGCTCGCCGGCCGGCCTCAGATGCTGCCAAACCGGCCGCCCATAAAACCCCCACGCCGGGCAAGAAGATGAGCAATGGGGCCCAGGCGTCGAAGCTGACCGGATAAATGCGTGGGAGCGTCCATCCCAGCAAGGAAAGCGCCAAAGCTCCTCTGGCGACCCTCCTCCCCCATCCCTCGGAACCGATGAGCCACGAGCCCGTAGCCGGCCACACACCTGCGACCAGGAACGTCCCTGCCACCGAAAGGAGCATCAAGGGCAGGGAATCATGACGTACTGTCCGCACGAAGAGGAAAGCGCCAAGAAGCATCCCCCATCCCACACATGCCTCGTCAGATCGAGCTTCCTCTTCCTTCCATCCGATCAACAGGAGCCCCAACAGGCCCAGTTGTGCTTCCGGTGCATCGACAAGAATCGCCGCCATCGCCATCACCACACGAGCGCTGTCCCATATGTGGCGGCCCCAAAGAAAAAGAAATCCAGCAAAAAAACCCATTGGCGCCACCATGGGGGCACGCTCCACCAGGGCCAATCCTGCGGCGAGGAGCCCAATCCCCACCAAGCTCCTCATCAACGAAACATCCCTCACAGGCCGTTACTCACTTTCCAGTAGGCGCATGAAGATCTGGGAGATATCAGACATTCAATCCACCAACCGCCTGATCGAATCGAAATCCTTACTTCCGCGTTGGCTGTTGAATGTTCGATGTTCAATTCCTCATTCCCTCAATTCCAGCAATCAAGCAATTCGGAATCCCCCTCCCCCCTCCCAGATTCTTCGGTCGCTCCGCTCCCTCAGAATGACAGGCATTCACACATCTACATAGGCACACTACCACTGTCATTCTGAGCGACTACAAGAAGCGAAGAATCTCTCCTTGCTCCTCGTTCTGTCATCTCAGCGCTGAACGCTCTCCTCCCC
>JAUXFG010000135.1 GCA_030620115.1 Candidatus Fermentibacterota bacterium
AGTTTCAAGGTCTCAGAATCCCTCTGTGGGGCAACCGAGCGGTAACCTTTGCCGGCGATACCAGGTCCTGATCTTTAGGGGTCCTTTTCGTACCATGAAAATCTGTGACTACGTCTCCCGAGGGCACGGCATGCCGTGCCCCTACATGCGGGACTGAGACCCGGGAACGGCTCCCTCGTCTGTTGAGTTCCGGGCTAGAACGAATCAGCCGAGTCGGTAATCTTTACGCCCTCGACCACCATGTAAGCGGGGACACCGACAGCGACCGGCATCCGTCTTTCATAAGTGTTCGACACATTCACCGATACGGTTCTAGGACCCATCACCGCGACGTTCCCGAACACATTCCGGAATGTATCGGTCACCCTGCTTGAGAGCAGCGGCGCTACCACCGCTCCCTTGTCAACCACCGTAGCACTGAACCGCGAGCTTGCGGTAAAGATGCCTTTGCTAAGATTCGGAATGTTCATGTAGTGCAATGCGGGAATAAAAAGCACGCGGTCTCTGTTGGCCACGGCTTCCAAAGGATCCTCGGGGCCGTTCCCCGGCATGAGCACAATGCTCTCTTGAACGCCATGGTGGCCCGTGGGATTCTTCCCGAACTTCGCGGCGGCGGTGAGATCGTAGATGAGGTTGGTGAAGACGCCTTCTTCAACCAAAGGGAAAAGCATTCTTCTTTTTCCCGCGAGATCGAAACCGTATCTGAAGGTGTTGTCATCCATGGGAGAATCAAGAATCGTTACGTTGGAGCCGAAGATCCTGTCTCCGAGCTTATGATGCGCGGTCCAAGACTGCTTTTCCTCAAAGTATCGGCCCATGAACCCAGTCCAGATCGACATCATTATCAGCTCTGCGATGGCATCATGGCCAAAGAGAATAGTATAGTTCCCCGGGGTGAGCTTCACTCCTGGTTTCCCCTCATAGATAGGAAGATGCTGAGAGAGGCTTGCGGCAACACGTTCCGCGGAGAAGCTCCCAACTCGCCACCCAGTCTCCGCGGCAAGAAGCTCCCACTTCTTTTCGGGGTGCTTCAATACGGTTGAGAACTGCATATCCGTGCCGAGATGGTAGGCTTCATTGGAATTGGCCGTGGATATCAGGTAGAGTTCAATTTCCCCGCTCGACCACGAGCCCGAGTAGTTGTAGTCATGCCCAACAGCCTTGAAAATCTGGCCATAGGCCTCGGCCTTGAATGCGGGATCCAAGGCGGCAAGCTGGGCATCATATTGTGGGTGCTCATCTATGGATTCTTCCACCACCTGAAAGAGGGGCTCATACTCCTTCTCGGTGGCAACCCGTGCCTTCTTGACGGCGTGTTGCAGTGCAGCACGTATCTTGTCGGCAGAAGTGATCTCGCTCAGAACCGTATGTGCTCCTTCGCGTTTCCCAATAACGACTCGAATGTCAAGCCTTGTCAGATTTTCAGTGGTATTGAGAGAAACGGAGCTATTGCCGATCCGCATGAGATGGCTCTGTTCCCGGTGCAATACAAACGTTGCTTGAAGTCCGTCCCGGGCTGCTTCGTCGCGTATCCGGCAGAGGATCTCTCTGGTTCTTGCCTCCAACATTTGCTACCCCCTCTCCCCAGTAATTACGTTGGCAAAGCGCACCACGGGCACACCATGGCCTAACTGCATCACTTGATTCGGTTCACCTTTGCCGCAGTTGCTCACCTGCTCAACCCTCCACGTGGACTCGTCGCCCACCGCATCAAGGGATCCGTAGAATTCCAGAGTGTGGCCTTGGTAGGTGGGGTTCCTCAATACGCGGGTTTTCTTCCCGTTCTTGACCTCCCACGCAATCTCACAGCCGAAATGGAAATGCTCTCGGTTCGAGCCGATGGACCAGGATGTGGGATTATCCACCACGATGCCGTTTTCAGTGGAAGCGATGATATCTTCAAGGGAGCCATCGTTTCCAGGGATGATATTCACATTGGTCATCCGGTCGATGGGCGCACGGTAGAAAGAGGTCGCTCGCGCCACCCCGCCGCTTTGCGCGAAGACCTGGCGCCCAGCCTTCTGATTGGCCTCGCTGATCATTGCCCGCGACGACAACACGTCTACGAGCGTACCCTTGTCAATGAGGAGATAGTCCCGCTCGGGAGTTCCATCGTCATCGTAGCCGAATGTTCCCGGGGAGTTAGCGATGCCGCCGTATGCACTGGCGGTAAGCTTGTCGCTCCCATAGCGTAGCGAACCAACATCATCCAATGTCACGAACGAACCGCCGGCATAGGAGAGCTCATACCCCAAGATTCTGTCCAATTCCAGGGCGTGACCAATGGTCTCGTGAACCTGGAGATGGCCTTGACCAGGTAGGAGGATCACTGATCGACGGCCATGTTCGAGCATGTCCGCCTTCAAGAGGGCGCCGAGCTCTTGCTTGATGCGTTCAGCGTGTCCGGAAAAAAGATCGGGATCGGTCATCATTTCCCAACCTCTCGTTCCCGTACCCGGAGAGTAGAGTTCCATACTGCGGCGTTGCATATCGCCGTCACTATCGAGCGCCATGACCTCCATGGAGCCGAATACATTGGTGAGATGCTTCTCTATCACAGTACCGGCGCTGTTCCAGAAGAGAATGGTTTTTCGTTGGAGGTTGGCGTACACATAACGCCGAAGAATCCAATCCTCCTTGAGGACCTGATCGATTCCTGTGAGGAAACTGAGTTTGTCTTCCAGGGATACGGCGAACGGGTCTGTCTCCACAGGAGAATGATATTCATCTTTGTGAGCGGGGCTCTTGCCCATACTCAACGGCACACGCACTAGTCTTGCTGCGGTCTTGGCGTTCTCTAAGGCCGTGTCAAAACACGAACCGATCTTGCCGAGATCGCTGGTGGCCGCGAAGCCCCACGCGCCCCCATACATGATGCGAATGCCGATACCCTGCTCGATTTCCGTATCGTTCGCTTCGAGGTTCCCGTCATAGATGATGAGTGTCTCCGAGCTGTCATCAGCATACAGCCGTGCATCAGCATATTGGGCGCCCTCTTTCATCACTCGATCAAGATTATCCAGGATCGCGCTCCTGGGCAGTGCTGTCTGTTCCATTCATGTACCCCTTTGTATATACAGATGAGGCCTGGTGCAAAGATCCGTCTTCCAGGAATCCCGGATCGCTCAATGCAGTGCGGGGACGCGGAAAATAGACTGATACCCATGCCGCGTCAAAGGGTTCGATGAAGAACAAGCTTGCGGTTCGGGCGTCTCGCCAATCCCGCGTCGGTCGCGGGACGGCTTTGCGCAACTTCTCAATAAGTCCGTGCGATATTGGAGAAATCACCCTCAATCCCCCGTTGCAAAAGGGAGAAGGTTCGATGCACGAACCTATTGAGAGGTTACGGCTTCGCGACGAAAGCCGGTGAGAAATCCGGGTTAATGGGAGCGAAAACTTAACACAACTATAACATTCCTATAATCGCGAGATAACATCTATCAACTATATTATTTGTAGTCGAGTGCATGGGGTTCTCCCCCCTAGTGGAGAAACAAGAGTCGAGACCGGTGGCGCTTTTCCAGCGCGTAGTTGAGAAATGAGCCGTGGTCGTTGGCTCGAGTGAGAAGGCAGTATCCGATACTCTACTGAAAGGAGGGCTCAATCGGTTCAACCCATTGAATCAGCTCTCAGATCAGAAAGAGAGTTGCAACATCCAGGCGCAACGCTTCTGGTTGTGCAACCGGCGGGGCCGCACCCCGAGGTTCGTTCCACCGTACCTCATCGTTGATCGTCTCCCTAACTTCAACCTCGCGGTCCCGCCGGTTTTCTCTATACAATCGCGGTGAACGGTGGCTCGCAAAACATCCGCGCCATCAACGACAGCATTCCCTCACATGCCTACCGCACACAAAAGCCTGCAATTCTTAACACAACTTTAATGCTCTCATAATTCTCACTTAGTATTTATATTGTATATTAATGTCAGGTCGAGTGCAAGAGAAGACCAAATGCCCGATTCAGATGCCCGATTTTAGAAGGAGGACTTGAACAATGAAACGGTTAGTGCCCGTGCTGCTTGCAGGCATTGCGCTGCTGGGGTTGAACGCGACCCCGGTTCTCGCCCAGGCCTCGGGAACGGTTGATATCGATATCAGCTTTCCCCCTCTCATCATTCTGTATTACTACTCAGACATCACCGTCACGATCCCGTCAGCCGCTCTTCTTAATCTGATGACTGGCGGCGATGATGACATCGAGACTACCGGAGGTACGGTCGACGTAAGTGCCAGCGGTGGGATACTGGAGGGTACACTGGCGGGGCCGGGTACCGATCTCGATGTAAATCCTGCTGATGTGAACTTGCATCTCAACACTATCTGGGCCGTTCGCTCGGTGGGTGCTGCCTCTGGGAACAATACCCAAGTGGTGGTATCAGCACCGGAGAATGCTACGCTCACAGGAAGCAATGGCGGAACGATCGTGGTGGATGATACCGACATTCGCAAAAATGGCGGGACTTTTGATGGTAATCGGCAAGACGACTTCCCGCCCACAGGCCTTGGCTCGTACCAGTTGGGTGATGTTTTGCTCGAGCTGGATATCAGCAGTGCTTCGACTGAGGGTACGTATAGCAATGCAACTGGCGGTCAGTTCACCATAACCGCCTCCAGCCTATAGGCAGAACAATGTGGAGTGCGCACAGAGCACTCCTGAGTCCCTTGGCACGCGGATGCTTCACATCCCATGTGCTTGGGCTCTGGGTGATGGCAACATTGGGGTCTGCGGTGCTCGCAGGCCCCAATGCCGTCTTCTGGAGCCCATCTTCCAAGGGCGGGATGATACGCTTCTCTATCCAACCCCATGTGATCCTTCACCCTATCGCCTCATCTGAGCTCTTGAGAGGTAGTGAGTCGCAGCCAATGAGGTATCGCGGAGGCCCCATTGAGGCGCCGCAGATCAATACCATAGTAACCCGTCATGTCCCCTCTCTCTGGCGTGTGACCATGCCCCGCGGAACCAATGTGGACGATCTGGAGATCACCTATGACGTGCTATCGGAAAAGGGCCGTGATGGGTGTCTCAGCCTGAGGGGGAAAGGGGATTTCGAGTGCCCTGTTCGTATTCTCCCAACCCGTCCCGTGACTGTGGAACGGCAAGATCAGGTGGATCTGCTCGAGGGGGGAGCCATACTGGAGCTCGATCTCACCACCGTTCGCTACGCCGGTACCTACTCCGGCACGTTGCTCATTTCCATACATCAGCTATAGATTACGTGCATGAAAACGTCTATTCCTGCCTGGATACTCTTTTCGATTCTTGGGATGGTGGTTGCGATCCACGCGCAGATCGGAGTCAGCCCACCGAAATTTGAGCTCCCCATAGGAAAGGTTCCCACCACCGAATCATTGCGTGTCTTCAACTATGGAGACCGAAAAGTCGAAGTCTCTGTCACGGTACATAACTGGGATCTCGACGAGAAGAACGAGGTGAGGATTCTTCCTCCCACAGAACAGTCATTGGACCAATGGATGGTGATCAACCCATTACGGTTCAGCATCGAGCCAAGCCGGTCCCAGACCATCCGTTTCTCCATCCGACCTCGAGTCGAGCCCCAGCCCGGGGAGCATCGGGCTATTATCTATCTGGAGGAGCAAAGACCACCTGACGAAAACAAAACCGCGTTTCAGGTTCTTTTTCGATTGGGCATTGCTGTCTACGGTCATGTGGGTGAAGTGACGAGAACCGGCATGCTTCACCATGTAGCCATTGAGGATGGATTGGTGTGGTTCGATATCAGCAGCCAGGGAACCGCGAATGCTCGTTTCGACGGGCAGTACGCGGTGTGGTCGCGCGATCTCTATCCCGGCTATTCCATGACCGAGATGATTGCTGATGAAGGGAATCCCGACGCGGTTCCTCCTGGCATGCTCGAGGTGGGCTCACTTCCCACCACGCCCATATTGCCAGGTACCCGAAGGAGAATCTCTATGGGCCTTCCAGAGGATCTCCCTGATGGCTCCTATATGCTGGACCTGAATACGGCTCTGGGTACCGCGGTCATTGACACGGGAATCCCTTTCTCCATCGCTGTGTCGGAGGAGGACAGATCGGACCTTCGTGAAGAGAAGCCGGAGTAATGGCCCACGTGCGGCCCGTTCTTATGAGGAGGAATAGACATGCGAGTCCTGGCAGCGTTCTTCCTCCTTTGCTTTTGGGCGCCTCCGCCTTTTGCGGCCCAGGTGTCCAACCAGGTTACTGATAGAGTCACCGCCCCTCTTTTCGAGATTCCACATGCTGATTCCACTGCCATAGAACCGCTTCTGGTGGGGGTTATCATTGGCCGGCAAGAGGTTGGCGCCTTGGAGGTACTCAGGGAAGGCGATCGTTTCCTGATTCCATTGGAGGCATTTTCGGAGATTGCCGGCATCACCATCACTCTGGTTGGGGAGCTGACGCGGCTTTCGACCCCATTGGGAGCCGTGGACCTTGGTCCTGCCGACCTCAGGATCATCCATGGAGAGACATTTCTGACGCAGAGCGCCATAGAGCAAAGGCTCGGAACCTATATCAGCTTCGATCGTGAGGAGTATGCGCTGCGTTTCGACATGCCGTGGCGTCCTGCACAGGGTGAGCGCCTTGTGCTCACCGATATGATCACACCCGAAGCGACACCTCCAGCGATGAGTATCTCAACAATCCGCGAAGATCTCGCCTTGAGCCGGCGGGGTGATTCCCACAGTAGCCGCAGCGCAACAATGCTGGCGGGACGATTGGCGGGCGGTACATGGCGCGTTCGGTATCAGGACGATTTTTCCGGCAGCAGGAATCTTCGACAGTATGCATGGCGGATCACACGTGGCAGGGGTCTTTTCCTGCTTGGACAACAGGATCTTCACCTCCATCCTTTGCTTGGAAGCTTCGAGCTCACAGGCCTGCAGGCAGCCTGGACCAACCAGCCTCTTGAACTCTTCCCTCCTATTGCGGAGTCGCGGGAACTTCTGCCACGACGAGTGCGCCCCATTGCTACCTTTCGGGGTCAGGGGCCTCCCGGTGGAATGGCGGAGTTACGGATCGAGGGGAAAGTAGTCGACGTCCAGACAATCCCCCTCAATGGGGCATATGAGTTCCTGGAGGTCCAGCTGCCGGGGCGTTTGCTTGGGCAGATTGAGGTTCTGGTGTACGATCGTCGCAACCTCTCGATTCCAGTGGCCATTCACCAGCAGAGACCGAGTGTTTCAGAATTCCTCCTCTCGAAGGGTGCATTGATCCAGCTTGGCGGTTTCGGATATGATGGAAACCTGGGGCAAGACTTAATGGACGAGGAGAGAACAGGGGAGGTGGCTGGATTCTATCAGGCACGGTACGGGATCTGGGATGGGGTGACCGTCGAAGCTGCGATCCAGGAATCCAATGACATGCCACAATACATGGGAGGCTTGGTGGTCGGTCTGGGCACGGGATCGGTCCTGTCACTAGGTGCGGCAGGATCCAGAGGGAAAGAGGCCCGTGGTGCAGACCTCGAAGTGCATCGAGGCCACTGGCATGTTCTTGGAAGTGCATCAACCCATGCCAGTGGTTTCTCCGCGCCAGAATCCGAGGAGCATTCCCAGTATTTCGCCGAACTCACCTATGTGCCCGGTACCCGCATGAACCTGTCACTGATCGGTCGACGCAGGTTGGGGGGAATCGAGAAGATATCCTATGTTCTTCCAGCGATATCGTGCTGGCCAACCTCAAGACTCTCGGTGCGTGTCCGGCCGGATTATGCGGGCGATTACCAATTCGATCTCTATTACCGGCCACACCGGAGGATTCGTATCACCGTGCACCAGCAGGATGTGACGGCGCTTGATATTTCGCAGACCTTGCGGCGTTCGTACCGGGTGTCACTCGGTACGGAGTTCAAAGAGGGAATGTCCACCCGATACTCAGGCCTGCTCAGTTATGCCGGTCGAGGTGTGGATTCCTTCTGCTGGAGCCTTGGGGCGTCAACCGATGGCAAGAAGCACGAGGCTCTCGGCTCGGCGGAAGTCCGGATTGGGTTGGGTTTTCTGGCGAGAGTGGGCGTCGAACAGGATCTCTCTTCTCATGCGGAAGGATGGCGGAGTTGGGATTCACGGGTGGTCACGTTTGGTCTTACCATGGACATGGCGGTGGTAGGGGGCCGCTTGCTCCCGGCTCGGGCACATGCAATCCGAGCGGAACGTGGGGGAATAGCCGGTCAGATCAAGGTTATTGAGGATGAGGCGCCTACACGGCACGGCTTCAAGAACCTGTATATATTCTTGAACGGACAGCCTGCGGCTCGGACTCACGCAGGCGGCGCCTTCTTCGTCGGAGATCTTGAGGCCGGCGTATATCTCGTGGAGCTCGACACTGAGAATCTCCCTCTGGAGCTGTCGCCCGTGCGTGGATCAATCGTGGCTGAAGTCGCTGCTGGCGCGGTGACTGGGGTCAGCTTTCTGGTTCGGCCTGAGTATGGATTGGCGGGGAGGGTGGCTGACTTGAATAGCACGACAGTGCCAGGCGTTCGCGTGGAGCTTTTGGACAAGACCGGCCATGTGCTCCGGACAGTGATCACCGATCGCTTTGGTTTGTTTCGTATAGATGGCATCCTCGTTGGTGTTTACCAACTGCGTGTCTCTCCCGAAAGTTTCCCTGATGTTTCGTTCATTTTGCCCACCAGGACCGTGGTGATCCGTGACGATTTCCTTTTTGATCAGAACCTCAAGCTTCCTCTCGTCTTGGAGACCGAATCACCGCAATCTGACTGATCCCGCTCGCGCATATCGTAACCGTTCCCGGGTTTAGCCCAGTGCGGCAATCCATGGTTTCTATTGGATCAACTTCTCGGCAAGAGAATACGGAAGCCCCGCAAAGAGACTGTGACGAGAAAGACTTCCGAATTCTCGTGAGTCATCACACCCAAAGGAAATCACCATGTCCTGTATTTGGACTGCCTTAACGGTCACATTTCCACAAGCTGAAATCACACTAGAGATCTCGGTTTGAAAGGATTTCTCCAATTTTCTCTGATAGACTTGTATCAAGCGCATGACCTGCTCCGGTTGAAGTCTCGCGACCAATACGCTTGGCTCGTTTCTCATGTTGATGCCGATAGCTCCTGGTTTTATATGACAATGCGGCGTTTCTTCAATCAGCTTCTCCGCGTATGCTGATGAATATCCCTTTTGATCCACCAGCTTTTGGATCATCTTCTCCTTCAGATCGGTCCCGCAGCCGAATGCGTAACGTGCGCCAGGGCAGGTGAATTGGGAGGGATCGAGCAGAATCTTATGAACGCAGGCCATTTCTATGACCTCGCAAAACCGATCCACATGAGGAGATAGAAATCCCTCCTTATATTTTGCATTTGAACTAAGAATGGAAACGCCGTGCCAGCGTCCGCCGATCATTTTTTCCAATGTCCTCATTGTTTCCACGTTCGCTTCTCCTGTTGGATTCCTTGCAACAATCCATCTCCTTCCAGAATACCTACCGGTTGACTAACTTCGACAAAGATATCTTGCCGAGCGGCATCGAGCGATAGGATCACAAGATCGGCCTGCATCATTTGAAATCATGCTTCATTCCGGGCTCCAAATAATCTTGTCCCGATTCGTACGACATTTGCGCCTTCCTCAATGGCTTGTTCATAGCTATTGCTCATTCCCATGGAGAGGAATCTCATTTCCGTGTGCGGCACGTTCTCCTTTATCAGTTGGTCGAACAGTTTTTTGGTGAGGCGAAAGTAAGGCCTGGCCTCTTCCGGATCGCCAAAACGCGGACCCATCGTCATGAGGCCCTGGATTTCAATATGCTTCAATTCCGCAATTTGCCTCACAAGGGAAATCAATTCATCTGGCGGCGCTCCGGTCTTGTTGGACTCCCGACCACTATTGATTTCGATGAGTACCGGCATGACTTTGCCAATATCCGCACAGCGGCGGTCCACGGCCTCGGCAATCCGCAGAGAATCGATGGTCTCGATCATGTCAAACAATTCAACCGCTCTTTTTGCTTTATTCCGTTGCAGGTGTCCGATGAGATGCCATTGCAGCCGGCGAGACGTCTCCTGCATTTCCCATTCCTTCAATGTTTGCCGCATCGCTTCAGCTTCTTGAATATAGTTGTAGCCGACCGCAACGATGCCGGATGCTACGGCCGTTTGCACTTCAGCCGCACTGCGTGTCTTGGCGGCTGCCACAAGGAGAACGTGCGGCGGAAGAGAGCCTTTTATTGCTCTTACCCGTTGTTCAAGACTCTCTTTTTTCATTGTTCGCTCCTTGTCGCAAAAAGTAAGGGGAATGCGATATCGCTCGTACAACAGGGAATCCAGACCGCAACGAACAAGAAAAAGCCGGTCACCACCACCGTGAAAACCCCAAAGCCCGCTTCCAAGGCCATGAGTATGTGAAACAAAGATGCCCACGTGCTTAACAACACGTGTCCGGCATGGGGGAATTTGGTTGCGGGCCGCCAGCAGGCAAATGCAATCCCGGCGAATGCCAACGGATTCACGAGCCACCATTTTTCGATGAACCCGAGATGAATGCCCCGATTCGGCATATCCAAAAGGATTTCCCCAATATAGGGAATAATGCAATCACTCAAGCTGGCGATTCCGATCGCCCCGGAGTATCCGATTATTAGGGTCGGCCAGAGCCTGCC
>JAUXFG010000150.1 GCA_030620115.1 Candidatus Fermentibacterota bacterium
AGGAGGGTTCCGAAAGTGTAAAGCACTTCCCGGCCTGTCCTGAGACATCCCCAAACTTCGTCTCGAACTTTATCCCGAACTCCTCCTCCCCGCAGATTCTTCGGTCGCCCCGCTCCCTCAGAATGACACGCAATGCCACGACTGTTTGCATGCAATCCCTGTCATTCTGAGCGACTGCAAGAAGCGAAGAATCTCTCCTTGCCGCAGCATCGCAACGCTGAACGCTCTCTTCTTCCCCATCCCCCATCCCCCATTCCAGCAATCAAGCAATCAAGCAATCCGAAATTCCCCCCTTCCCTTGACAAATCGATAGAAGCTATTATAATGTGCGCGATAGTTCGATTTCGGTTTCATTAATCGTCTTTGAATGTGGAAGATATGATCGCTATAATGAAGCCTCTATTTTGAACATCTGCTCTTGATAATTGGAGTGGTAATAACATTATGATAAACAATCTCGCCAATAGCTCCACACATCTGTTGCATATTGAGTCAATTGGAAGCCAGAGATATTCTCATACGTATGGTTGTCTTTTTTTTGACATAAGTACGAAGTGCCACTTTCTACTTTTCGCAGAGGAGAGGATGCTATGGAAAAGGGTCTCAAAATCAGTGAACTGTCGAAGAGGACAGGGGTGACCAAGTCCACGATTCTCTACTACGTGAAGATGGGGCTCTTGCCTGAGCCAACGAAGACAAGCCGAAACATGGCATGGTACGATGAGTCGTGTGTGAAGCGGTTGAGCCTCATCAGGGAACTCCAACGGAGGAAGTTCATACCGTTGGAGCACATCAAACAGATTATCGACAAGATGGACGCTTCTCATGCGCAGGCACAGATGCTCATCGACTCCCACAGGCTGATCTTCGAGTACCGTCCTCCTGATGAAAAAACCTACACCCGCAAGCAAATGCTGAAGCGTTCGGGGCTGACCGAGGATGAGTTGAAGCATGCGGAACGACTGGAGCACATCATCCCCTCTGGAGAAACGCCTCGACCATATGATGAAGATGACATCCGCCAGAGTATTGAGCTCAAGAAGTTGTTGGATCTCGGCGTGTCTTTGGAACGTATCGAATACTATCCTAGGCTGACTCAAGAATTTATCGATAATGATCTTCAATTACATGACGAGATTACCGCAGAATATCACAAGACAGACCCGGTGCTATTCCTTCATACCACCGAAATGATGATCAGTGCTGCCAGAAGATGCCGTGAGTATCTCTTCACGCGGATGTTTCAAGTACGTGTGCGCGATCATATAGAAGAGGAGATGGCCAAGGGCAACTGCTCTGTCTGCAACCCGACGGGAGACCAGGGCCAATGAGAGGGAACCAATACATCACGCACATCCTGTGCGCCATCATCGTCTTTTCCGCCTCCGCAGGAGGGCGCCCACCTGAGATGCCAAGTCCAACTGATTCATCATTCACTGTAGCAGACATGGCCAGGAACTCACCGTTGGTCCACCAGTTGGACACATATTTCGATCTTGCTCTCAAGGGTAACCTCGAGCTCGCACGGCTTCAGACACGGGTCTCCGCTGCCGACGCTGAACGGAAGAGCGCCCGCGCCAAGTTCCTACCGCACATCGATGTGCAGACCAGATATTCCCGAGCCGAAGGGGGCCGTGAGATCATCATTGATGTCAACGAGATCATGGGGCCGCTCCTCCCCCCCGACACCACCATCCCCCCCATAGAGTTCGGTTTTCTGCGCTCCCGCGAGCAGGAAACACGTTTTAGGGTAACGCAACCGCTCTTCACCGGTGGTGCTCTGGTGAATGCATACGCCGCGCGTTCAGCACTCAAGAGTGCTGCGGAGTATCAGCTTGAGGCGGCGCGACTCGATCTGCACAGACGCGTCAGTGAAGCCTATCTCACCTACCTGAAGGCTGAACAATTGGAAGCCATCAAACAGGAAATCCTCGCCCTCACCCAGGAAAATCTGCGAGTCACAGAGGCGCTATACGAACAGGACAAGCTCATTCAGAACGATGTCCTACGAGCACGCGTCATGGTGGCCGAGGCACGCGGGGAACTCGCAGAAACGGCACAGCAGCAAGCTTTGGCGAGCAGGTATTTTAATGATCTCCTCCGCCGCGCATCCGACGAACCGGTGCTGTCAGTTCCGCTGACCGTTGAAGACGCCCGCGCCCTGGACATTTTCGGGGAATCGTCCATAGCCACTGATCGGGAAGACTTGAAGCATCTTGAGGATATGGCCTATGAGAATCGGCGCGAGCTTCTCGGCCTTCAATATTCCTTGCGGGCAGCACAACGCATGAAGCGAGCGGCAACAGGGAGCTATCTCCCTCGTATCTCCTTAGTGGCGGACTATGGATGGCAAGGCGAGGAGTATCGCTTCACACGTGATGATGACTACTACATGGCTTCCTTGGTCTTGGGATGGGATCTCTTCGACGGGTTGGGAAGGGAAGCGAAGATCCAGGGAGCAGCCGCGCAGGTGGCGGAATTCAGGATCGAGCACGAAATCGCGAGAAGACGAATCGGATTACAGGTAGAGGAGGCCTACCTCACATTACGAACCGCTCGGCTATTGCTGGAATCGGCAGAAGAACGACTGCGGAGCGCAGAGGAGGGTTACCGAATCACACAAAAGCGCTTTCATGCGGGAATGGCGCTGGCATTGGAGATCAAGGACTCGCTGACTCAGCTCGATGCCGCACGTTCCGCACACACCATTACTCTCTACGATTACGTTATCGTCATCGAGAAGATGAAGAACGCCATAGGGATATGGTAAAGGAGATGCCATGTCAGGAATGAAGCACGCGCACACGTCGGTCATCGCTCTTGTGATGGCCGAGATATCGCTGGTCAGCCTTATGTGCTTGATGGCCGGTTGCAACGGCACGGGCAATGACGGCGAAGAAGCACTGCAGGCCATAACTACGCACGTGGTGACGGCATCAAGACAGCACGCCAAGATTGTGATCTCGGGAAAGCTGGAGGCCTGGGAGAACACCACGCTCAGCTTCAAGATCGGCGGGCGTATCGCATCGATCGCATGTGATGTTGGTGATTCGGCAGAGAAGGATTTCGACATGGCCGCTTTGGATCAAGCGGAGATCGACGCTCGGGCTGTACAAGCCCGGCTGGGATACGAAAAGGCGAAAAGGGATTTCGAGCGCGTGCAGGAGCTTCACGATGAGAAGGCGGCAACAAAGGAGCAATTGCAGGATATCACCACGGTCCTGGAAAATGCAAGGCAGCAGCTCAATGTGGCCCAATATAATCTCGAGCACTCCCATATCCGGGCGCCTTTTAATGGATTCGTGACACAGAGGCGGCATGAACCCGGAGAGATGGTTCAGGCGGGCGACCCTGTCTTTGCCTTCATCAGTGACTCGGGGGAATTCAAAGCAAAGGTTGGTGTTGCCGGCCGACACGTGGGAAAGATCGCCACCGGAGACAGCGCACACATACGGCTCTCCGCATTGCCGCGCCGGTCCTTTGCCGGGACAGTCTCGCGCGTGGGATCAGCAGCGGATCGTATGACAGGAACGTTCCCAGTAGAAATCGCGGTGAAGGGTACTACCGGTGTGCTGCGGGCCGGCATGGTGGCCACTGTGACGATATACGTCAAAGAGGTTCATGAGTCCTTCCTGATTCCGCCTGAGTCATTGATTGAAGCAGACGAGGATCGTGGATATGTGTTCATCTACCAACCATCTGATAGCACTGTGCACAAGCGCGAGGTCTTGATTGGGGAGGTGATGGGCGCCGAGATATCCATTGTTGGTGGCCTTCGTGCTGGTGATGAGATAGTGGAGGAAGGCGCACAATTCCTCGTCAGTGGTGATCGAGTACTTGCCCGCACTTCTCACCAGCTTCCTGCTGCGACAGCCGATATGGCTCTGTCTGCTGCGTTACGCTCCTTCGGCTTCCTCACCGTATCGCAGAGGATACGCCTGCGGGAGCCTCGGTCGCAAGCCTTGCAGCCACAACCATTTCTCCCGTCTCGCGACGAAAGCCGGAGAGAAGTGCGGGCCAAGCACCTCGTCGGATGAGTAGCCACAACTGGCGGAACCATTCATGGAAGAAACTTAGCTCGGATTCGACGAAGCTTGGGACAGAGTTTCGGGGAAATCGACGAGGCTCCCGATGAGGTTTTTGGGAGGAGGAAAGGGAAGTTCGGGACGGCGTTTCAGGTCAGGGGAAACAATGAATTCTCTTCACCGCATGTGGTGTTCGCACAATCAACCAAGAAGCAGAGGCTGAGACGATGAGGTTACCAGCATACGCGATAAAGAACTATCAATTCACCATCATGGCCTTTGGCCTACTGTTGTTGATGGGACTCACAAGTTTCCTGACGATGCCCCGCTCCGAAGACCCGTATGTTGAGCCGCCTTTTGCCAACGTGATTGTCGTCGCCCCGGGAACGAGCGCCATCGATATGGAGACCGGTGTGGCCGATATCCTGGAAGATCGATTCAACGGTATCGAGGCGGTGAAGCACATCGACACGACCATTGAAGACGGGCTGCTGCTCTCATCAATCAAGTTTGAGGCGGATGCCGACATGGATGAGCTCGAAGCACAACTGAAGCGCGAAGTCATGGCGGCATCAGCGGATTTCCCGCCCGGCGTGGTGGACTGGGAAGCATATACTTTCAGCATCCTCTACGTCAAAGTCCTGCAGATCGCCGTGGGAGGAACAGGCTACGAGCTGCGCGAACTATGGAACTACGCCGATGTGATCAAAGATGAGCTACAGAAGGTGCATGGGGTCACCAACGTTGAAGTAGTCGGCTATCCCGGCGAGGAAGTGGCCGTGACCTTGCATCCTGAGCGGCTTTCGCAGTATGGGGTACCAATAACGGCGGTATTCCAGGTACTCCAGACGAATAGCTCCAATATCCCTGGAGGCGAAGTCAGAATCGGAGAGAGACGATTCAACTTGAGGACCAGTGGCAAATATCAGAGCCTGAAGCAGTTGGGGGGAACCGTCATCGGTGCCAACGACGGCGGGGTGGTCTATCTCCGAGATGTGGCTGATATCGGCTACCGCTATTCCAGACCGCGATTCAAGATCTTCCACGGCGGTGGTCCTGCGCTGCTCGTCACGCTCGAACAGCAAAAAGGCGAGAACCTTCTCAAGATCAATGATCAGATGAAGCAAAGATTGGAGGATCTCGAGAGCCGCCTCCCCCCCGACCTGTCCGTCAAAGTGGTTTTCGAACAAGCACAGTCTGTCCGCCAACAGGTCAACGCCTTCTTCGGCAACCTGATGCAGGGGATTTTGCTCGTAGGAATCGTAGTCCTGCTCCTGATCGGCGCTCGGCCCTCCATAGTGATCATGCTCGCGATCCCCACCTCTCTCATCATGTCCATAGGCTTCATCGATCTGAGCGGTTTCGGGCTGCAGCAGATGACCATCACGGCACTGATCATTTCTCTCGGTCTCTTGGTGGACAATGCCATTGTCATAACTGAAAATATCCAACGATTCTTGAACGACGGCCACCCCCGGCTGAAAGCTGCCCAACTGGGTGCGGCGGAAGTCGGCTGGCCGGTAGTATCAGCCACGGCAACTACGGTGCTCGCCTTTGTCCCCCTGATGTTGATGAAGGATATGACCGGCGACTATATGCGTTCACTGTCGGTAGGGATTGCCATCACCCTGATCTGTTCGCTCGTTGTCGCCGTGACGCTCTCCCCCATGATCTCCTACCATGCGTTGACACCAATCCGTGAGGCGAAGGTACGCCGGGCCAAACGCCTGTTCGACCGAATCGTTACCCAAAGATATCGGCCTTTGCTTGCCAAGGCATTGAGACATCGGAAGACCGTGCTTCTCCTGGCATGTGGTGTGTTCACCTGCGCCCTCCTGCTCTTCCCCCTGGTCGGAATCAGCTACTTCCCCATGGCCGAGAAGCCGCAACTGCTCGTGAATGTACATCTTCCACGGGGAGCATCTTTGGAGAGAACGGAGTCAGTGGTTCTTGGCCTCGCCCGAAGCCTCAAGGAGAAGCCTGAGATAGTCGACATGGTGAGCAATGTCGGGAAAGGCAATCCTCCGGTGTACTACAATATGGGAGCGGCGCCGGAGAAGAACCACTTTGGTCAGATTCTATTGCAGTTGGATCCGGGTCTCTCGCTGCAAGAGATGAATGAGCTTGCACAAGAGCTCCGCCACCAATTCGCCGCGGTTCCCGGCGCACGGGTGGAAGTCAAACAGTTCCGGCAAGGACCGGGGGGCGGGGCGCCCATCGAGGTGCGGGTCATTGGTGATAATCAGCGTGTGCTGAAGAAGCTTGGGGCCCAAGTAAAGACCATAGTCGAAAACACGCCGGGTTGCATCAATGTACAGAATCCTTTGGAGCTGGATGCCATTGATCTCAAGCTGAATATAGATCGCGACAAGGCGGCCCTGCTCGGTGTCTCCCTGATTGATATCGATCGAATCGTCCGTCTCGCGGTCAGTGGCGTCCCGGTGGGCTCCTATCAGGATGACGCCGGCGACCTATATGACATCGTCCTTCGATTGCCCGAGACAGAAGACGAACGTTTCGCTGACTTCGATCTGATCTCTTTGCCGAGTCGGCACGGAGAGATCCCGCTTGCCCAAGTTGCACACGTTGCCTTCACGCCAGGCTACAACGTTGTCCAACACTATGATCTGGACCGCGCGGTGACCATTACCGCTGATATCATGGGCCGTGAAGTCGAGCCGGTGAATCGCGAGATCCAAGCAAAACTCAAGGAAATCAATCTTCCAACCGGCTACCGCTTTCTTCTTGGTGGAATCGAGGAACAGCGGGGGGAATCGTTCAACAGCCTCGCGCGTGCGACGCTCATCGCGGTCATCGGCATCTATGGAATCCTTGTGCTCCAGTTCCGGTCGTTCCTCCAGCCCTTCATCATCTATGCAACGATCCCCCTGGCGGTGGTTGGTTCCGTCCTGGCGCTCCTGGTGACCGGGTTCAGCTTCAGTGTGTCGGCGTTTATCGGCTTCGCGAGTCTCATCGGCATTGTGATCAACAACGCCATCATCCTTGTGGACTACACAAACCGGCTGATCGCCCAAGGAATGGACAAGACCGAAGCCTTGCTCACCGCCGGGTCAGTCCGCTTCAGACCGATCATTGCCACCACCCTCACCACCATCGGCGGACTCCTCCCTCTCACCCTACTGGGAAGCAGCCTTTGGGCTCCTCTGGGATTGGTGATCATGGGCGGGCTTTCCATGTCCACAGCCCTGACCCTGCTGGTGGTGCCGGTTCTCTATCATATCCTGGTGAAGGAGCCAGACGCGGCCTCCGGCCGCCATCCGCCGACCGATGGATCATGTCGGTGAACAACTACTTCGGTCGAAGCCCTCGTACGAAGTTGAATGCTCATGTAGGTGTGGCACGTGTATGCCATTGGTACAGATAAGGGCGGAGGGAAACGACTTGCTCAGCACAAATTCCACATTCCCCCTCCTCCCCCAGATTCTTCGGTCGCCCCGCTCCCTCAGAATGACACGCAGTGCCACATCCGCCTGCGCTCCACCCCTGTCATTCTGAGCGACTGCAAGAAGCGAAGAATCTCTCCTTGCCCCCATTTTCCTCTCCTCCTGCTCAATACCTCATCACCTTCCGCCCTTTGCGCCTCACCCCACAATCCCATCCCCATCTCCTTTCCCAATCTGTGTAATCTGTGGTTCCGCCTTCTTGTCACGGCGAAGCCTCGGCGTAGACGGATGCGTGAGACCCATTCCCCCCTCTCTCAAGATTCTCAGATTCCAGATTGACAGATTGTAGATTCCTCCCCATTCCAACATATATTATCCGCTTGTCTCGATCATAAGAGATGCTCCTATCCTTTGTGAGCCTGTTGCATCTATGGAGGAAGTCGGGTTCATGGCGCAATGAGTCAACTCAGGTAGAGGTTCTTCATGAGTCGAAAGACAGAGATTCTCATTGGCCTCGCGCTGGCTGCTTTCCTATTCTCGCGGGGATGGACCAGTTTATCCGTGAAGTCATCGACCTATGACGAGTGGGGGCATCTGGAGAACGGCATTACCTTCCTGAGACCTTCTGACACACGCTTCCATCTTGATCTGGCCGATCTCATCAACCCTCCTCTGGCAAGAGCCCTGGCCGCACTGCCGTCCCATCCGACATCATGGTCAACACAGATCCATAGCGACTCTCCTCCCGCACGCTGCAGAGCAGAAGAGAAGTTCCACCAACGCCTTTCTGGATTCCCGTTTCGTTTTGACCTGGATTCGCTCGCACTGCTGCGCAAATGCAGGCTCCCAATCCTCGGTTTCTCGCTCCTAGGAATCCCGTTGCTCTTCTTGCTGGCACGGCAGTTGGGTAGACCTGGAGCAGGACCATGGGCTGCTCTGGCATACGCAGCAAGCCCGAACATTCTGGCTCATTCCCGGCTCATGACGCCCGACTTGCCTGTGACAGTTCTTTTCCTGGCAACGACTCTTGCTTGGCTTCGTCTCGGTGAGAGGCCCAGCATAGCGCGCGGAATTCTCGCGGGGATTGTGTTCGGATTGGCGCTGGCAACCAAGTACTCAGCGGGCCTCTTGGTGCCGATACTGGGTCTTACGTTGGTTGTTGCGCCTGTGGGCTCACGTGTTCGAACATTCTGGCTCTCCGTGTTCGCGGGGTTCGTCGCCCTTTTCGTACTGATCCTCGTATACGCAGTCTTGGTCGTGCCTGTCTTAGCCCATGTGAGCTTCACCAGTGAACGGGCTCATGAAGTGGAACGTTTTTCTTTTCTATTGGATACGTGGTTGGGCCGCAACCTTTGCATGCCACTCGTTCTGTACAGATATGGGGCAGCTATTGCGGGTGGTGCGGTAATGAAGAGCTTTCTCCTGGGCCACCACAAGTTCGGAGGATGGTTAAGCTACTTCCCCATAGTGATGAGCATCAAGACCCCGCTTGCTATCCTGTTTTCTCTCTCCTTGGGGCTGGGTTGGGCGCTGAGGCAACGGCGCCGCATCACTCCATCGATGTGCTGGGTTGCCGCGATCCCTGTGTTCTACCTCGCGGTGACACTGGCGCTGGGGATCCAAGTCGGATTGCGCCATATCCTCCCCATCTATCCGTTTTTGGCACTCGGCGCGGGTCTGCTCCTTTCCACATGGTGGCGCCAGGGAAAAGCCCTTAGAGTTTCCTCATTGCTCCTGGCAATGGCCATCATTGTGGAAGGCGTGACGATTCATCCCCACTACCTTGCCTACTTCAACGCTGGGACCGGCGGGCCGGATCGGGGATATCATTACCTTGTTGATTGCAATTTGGATTGGGGTCAGGACCTCCCCGCGCTGGCAGAGTTCCAGCAGAAGCATGGCATGGAGCAGCTTTCCCTCCTCTACTTCGGGACCGATGTGCCGGAGCACTATGGGATCAAGTACGAATTCTCGTGCCGGCCCATGGGGAGAAAAAGACCGCCTCCTGGAGTCTATGCCGTGAGCGCCACGTATCGGCAGGGCCTCTATCACTTCCCGAACCGTATGCAGGAACTGGCCTGGTTCAGGATGAACCCACC
>JAUXFG010000275.1 GCA_030620115.1 Candidatus Fermentibacterota bacterium
GACGAAGCAATCTCATCCGCCCATTGAGATCGCCGCGCTGTCGCTCGCGATGACCCCCGGGACCTCAGTCATTGCAAGGAGGGTTCCGAAAGCGTAAGCACTTCCCGGCCTGTCCTGAGCTCAGTCGAAGGGCCTGTCCTGAAATATCCCCAGATTTGCCGCAGGATTGGTCTCTCCGAGGGAGCGAACCCGGCTTGCCACGGCGGAGCCTTGGCGTAGACGGGAGGCGTAGTCCGCCGGCTGGCGGATCAGAGGCCAGAAGTCAGCCGGACAGCTCCGTCGGAAGCCTTATCGCGAACTTCTCCTGCAGCTGAACCTTCCACGACCATCTACGCAAGAAACGAAGGTGCGTCCAATGGAGACTCTGCGTATCTTCCCATAACCCCGTCCGGGGATCGCCCTCCTCAGCCAAAAAGCTCGAGTTCATCCTCCACCAACTCGATCATGGTATGAAGAAAGAACATATGCCATTCTTGGATCCTGGCGGTGGAGGCCCCCTGTACGGTGAGTTCCACATCCGCGAGCCCCTTGGTGAAACCACCGTCTCTTCCCAAGAGGGCGATGGTACGGAGTTTCTGATCCGAAGCAGCTACCAATGCTCTTCTGACATTCTCCGATCTTCCACTGGTGGAGATCCCGATCAGGATATCGCCAGGCGTGCCCAATGCCCGTACGGAGCGTTCGAAAACCGTATCAAACGCATAATCATTGGCGGCTGCGGTGAGCAGCGGTGCGTGGGCGCCCAACGCAATGGCGGGGAGAGGGCCTCGTTCGCGCTCCATCTTAACGACAAACTCTTCGGCGGCGTGCTGAGCATCTGCCGCGCTCCCCCCATTCCCGCAGAGGAGTATCTTGTGGCCTTCACGAAGCGCGTCGGTTATCAGTGCAACGCCTTTGTGCAGAGCATCTTCAAGTTGAAGAATCCTCTGGCCGACCTCGAAGTGGTCCTGCCACGATTTACGAAATTTATTCTCCGGCATACTCATTCTACCTCGATTCGGGTCTCGACGGTTCGATTTGTGTCTTTCTCCTCCATGGCGTATTCTCCGGGCATACCGCTCACGCGTTTCCTGGTGAGTTGAAGCAACTTGTGCAGAAGCTTGAGTTCCCGCTCGTTGGGCTGCGCCCGGAGCCAGAGTCTATAGATATCCCGACCAAGCCGATCTGGGCAAGGCCCCAGGAGCGAAAGCACGCTGTCCAGATGTCTCCGCAAAGCCTGTAGTGAGGCGACTGTCGGAGCCTCCGAAACGGTTGGATGCTTAACAGGCCCTCTGATCAGTGTCAACTCATATGCGTAGATCGAGACTGCGTGAGAAAGATTGTATGAGGGGTAGTCGACCATTTGAGGGATGACGGACCGCAGATGACAGAGTTCGAGGTGGTGGGCATGAAGCCCTGTTCTCTCAGATCCGAAAACCAGGGATACGACGCCCGAGGATGCTTCGCCGGCCAATCTCTGAGCAGCCTCGCGGGGGGAAAGAATGATCCCGCTATGTCGCCGTTTCCTGCGGGCACATGCCACCACAAACACGTGGTCCGAGAGACATGATTCGAGATCCTTCCACGTTGTCGCGGATCTCAATAGTCCCTCGGCGCCCCATGCGAGCCACCAGGGCTCGTTTTCGGGATCGCCTCCCTCATCGGATCGGATGATGCGAAGATCCTGGAGCCCATTGACGACCATGGCACGGGCCACTGAGGCGATATTCCCCGGGTGCTGCGGTTCAACCAGCACCACAGCCACGTTCTTGAGCCATGAATGATCACCGTTTTTCATCGAATATCCCCACGCGTGATCTGCCAGATAGTTGGTCGAAGAACCTGCCAAGGTTACCGCTCCATGTGCTCGCAGACAACCTGAGATCAGTATTCAATGTGGGGGGTGTCCTTCGTACCGCGGATGCCGCCGGCGTGGAGATGCTTCATCTCTGTGGGTACACCGCCCGCCCGCCACATCCTGGCGTGTGCAAATCCTCTATGGGCTCGGAGAGATTCATTGAGTGGAAGGGCTGGCCGGATGCGCGGCATGCGGCATCATGGCTCAAGGAGCATGGTTTCCATTTGGTGGGTTTGGAGCCGGATCCCCAGAGCCACGATTATCGTAGCTTCTCCTATCCCTGGCCACTGTGTCTGGTGGTGGGAAATGAGGCACACGGCATCAGCCCGGCTCTTGACCGGAGGCTGGACGCAAAGGTGCGGATCCCCATGCACGGAGGGAAAAGCTCCCTGAACGTGGTGGTCGCCTTAGGCATCGTCCTCTATCAGGTGATTTCGTCACCGGAGACACCACGGATCATCCCTCCGGGGCGCCGGCCACCAAGCCTTGATCTTTCCGGCATTCTCGCAAGGTCTGAGGAAGCCACCTCTATTAAGGGGATCTGGCGCTTCAGGACTGGAATCGACTCCTCGTTTCCCGCCCTTGCTCTTCTTCTCCACACTCCAGGGCTTCCATGCTGCAGGATCTGGGCGCAGCCGGAAAAAGGGGGGATGCTCCTGCTTTTCGAACCCAGGGTGGCGTCAACAAAGAACGGCGAGGATCCATCTTGCTGGATACCGCTTCTATGTGAATCAAGCCGCTGCGTGAGGCATGAACCACCTCCAAGGAGACCATTATCATGTGCAAGGAGAATGGCCTTCGAGGCTGAGCGGGATCTCTTGCGGGCTCGCGATTCACAAGGCTTGGGGCGACTCATCATAGATTCCCTCATTCACCGCCTTCTTCAGGAGAAAGGAATTGCGGCCGATGCCGCGCTGCCGCATCTGGCACGCTTCTTGGCTGTCTCGGATCCTGCTGAAATGCTGAGTCTGGCCATGCCATTGATCGACCGGCTGCTGCGGCCATTGGGCGGTCTATGGCGCTCTGATGAGCTTCTCTATGAGCCGCCTGAAGTACAGAGAGATGATCGAGTGGAGCGACTCGTGCGTCAGCTTTTTCCCCGCTAGCCCGGACTTATCACCGGCTTTCGAAGCGTAACGACGCAGGCAGTGCCATATCGGCTGCTGCTGCCGAGAGTTGGTGAGAAGTTAGGGGTACGGCCGTCGCATGAAATGAATGATATTTCAAGAGGATGGGTATATCTTGACGCCAGTGAGTTTTTGCCCGCTCAGGTCGAGTGGGAGCAGCGATCATGCGGCGTGTACCTCAGGAGGTTCAGATGCGCACCACTACATTCACCCTCATCCTTTTTCTTCTGCTCGCCCCCTTATCCACCCATGCAGTGCAGCACGATCCGGGGTTTGCATCGCGGCTTCC
>JAUXFG010000040.1 GCA_030620115.1 Candidatus Fermentibacterota bacterium
CGGGTTGTTCAGGCTGTCGTCTATGCATGCCCAGACAAACCACGTGCCCTCAGGGGCTGAAAACACGTCCCATACAGCCTGACCCGTGTCAGCGCCGGCTTCCTCTACCGTGGCTATAATCTCCTCGGCGCCGCTGTAGACGTCATCGTCATCGTAGCCTATGGTAACCGTTGCGTTCCGCTCAGGACATGAATCTATCCACTCGATGGTGTACGATGTCCCTGCGCTGTGCGTCTCGCCTGCGGCCGGTGAGATCAACTCGATGGTGGGCGCCGCCCGTACATTCAAACAGAGCTCCGTCTCTCGCTCGACTACTTGCGTCCCCAGATCTCCTCGGATCCGTACGCGATAGTGCCCCGCCTCACTGAACGCATACGTACCCGAATAGACCCGTGTGCGCTCTTCGTTCAACGTGAGGCTTGCCACTACATCACCGCTCTGGTCTACCAGCTCAAACGCCTCGTTCTCCAACCTCTCCCATTCCAACTTCACCTCTATTGTATCCGTTACTCCTTCTGCTATGCTCCCTGTGCTCAGCAACCGCAGCTCTATGGGGCTCGATCCCCTGGCTATCATGCTGTACTCTATGCTCGGATCCTCGGATACCTCTAATTGCCACTGCCCGACTTGAGGACTCTCCACCTGCCACTGGTACAACCCTGAGTTGGTGTAGCTCGGGCCCACCAGACTCCCGCCCGGGTCCTTCAACTGATATATGCCCCTGGATCGCTCTTTTCCCTCCTCGCGCTCCTTCCTGATTGCCCTCCCCGACCATGCGGACAGCGACACCATTACATCGAGCCGGCTCATCGTTGAGTCTGCGCGCACATAGATCGTATCAGATCCTGCCCCGTCCACCTGTGCCAGGAACGCACGGCTCTCTATCACCAGCGGGATCACCTTGTACAATGACTCAACTTCCGCTGCCCCGTATGCTTCGAAGTACCCGCCTCCCGATATCCGTGCTGCTTCTCGCAATTCTTCGCTGCAGTTGCTTCCGTACAGTGCTCCCCCATTGGCCATCAGGAAAATCGGGTCCCACTCCGCTACCTCATGATACGTTGCTGCAACCTGTTCGAGACTGCTGCCAAGGTTGTGATAGAAGTCGCTCCATATGCAGATCACCTTGGGCTCGTCATACTCGGCCATAGCGTACAAGGCCGCTTCAAGCAACGGATTCTCCACATCCGTGTTCGGCATATAGCCGGCAAAGGGGTTTACCGGGTTGTATTGCCCCGGCTCGTGCACACCCACGATCTGCGGCGCCGCGGTCCCCAAATACCCTCGTGCATCCTCCAGGCTGAAGCCGTAGTCTGCGATCTGCTCTATCGTCATGCTGTAGAACCGCCACGCCGCCACTCGCCAGTGCGCTCCTTCATCTTCATCAGCCATCATGTAGTCTATCAGACGTTGCGGCGAATAGACCTGCGAAAGCTCCCATCCCGCCAGGTTCATGGACGAGCTCGCATCGATTGCGATACAAACGTCCTGGAATGGGGCAATGTAGCATGCTTGGGTCATATCCCAGTGATAATCGTCCCGCGCTTGGCCTCGACCTCCGCCGGGGCTTTCCGATTCATAGTCGTGCCACTGGCCTGTGCTGTCTCTATACGCCTCTGTGCTTGGATCCGCGTCCAGAAGGTTTCCCTGGCGATCCCTCCCGTACCCGGCTATCGCCATCTCGCCTCCCATCCGGTTGCGCATGCTGTCCCATGTGGTGAAAGGGAGCTTGCCGGTCCAGTGAAACTCCGTGCTGTCGTAATCCACCTTCGCCAGTGTCAACTCTAACACCGGATATTCTCCTCGCATCTGGAGGATCAGTGATTCCTCCATACATGGCTCATTCAGCCAGACTTCAAGAAAAAGCGTATCTCCAGGAAGTGGCATTACCTCCTCCATTTCCACCTCAAGCTCGCCGTTCACCCATTCTCCGTGGTAGAATTCTATCCGTTCCCTTCCACCCGACGTCCCAAGAATACCTTTCAGCTCTTTCATCATCTGCACAGAGTAATCCAGCACAATACCCCGTTTCAAATCAGACAGTATCGGGCCGCTCGAGCCATCATACGCCTTCAGCGTGACGTCGTACTTCCCATCTATGAAGCTGTCTCCAACCTGATCCCATTCATACGCGAAGTTCCTCCCCGTCTTCGTCATCGCATCCCCTGAAACCATGGTCGTGTTGTTGTATAACCATTCGATATCAATGGTCATGGACTGCACGGACAAAGGGTCGGAAACATCCGTGTTGAAGCCTCTTCCCATGACATCAATCGTACCCCACCCCATGGGCCACGTGGATTCTCTATCGTCAGTCGTATTCTTTCTCACCCCCGACTTCGGATTGCTTGCCGACTTGCGGAACCCCGGCATGACGAGAGGATACTCATAGGGCTGTGCACCCGGCGTCTCCAGGTCCCAGTCCAACGTATCCCCTGCAAGATCCACGGTCCCCGAGATCGTCAACCGCATGTCCCCATACATCTTGGAGATGTCGTCTTCTGTGACACTTTCTATCTTCCCATGCCACCAGTCGTTCGCCACGTAGAGCGTATCCCAATCATCATTGCCGGTCGCTGCAGGTTGGAACTGAAGCTCGCTTCCATCTGTCAGGATCAACTTCACGGTTGGATCAACGCCACCGTGTCCATCCAGCAACATAGATTCATTGAACAGCACATAGATCTCGAGTTCCCCAGGCTGGATTTCTGATCTCAGCACATAGTTCGTATCCGCTTCGTCCCAGGCTCCATCCTCATCATCGTCAACATCGTCCCCATCCATGAACTCATCCCCATCATCGTTGTCGTCGTCTGAGTTCCTGAAGCTATCTCCATCCATGTCTTCATCCATCCAGTTGAACACGCTGTTTCCATTCAGATCGCCTTCGTTCAACTTCGTAATTGCGCTCTGGATCAATAATACGATTTTGATCCTTGGAGGCGCCAATGCCTCAAAGAAGTTGACCCGCCCTGCTCCGAGATGATCCGGACCACGCAATGGTTCACTGGATGAGTTCAGCTCGTCGGTCACATCCCCATGCACATCATCCACCGCTCCTCTGAGGATTCGCACAATCTTCTCCGATGTGGTCGAATTATTGGCTGTGATATCATGTTGGTCCTTGACCAGCGCTGCCAAAGCTGCCGCTATGGGGGTCGCAAATGATGTACCACTGACCCCGTCAATCCATAGGGAATCGTTGCAAGGCCCTATCGGCCTCCCATCGCAGAGCAAGAACATATCCTCCGCCGGAGCACAGAGTTGCGGCCCCCATTCCCCGGTTCCCCAGCCGCTTCCATGAGTGCCTGGTGGTGTGCCGGTGAAGTATCTTCTGTTCTCATCGTCCGTACCGGCTACTTTCACAACGGAGGCATAATCCGCGGGAAACAGACGATCGTCGGACGGATCCTCATGATCATTCCCTGCGACTGCAAAAGAAACAACGCCTGACGCCCAAGCTGCAGCAAGGCTGTCCTCCACGCCACGCGAGTAGACATATAGCCCGATGCTCATATTGATGATGTCTGCCCCCATGGCACGGGCATAGCCTATCCCCACAGCGAGCCGTTCGTTGAACAGCACATAGTCGGGCGGGTCTATACTGCTGAATCCTATTGCCATCATCCTGCAGCCCGGGTTCCCGCCAGCGCCATAATCACCATTGTTGGTGGCTGCACCAACCACCCCAGCCACCATTGTTCCATGATAAGTGAGAAGAGGTGTCCCGGTCGAGTCCTCAAGATTCACTGCATTGACATCATCCACAAAACCATTGCCGTCATCGTCTATTCCATTCCCCGGGGTCTCGTTGGGGTTAACCCACCACCGGCCTACCAAGTCCTCATGGTCCATCTTGAAGCCCTGATCGATGATCGCCACAATCGTGGTCGCTGATCCCACTTGAAGATTCCACCCCTCAGGCGCATCAACATCGAAGTCTCGAGAATCATCACCGTCCGAATCGCCCCCATCGGCATCCCTGTTCTGCAGGAAGTGCCATTGTGAATGCGCTGGATTCGAGCTATAGTTTGGGTCATTGGGATCATTTCGTTCAGGAATATAGGCTCCAATATGGGGATATGCTTGGCATTCAACGTTTCTTACCTCTGGCCTGTCATACAAGCGATCGCACATCTCTCCTACGCTGACAGTGTCTGCAATGAAAAAGAAGCCATTGGGCGTTGTCCACGAAGGACCGATTCTGGAGAAGTCCGCTCGCGGATTCAAAAGGATAAGATGCTCCGACTCTGAGAACGCTTGGATCTCGGCGGCGGTGAGCGGATCCACAAAACTTACCTGGATTTGATTCTTGCCGATGAGGACCCTGCTTCGCCCAGCCGCATCCACAGCAAACGGCGTTGGATGAGCGCCGAGATGCGGCACACCCACAATGTTCTCTCCCCATCGTGGATCGACATGTTTCGCCTCCACCTCGGTCAGATGTCTTGCTTCAGCAACCGGATCAACGCCAAGGGGAACCTCGAGCTCAAAATGTGTGCTCGCATACCCTTTGGACTTGGTGAGTACTGTCAGCCCCCGGCTTGCGAGGATAGCCTCTACCTCATCCAAGGGAAGACGATCCGGACATGACAGAGACATTGCCCATCGTTGTCCATGGGGATTGGCTTCGTCCTTTGCACGCACCGGCCGAGTCAAGTATCGAACAGCTTTGACTTCCTCTTCTGTCAGGGCTTCCTCTCGCCCCACTCGAAGTCGATCAATCACACCTTCATCCACGATTCGTTTCTTGAGCGCCAGCTCCTCCTCCGCACTTAGTCCCAGGTCTACTTCGGCCATGTATTCCTCAATCTGACTCCTATGACCTCCACCAAAACCCCAGGCCATACTGCTGAAAGACGACTGTTCGGTCACCCCCATTGCCGCAATGCATACCAGCGCCAGCATGGGGATCATGCAGATTCGCGATTTCATGATTACCTCCTTCTCTGATTCCATGACGTTCGGCTCTCATTAATCAGCTTGTGGATCATGTGTGCCGACCTCCTGTACAGCTCAAGAGCTGTTGCCGAGAGCCACCCAAAGCAACAATGACAACCTCGATGGATGATGCTATCCAGCAGCATCGCTCCTGTCAATGCTTCCAACATCCCAATGACTTCTGATCCTCAACATTAGCAAGTTCGAGTCCATAGCCACTCGCTTCAAGGTGCATGGGCGATTATACACCGTGAAGTGAGTGGCCATGATATTGCCATCATCGTCTATTCCATTGTTCGGGATCTCTCCAAGATTGACCCACCACCGACCTGCCAAGTCCGGATGGTCCATCTTGAAGCCCTGATCTATGATCGCCACTATCGTGTTCCCTGATCCCAATTGCAGATTCCACCCCTCAGGCGCATCTACGTCAAAATCCCGAGAGTCATCATCGTCTGAGTCACTGCCATTGGCATCCCTGTTCTGCAGGAAGTACCATTGTGAATGCGCTGGATTCGAACTATAGTTGGGGTCATTGGGATCATTTCGTTCAGGTATGTAAGCCTCGAAACGAGGATATGCCTGGCATCCAACGTTTCTTACCTCTGGCCTTTCATATAAGCGGTCGCACATCTCTCCTACGTTGACAGTGTCTGCAATGAAGAAGAAGCCATTAGGTGTTGTCCACGAAGGCCCGATTCTGGAGAAGTCCGCTCGCGGGTCCAGAAGGATTAGATGCTCCGACTCCGAGAACGCTTTGATTTCGGCGGCGGTGAGCGACTTGACAAAACGCACCTGGATTTGATTCTTGCCGATGAGCACCTTGCTTCGCCCAGCCGCATCCACAGCAAACGGCGTTGGATGGGCATGCAGATGCGGCAGACCCACAATGTTTTCTCCCCATCGTGGATCGACATGTTTCGCCTCCACCTCGCTCAGATGTCTTGCTTCAGCAACCGGATCAACGCCAAGGGGGACCTGGAGCTCAAAATAGGTGCTTGCATACCCTTTGAACTTGCGAAGCACTGTCAATCCTCGGCTTGCGAGGATAGCCTCCACCTCATCCAAGGGAAGACCATCCGGACATGGCAGGGTGATCGCCCACCGTTGCCCATGGGGATTGGCTTCGTCCTTTGCACGCACCGGCCGAGTCAAGTATCGAACAGCTTTGACCTCCTCTTCTGTCAGGGCTTCCTCTCGCCCTACTCGAAGTCGATCAATCACACCTTCAGCCACGATTCGTTTCTTGAGCGCCAGCTCCTCCTCCGCACTTAGTCCCAGGTCCACCTCGGCCATGTATGCCTCAATTTGGCGATCATGGCTCCCCTCGAAACCCCAGGCCATACTGCTCAAAAACGACAGTTGCATCAGCCCCGCAATCATGCCAAGCCACAGCACGCAATGCCTGAGTCTCGTTGACCCCCTCCTTGAACGAAGCACATCATTCTCCAGGGGCTCCGCAGGATATCTCACTCTTGCCTGCATATCCCCCTCCGACCATTCAGCCTTATCTACTTCGATGGGGTCAGGAAGCCCGGCCCGCTCGATCTTCACCACAGCTTTCTTGGCATACGGCGCGAAGTTATCAATGATGACTCGAGCTGAATCTCGGACAGAGCGTCCCTGATGATCTAATGAATCCATACCCGCCGATAAGCCACGACACAGTGCAAGATACCGGGATTGCTCCACGTGGAGCAATCGGTAATGACCCCGGAATCCGCCCAGCCTGTCGGACATTGCTGAGCTAACTTCCCTTCGCGTCTTGAGGCAACTTGACGAGAAGATTGGCGATCCTCTCAAGATCCTCAAACGACTGAAAGTGGATCTCGATAAGACCTCGCTTCCCCCGATACTTGACCTTCACTTCGGCTGCCAATGCTCCCATCAACGTGTGTTGGAGCGCTGGAATGTCCATGCTCCGCTGAGCATCCCTAGCGCATCCTAGAGACCTCCGCGTAATCTTCTCCAGCTCTCTAACCGAGAGCTCCTCTGAGATGACGGCTTTCGATAGAACAATCTGTTGCTCAAGATCGGCGATCCTGAGAAGAACCTTGGCATGGCCAGGCGTCAGGCTCCCATCTCCAACGGCTGCCTGGAGCTCAGGGGGAAGAGTCAGAAGCCGCAGCGTGTTCGAAACTGTCCCTCGCTTCTTGCCGATTCTCGTTGCGACCTCCTCCTGCGTCAAGCCTCCCTGGCTCATCAACTCCTTATAGGCTGCTGCCGTTTCAATAGGGTTCATGTCCTCACGCTGAATATTCTCCACGAGCGCCAGCGTGAACGCCTCCATGTCTTCCACATCGTCCTTGACAATAGCCAGCACCGTCTTCGTGCCTGCCCGGCGCGCCGCCCTCAGTCTCCTTTCGCCGATGACAATCTGGTATGCACCTTCGATCTTTCGTACCACGATGGGCTGCAGCATACCTTGCTTTTTCAGGGAGTCGGCAAGCTCCTCAATGCTCTCCTTGTCGAACCGCTGTCTGGGCTGCAACGGGCTTGGTTGTATCTCGTCAATTGGCAGGTGAACTATAGCTGTGGCCTTCTCCGGTTTGCCACTGATCTTTGGCTCTTCCGATCTATCCATGAGAATTCACCCCTCTGTCTGCACCAGGCGCGCACCTATCCCATCACTTCAGCCACCTCAGCTATCCAAATCGGCCTCTTCCATGTTCACAATTCGATTCCTTTAATTCTCTCGGATATGTATGAGAGATCTCCATATGCTTCCGATAATGCAGGATTTCTCCTTCTTTAAGTCCACTCCTCTTATCATATCTCTGAAATCCAAATCATTTCATGCAACTTCTCTTCAAGTACGAGCGGCCTCACAGAAATCCCCCTCAATCCCCCTTTGAAAAGGGGGACGAAGTCGGATGCCAGGATCTATTGGGAAGTCGCTTCATTTCTCTATGTATTGTTTCATGTCTCTCCATATCTCAGCTGATCCAAACTCCATCATCCGTCTCGATTTATTTGTCTCTTCTCAGACACTCCTCGCCTTCATCTTCATCCCATCACCCACGGTTGAACCGGCTGCCTTCTGTCCGTTCCGAGGCGGTTTTGCCCCAATAACCAAGCTAACGAGTATCATAGCAAAAGCTGCCAGCTCGCATGATTGTCTTCCATGTATCTGTTCCGGATGAATTGACCGCTGCCTCCTTCTTGGGCACAGTATGTCTCAACTTGCCGGTGTCGTTCACAGTAGGGCATTGCTCGAGTTTGTCAAGATCTCATAAACCTCTCAACCGAGCTACGAATGCCAACCGAAGTTCCCCGTTTGGCCCTTCATTCGTGCGAGCAACATCAACCCCGTCAGTACCAGCGTCGCTACCAGGACCAATGGTCCTTGATACCAAACCTAATGCCGATTCAAATCCTCAACCACACTCGGGAGAATTCAGGGGGCACAGCCAGACAATTTCGCTGAACGAGAATGACCAAAATCAATGTGTAGACAGCAAGGACAAGAAGCAGCGCCAGCAGACCCCTCAGACCCGCCGATCATCCTCCTCGGGCCCTCTAATGGTCAGCACAGCAATAAGTTCGCAGTCATAGGCACATATTCGCCTCAGATTCGGACTCCTCGAGGGAACGAAACCGGAGGCATAGCTTAACCACGACCGAGGATTTCGCGATATGGGCGAGGTGTGGGCGAAGGGAGGCGGTTGACTGGAACTGTGGCGACCTGATGGAGAAGAATATAGTTTCTTTTCCTGATTCTAATCGGGTTCGAGCAGAAATAGGTTCGCATTCTTGGCGCACAGATTTGCCTCAGATTTGGTCTCTCCCATGTAGGGGCGCGGTCCGCCAGCTGGCGGACCGCGCCCACCGGCCTGCCACGGCGGAGCCTTGGCGTAGACGGGAGGCGTAGTCCAAAGAGGAAAAACAGAAGATTGACGAGGAGATGACATGACGACAGTAGACCAAAGGTTGGCCTCACGCGCCAAAGAAAGGAGCCCCTCTCCAATCCGGGAGCTCATGCCCTACCTTTCCATACCCGGCATGATCTCGCTGGGCGGTGGATACCCCAACCCGGAGACCTTCGTGTTTCGGAAACTGGGCATATCGTTCAAGAGCGGGAGAACGCAGCAGATCTCCGGGGCGGATGCCATAGCCGCATCGCAGTATGGGCCAACATCGGCACACCGGGAGCTTGGACCCACTCTCCTGCAATGGCATAAGCACAAGGATGGCGTCACCCTCTCTGAACAGGAACTTTTAGTGCTGAATGGGAGCCAGGAAGGGCTCTTCATTATGGCATATCTCTTCCTGGAGCAGGACGATTGCGTCGTGGTGAGTGATCCGGTTTATCCAGGGGCATCCGGTGCGGTTTCGGCCTTCTGTCGCAACTTCATTGCGGCGCCACTGGATGCACACGGGATGGATACGGCCCGGTTGGAAAAACGATTGAGGGAGCTGCAGGCGCGGGGGGACAAACTCCCGAAGTTCGTGTATACCGTGCCGTCCGGGCACAATCCCGGTGGGGTCACGATGTCACTGGAGAGAAGGAAACATCTGCTTACCCTTGCAGAACTCCATGACTTTCTCATCCTGGAAGACGATCCCTATCAGCTTGTTCAGCTCGAAGATGAGGAGACGCTCCCGACGCTACAGGCGCTTGAGGGGGAGCCCCGGCGTGTGATACGGCTTGATTCATTCTCCAAAATCTTTGCGCCAGGTCTCCGATTGGGGTATGCCACCGCTCATGCGGATATCATCCGGCAGTTTGTGCTCTTCAAGCAATACGCAAACCTCCATACCAGCATGCTCGTGCAGGCGATGCTTCATTCGTATCTGAAGGAACATGGATTCGACGAGTTCCGGGCGGAGATCAAGGCGAACTGCTTGCTTTACCGGAATAATCGTGATGCCATGGTGGAGGCGGCAAGAGCGTATCTGCCGCCGGAAGTCACGTTTAACATTCCAGGACACGGCATGTTTATCTGGTTTATTCTCCCCAGTGGCTTCGATGCTGAACGCATGATCCGGCAGGATAGCGAGGCGCTCAAGGTACTGCTCGTGCCCGGCGCCGCATTCGCCATTGACACTGATCTAAAAAACTGTATGCGCGCGAGCTTCAGCATGGTGGAGGACGAGACGATACGCGAAGGAATGCGCCGTTTCGCGCAGATGATTTCTCGTGAAGGCGAACGAATAGAAGGGGAGAGATTAGAGGGGGAGAAATCGTGATTCGAGGTCTTGTTTCCATCCTCCTTGTGTGTCTCACATCTGCGTCCTTGTCCCGGCAACCTCTCTCCGTTGATGTAGTGACGTTCAAGGCGGAAAGCGGCAACACACTCGTGGAGGTTTTTCTCAAGCTCTCCACGGACAGCCTCGGCACGATTTCGACGCCGGAAGGAAAACGCATCGTGGTCGCCTTCTCGGTGACGGTCGAGGATTCAAGCGGCGTGGCACAACTGTCAGACAGGTGGGAACGGCAGCTGACCGAGCCGCCAAGAGCTGACCACGAAGGCCAAGTCTATTTCATCGACAGCTCAACTCTCGAGCTCCCCCCGGGACAATACACCCTGCTGGTCTCGGCGGAGGATCGTGCAACCCACAGAGTGCACCAAGTTCGAAAAACAAGGCTCGTCCCTTCCTACAATGCTCCCGGGTTGCAGGTTTCGGATATCCTTCTTTCCGGCACCATAACTAAGGCGGATACCGAGGGGCAGTTCGTACGCTCAGGATACAAGATCACCCCGAACCCGGACAGGATATTCGGCGCAAGGAGCCGCACCTTCTTCGTGTACCAGGAGATCTATCACCTATCGTCCGGCGCAGGGCTCCAGGATAGTCTCAGCGTGTCATACCGGCTGAAGGATGAGTTTGGCCGGGAGGTACGGTCATACGCCCCCAGTGGGGGACGGAGGACAGGGGACACCATGGTGAATGTGGCCGGCCTCAGCATCGCGGGGTTATCTCCGGGACGATATGTACTTGAGATCGGGGTACAAGACAAGAGGAGCGGCCTCAGAACAAGCTCTCGCATCGGCTTCGAGGTCGTGCCGCCCAGATCCCTCCAAATCGAGGAAGAGTTGTCGATGGAGGATATTCAGAAGAGTCTGGATCTGCTGTTGCATCTCGCCTCATCACGAGAGCGCTCCCTTCTCGAGAGTCTCGACGAGCAGGGCAAGAAGAATTTCGTGCGACGATTCTGGATGGATCGAGATACCGACCACTCAACGCCCGGCAATCCATACAGAGTAGAAATGATACGGAGATATGATTACGCCAGCGAGCACTTCTCAGGGCATTCCCCCGGCTGGTTGAGCGACAGAGGAAGGGTCTATATTATCTACGGCCCCCCGCGAGAGATCCAGAGAAACGTGTCGAATCCCGGGACGCGTGACTATGAGATATGGATCTACGCCCTGGAAGGAGAAACAGAATTCGTATTCGTAGACGAGCACGGGTATGGAGAGTACCGCCTGGTTCACTCCAATGCCAGGGGCGAGATCGAGAATCCACAGTGGGAGCAGCTCGTCCGACAAATCAGCAGAGATCGCTAACCTACCGGTGAGAAGTGGGGGCTACAACCCCATTTGATCAAGATAGCTCCCCATGTATAGCCCCCGCCAAATGCGGTGAGGACAATGAGATCGCCCCTCTTGATCCGGCCCTCCGCCGCTGCCTCGTGGACCCCTATGGGGATGGTGGCGGAGGTAGTGTTTCCATATCTGTCGATGTTGATGAGCACTTTCTCTCTGGGGATCTTTAATCTCTTGGCCACCGCTTCGATGATCCTCAGGTTCGCCTGGTGAGGCACCAGGAGCGTGACGTCATCAATCGTATAGCCGTTCTTCTCCAGCACCTCTGTGGTGGCTTGGGCCATATATGCGGCAGCAACCTTGAAGACCTGGCGCCCCTCCTGGTGAAGGAAGTGCATGCCTGCGTCAACGGTGTCATGGCTTGGTGGGTTCAGGCTTCCTCCTCCCAACATGTAGAGGTACTGACCACCGGAACCATCGACATGCAGCACCGCATCTATGATACCCTGCCTATCATCCGGAATCGGCTCAAGAAGGAAGGTGCCGCAGCCGTCCCCGAATAGAACGCAGTGATCCCGATTCGTCCAATCCGTGACTGACGTCAGCACGTCGACACCAACGATCGCCGCATTATCCACTGTTCCGCTGGCCACTGCTTGATAGCCCGTCACCAACCCATTGAGGAATCCGGAGCAGGCAGCAGAGAGATCATAACCCCAGGCATTCTTGGCCCCGATCTTCTCTTGCAACACACATGCGGTGGCGGGGAAAAACATATCCGGGGTGATCGTGGTAACGATGATGAGTTCAAGCTCCTCGGGTTTCATGCCCCGCTGGTCCAACGCGCGCAGCACCGCGGGCTTCGCCAACTCCGAGGCGGGTGTCCCGGGGGTTGCGACGTGTCGCTCTATGACGCCGGTCCTGGTGCGAATCCACTCATCCGTGGTATCCACCATGGTTTCCAGTTCCTGATTGGTCAGTACTCGATCAGGAACAGACATGCCCGTAGCAGTAATCCCAACATTTCGAATAATCGAACCTGGCTTTATCAAAACTCATCCCTCCTCTGAACGCGACGAGCCTGTCGAGGGTATCAGTATGATGAGTGAAGGTTGAACCTCATTCCCCGCCGGGAATGGGCATTCATGCGCCGGCATTCATGCCAACTGCATGAATGCCCTCCTGCACTGTGGGCCCGCACATCTCTGTTGGTGTAGTGCTCTGGGCTATCCAGTGAGGATTACGCATCAAACTCGGACGAGGTTAGTCTCTGAGCAGAGCAAGTCAATGCTTTTGCGTGCTGCGCCATGTTGACACCTCGGAACCCGGTGGGTAACATCGGCATGCTTAGAAACCAGGAATGGTCTATCGCACGGAGAATTGGAACCAGATATCAAGGAGGACGACTGATGTCATTCTGGGACGAGGTACGCAAGGGTCTTGAGGAAGGCGCCCAAGCGCTGAAAAAGGGCGCGGAAGTGGTGGCGGAGAAGACAGAGGAAGCAGCAAAGGTGGCAAAACTCCGTTATGACATCCACGCGCAACGCCAGAGTATCAAGAAGATCTTCACGGAGCTGGGCGGGCACGTGTTCGAGTTGGCCGAACAGGGTCACGCCACCGTATGGGACGATGAGCAAGTAAGCGCTCACCTTGCCGCGGTTCGTGAAGCCCGTCAGAAGATCAGCGAACTCGAGAAAGAGATGGCGGCAGTATCCACGAAGGGTTCCAAGAAAGAAGCCGGGGAATCGGCGGCAGAATCTGAGGGATCTGCTGAGACGGTCGAGGTTGTTGCCGAAGAACCAGTAGTCGAAGAGGAGCCACCGAAGAAGAGAACACGCAAGTAACCTGATTCCCCCACCCGGTAAGGCATAGGACGAGCAATGCGAGCTGTCACGATTTCGGTTTTGCTGCTCACCCTGCTCATGTGGGAACGTGCGATAGCCGTCCCCGCGTGCCCAGATGTGTGGCAAGATATTCCCGTACCCAATGGCAGCATTTCGGCGACTCTGCAAGGCGACGAGCGCGGATACTCGTGGATCGCAAGAGATGGCCATGCCCTCTCCATGGTCATCCCTTCCGCTGCCGACCATATGCGACCACATTCGTACGCACGCGCACCTGGTGTGCCCGCCGTAGGAACGGCCCTGGTCTACGTGGTAGCGGTATCGTTCCCGGACGTGGAGGGAGACGGCACGGTGGCGGATCTTCTGGCTGAGCTGGATGAGAGCGTCGGTGTCTACTACGAGACCATTTCGCGTGGTCAGCTCCTGCTCGATTTTCGAGCGCTCCACTCCGAATGGATTCCCGTGAACCAAAACCTCTCGTACTACGGTGCGGACGGGACCGGGGTTGACAATGCCAACGGGCCCATTTTCGAGCTTGCCCGTGAAGCATTGGTGGGCGTCGATCCATACGTTGACTTCTCTACGTTGGATCTCGATGGCAATCAAGAACTTGATGCCGGAGAGCTGCATCTCCTGGTGGTCCACTCCGGGGATGATCAAGCCTTCACCGGCATAAGCAGCGACATCTGGTCTCATCGATGGTGGATCTATGGCGAAACGTCAGGGTACTCCGATACCTTTCTTGACGGCATTCGCGTTTCCGAGCCCCAGATCTGGGGAAATGAGACCTCCCCCGGATATGCTCTGGTCGCACGACATGACCGTCTGGGCGTCATGTGTCATGAACTCCTGCACTGCTTCGGCGCACCTGATCTCTACGATGTGGGCGGCAATCCTCAAACGCCTGTGGGTCCGTGGTCCCTCATGGACATTGGCGTGTGGCTTGGGACTCCTTCCGGCACCGCCCCCTGCAGGCCAGGAAGCTATCTGGAATGGGATGTGGATGCCGATCCAAGCAATGGTGTCTCGGGATGGATCGAGGCAAAGAAGGCCTATGATGGGGAACACTTGATATCACGGCTTGGAGGTGAGACAGGAGTCGAGCTGCTCCAGATCTCAACGCCGATATCTTCCGAATACTTCCTGGTGGAGAACCGGCAGCAGAACGGAATTGACTGCGGGTTGATTGAAGCCGGCATTCTCATCTACCACATCGATGAATCTCAGCCTGTGAACAACGATGAATCCAATCCACCGTACCGTGTTTGGTTGGAAGACCCCGGGCGCCGAGCGCAGAAGCGTGGAGCTGCCTACTCCGCCGACGATGGCCCGGATCAAGCCGCTTTTACGCCGGCAACGGAGCCGTCTTCAGACTCAAACCGAGGAGAACCCACCAACATCGCCATCACGAGCATCGGGCTCGAAGGAGAGGAGATGACCTTCCTTCTCGCTGGAGCTGGGGGTACTCAGCCTGGAGAGTTCTTCCTCGCATGGCCGGTGCCGATCACTCCTGGCGCCCCGCTGACCGCATTGTTGCCCGAAATCGGTGGACAGCAAGGAGTTCTGTCACTGTATAATCTCGGGGGGAGGCGAGTGGCGGCGCGGAATGTGATTGCGGGGTCATACTCATATCGCCTGGATCTGCCCCACGGGTTGAGTGCCGGAGCGTACGCTCTTGTGTACAAGTCCAGCGCGACGTCGTATTCCCTTCCCCTCGTGGTAGCCCCTGAACCTTGATCGCCTCTTCTCCTGATTGGTTCATCATCCTGGGCTCCGGCACGGGCATTGTGACTCCGCGCCGCGCCGCACCGGCAGTTCTCATCGGGAGCGAGAAGTTTCTTGTCTTGGTGGACTGTGGTCCCGGCTGCCTTCTTCGCTTGAGTCAAACAGGCCTCGATGTCACCAAAATTGCGGCTGTTCTTTTCTCGCATTTTCATGTGGACCATTGCGCTGACCTGGCGCCACTCCTTTTCGCGCGCCGAGTACCCGAACTACCACGTGCCGAACAACCACTGGTGCTGGCAGGATTGGGCATGACAAATCATTACGCGGCCCTCCAAGGCCTACACGGCCAATGGGTCGAACCCCTGGAGGGTCCCCCAACGCTCATCGAGCTTCAAGAGGCCTGTTTCGATTTCGGGCCATGGCAGATCGAATGGACGCGCACGACCCATACTCCATCGAGTGTGGCGTATCGATTCGAGACTTCGTCCGGGCATTCACTAGTCATTTCCGGCGATACGGGCCCGAGTATAGCCCTGGAACAGCTTGCAAGGGATGTTGATACTCTTGTGCTGGAATGCGCATTCCCTGATCCATCCCCCTATCCCACGCATCTCTCCCCCACCACGGCCGGAGAGCTGGCGACCGCGGCAGGCTGCAAACGCCTGGTCCTCACCCACTTCTATCCCAGGATCGAGAGTTCGGATATCCTCCAGGGAATAAACAAGAGCTACCGCGGCCCCGTCATCTTGGCTGAGGATCTCTTGACGCTGGGCTGGTAGGTGCGGGCGGAGAAAAGAGACTGTTCATGACGACATTCAGATTGAAGATCGCGGATCATCCCGTGGAATTTCGACTGCCTTCGGACAAACTCCTCGAATCCATGCAAGATCGATACGGTGGATTCCTCACTACGGAGAAGCCCTCAACCGTGTTCGATGTTTCTTTCTCCGAACACGCCGCGGCGCCAGTAGACATCGGAGTTATCGAGGCCTTTTTTGGCGGAAAAGATGTTCGGTACTGCCGGAATGATCTCTTGGTGACCATGGATGAGGAACTGCGCGAGGGCAAGGTCCGCATGCGTGAGAATCTTCTTACGCTCGATGCACTGCTTCGGATCTTCTATTCGATACTCCTCATACGTACCGGCGGCCTGCTCCTTCACGCTGCATCCGTCGGACTGGATGGTGCGGGCGCGCTTTTCATTGGAAAACCTGAACGTGGCAAGTCCGAGCTCTCCGAGATGGTGCAGGGCGAGCACCTCACCGACGAGCTTTCGCCCGTTCGTCCTTCCGATCACAATTTTCTGGTGTACGGAAGCCCATTCTGGGGTCTGTTCGCCACCGGAGGGATCAACGCAGGGCTTCCTGCAAAAGCCGCCCTCTTTCTTTTCAGGGATAGGAAGACGCGAATCGAGCCCGCAGCCAGGCGTGTACTCCTGCAATCGCTTCTGCGCTGTGTGCTCAACTTCTCAAAGGAATCAGGCGTGGCGGAACGTGTTGTACAGAACTGCGTGGCATTCCTTGAAGCCGTACCTTCAGCACGACTTCTCACGCCGCCGGCCCCGGAGCTATGGCCATTGGTGAGAGCATTCATCGACAGACAGGAAACCTAGCCCGGGCTCGACGAAACTCCCGACGAGGTTCCCGATGAAGTTCGAGACAAAGTTCGAGACAAAGTTTCAGGTCAGGAGCTCGTGTCTTTCCTTATGACATGCTGCAGTGTTTTGCCAAGTTCCTGAATATTGTATGGTTTCGTAAGGACGGCCCTAAATCCCTTCTCCTCGTATCGCGACATTATTGGATCGTTGGAATAACCGCTCGACACAATCGAATTGACCTCCGGATCTATTTCAAGGAGTCTCTTCTGCGTCTCAATTCCCCCCATGCCTGCGGGTACGGTCAAATCCAAGAGAACGACTTCAAATGCATGACCTGACTCTTTCGCGCGCATATATACGTCGATGGCTTCGGCGCCGTCGCTCGCAAGCTCCACATCGTACCCCATATGCCGAAGCATCTCTCCTGCAACATCTCTCACCACTTCCTCATCGTCCATGACAAGGATCCTTCCCCTCCCTTCATCGAGTTCCTCTTCCAGATACTCAGTCTTCCTGATTCTCTCTTGCGAAGCCGGCAGATAGATTTCGAAAAGCGTCCCAATTCCAGGCGTGGACTCCGCGCCAATGAAGCCATCATGCCTCTTGATAATTGAATAGGCGGTGGCGAGTCCCAACCCGCTCCCCTCCGTCTTGGTGGTAAAATACGGATCGAATATCCTGCCGAGATCTTCCTGTCTGATTCCTATCCCGTCGTCTCTTATGGAGATCTTGACATATCTCCCTGATTTGAGAGGCACCACATCGCCATCGGAAATCGTGACGGTCTCGGTTCGGATCCCAATGATCCCACCTTCGGGCATTGCCTGTTCTGCGTTGAGAATGAGATTCTGGATGACCTGGCCGATTTGACCTCTGTCAATGTCGAGGGGTTGCACATTGTCTGACAACTTGAACTCGCACTTGACCTTGGAACCCCTTACGAGAAAGCTTGCCGAGTCCCGTAGCAGTTCCTCAATCGATGCAGATTCTTTGACGGGCGCGCCGCCTTTGGCGAATGTAAGGAGCTGATGTGTCAGGTTCTTCGCCAGTGTGGCTGCTCTCTCGGCATCTGACAAGATACGATAGATCTTCTCTGCGGGATGGATTCCCGTCTTCGCTATGGAAATATTGCCCATGATCGCGGTCAGCAGATTGTTGAAATCATGCGCTATTCCGCCCGCGAGAATTCCTATTGATTCCAGCTTCTGTGCCTTTCTGAGCTCATCCTCCATCCTTCGTTTCTCAGTAATGTCCCTGACAAAGACGAGCATTGCTGGATGATTGTGGTAGTCGATAGCGCTGGCGTTTACTTCGACCAGTATTCTGAGGCCATCCTTATGCTGCAATGCAGTTTCGCATCCTTGTGCATTCTCTTCACTCGACATCAAACGTGCATATCTGCCCTGGATGTCTCTTCGCATATCCTCAGGAATGAACTCCTCATATCGTTTGTCGACGACCTCTTTGGCTGAGTAGCCTGCAATTCTAAGCAATTGATCATTGGAATACTTTATCAGGTTATCTTGTATGATGCAGATCCCATCATTTGAGTTCTCTACGACGTTACGATACTTCTCTTCGCTCTTCCTCGCTTCTTCTTCTGCCCGCTTTCGTTCAACGGCGTATCGGATGGAACGCGTGAGTAATCTTGCGTCCGCCATCCCTTTTCCTATGAAATCCTGAGCGCCGATTCGTACGGCACGGACTCCAGTCTGCTCGTCATCAGCTCCGGTAAGCACCACAATGGGAATGCCCGGGCACTCGGTGTGAACCGTTAGAACGGTATCAATCCCTTGACTATCAGGGAGTCCAATATCGAGGAGCACTACTTCAAAGGAGCCATCGTGCAGACGCTTGATAGCGGCGGAAACAGAGCCTACGAGCTCCGTCTCATAGAGATGTGCATACTCACGCAGCATCCTCTGAACCAGCTTTGCATCGCCGGGATCGTCTTCAACTATGAGCACCGCCATCGGTTTCTCTGCGCCGAATGGGTTGTTCTCTGAGTTAGTTCCCAATCTGCCTGCTCCCGGGCAGCTTGCATATCACAAGCCAATACTGTTCGATTTCTTTCATGACTCTCCTGAACTCGTGTGCGTCCATTGGCTTCCCTATATATCCGCTCGCATGGAGCCGGTAGCTGTCAAGGATGTCTTGCTCTGAATCCGATGAGCTCAGAACAATCACCGGTATCATCTTGAGATTCTCGTCATTCTTGACCCGTCTGAGAAACTCTATTCCACCCATGCCCGGCATACGCAGATCCAACAGAATCAAGCATGGTCGGGGGGTCTCCTCATCATATCTCCCGTGACGATACAGGAAGTCGAGAGCTTCCTCGCCGTTCGCCACGACGAAGAGCCTGCTTGAACTTCCCTGATTAATCAGAGAGACTCTCACCAGCTTCTGGTCGCCGGGATCATCCTCCACAAGCAAGATGACGGCAGGTTCTGCTTTTTCCATTTGTCCCCATTCCCAAAAGGCAGGCGTTCACCGCGCTTGCTTATCTGTCCTCGCTTGCAGCCGGCAGGGTAAACCAGAATATGGCGCCCTGGTCTGGAGCCGACTCGACGCTTATAGCGCCTCCATGACGCATAACTATCTTCTTGCATACCGCTAATCCGATGCCCGTACCCCCGCACTCCGCACGTGAGTGAAGACGTTGAAACATCCCGAATATCCTGTCGAGATCCTTCTCATCAATTCCTATGCCGTTGTCTCGTACTTCCACGCGGATCATGCGATCTGGCTGTGGTGTGCTGGTGACAACAATCTCCGGTCTTACTCCCTTCCGATGGTATTTTAACGCATTCCCAATCAGGTTCTGGAGCAACTGGTGTACTTGGGATCGGTCAGCGTGCACTGACTGCAGCGGCTCCGGAACTCTCACGGTTCCTCCGGTCTCTTCGAGCTGTACGGCCAGCTCGAAATCCCCCAGATCCTTGATGACGACATTCAAGTCTGTTCGCTCAGCAGGATTGGCTCTCGTAGTGAGACGCGAGTACTTCAGCAGGTCGTCAATCATCTGCTGCATCCGGATCGCACCGGAAATCATGAACGCGAAGTTCTCTTGCTCATCCTCGTTCAGCTTGTTTTTCAGGGAATCCTGGAGAAGCTGTCCGAAAGCCGATATTTTTCGCATCGGCTCCCGTAGGTCGTGAGATGCAACATATGCAAAAGCCTCCAGCTCCTCATTGGAAGCTCTGAGCCTCCTGTTCGTCTCCTCGAGTTCCCTCTGAGTCCTGTCCAGCTCTCTTGTTCTTTCCGCTACTTTATCCTCCAGCTCCCTATAGGATTGGAAGAAAACAGTCACGAAAGCGATGATGAGGACTCCGACAACACTGAATACGAAAAGCGGTTGCGAATAGAATGCTCGGGCATCGTCCGTTTGCTTGTGGTCGGAATCGACCGCTTCCTCCTTCTCTGAAAACAGCTGGTCTTCAACTGCGCCGGCCGGCCTTGAAGGCGTATTCATGTTCATGCATGATGATTCGGTTGATCGTCCGGATACCACCAGCGAAAGCAACAATACTTGGGATATGATCAAGAGTCTCATATCCAAATCGCAATCCCGAGTTGCGTTTCCTCGTCTCTTGGCACGAACAGATGGACTTCCAACAAGCGCACAAACGGATTCCTCAAGACCAGTATCTCTCCATCAGTATTCCGGCTCTCTGGATGCGGGGGGTGACATACTTGAGAAGCAATGGCGTGATGGTGATAGTCACAATGAGATTTCCTATCAACCAGCCCATGAACATATCGGAGACGTCGCTCCAGGGCGCGGCTCCGCCAACCGCGAGCATACACGTACCCCAGGCAGCTCCAATTATGTTGTTGAGTATCCATCCAAAGGCCATGAAAACAAGGAAATCCTTCTTCCTTCGAAGGCCAACATCAGCACCAAACCTCTTGAAAGCCACCAGCGGTATCAAGACCTGCCACAAATCCGCCAATGACCAATAGAGATTGACCCCAAACGGCACGAAGCCAAAACCCGCGCCTAGTACGCACCCGATATACGCTGAGATGGCGCCCCATGCGCCGAACCACAATGCAAAGGCAATCATGAAGGCAACTGAAAGATAGAACGATGAGACTCCTGGGCCTACTTCATAGGCAATGACGCCAAAACGGGCCAGAAGGGAGTTGATCACTATGAGCGCCAGAAAGATCAGAACTTGAGTAGATCGTCGTGGTTTCCTTCTCTTGTCCGGGTTCATCTTTGCCTCCTATGGAGGGATAAGTACCCCCCCCACTGAGGTGGGTGCGCAGAATGTGAAGAGAAGAAGCGCCCGGCTGATACTGACTCGCTTGTTGGAGACCATGTGAGAGTCCAGCAAGCATTGTCAAACTGGGGGCTTCGTCCCAGCCGGCTGGGGAATCTCCCTGCGGGGTCATGATTCCAAGGCCTGCACAAGGCTCAGAAGCTCCACGCAACCATGGCCTGCGGAAAGGATTCATCCTCGCCATCGATACCGAACTTGTTCCGGTAGTACTCATACTCCATGCCCACCAATAGCTGTCCTTTCTTTCCCAAGAAATGGCCGACATCCAGGAGGAGTTGCGGCTGGGCGAGAATCTGGCGCACGCGATCTCCTTCGGCTCCGGTCACATCAACAAAGCCACGGAATCGCAGTTCCACAGGACCAACTGTGATAGGAACATCCCACGCGGGGATCAAAATGAAGGTGATATCGGTGTCTTCTAGATTGTCGTAGACCATCACATCCAGATTACAGAAGCTGAAGCCCGGGATACTGAAGTGGAGGGTCGAACCCCAAAGATAGGCTCTGAAGCACGAGCCGGCGTTTATGGAAGCGGCGAATGATAGATCGTCAACAAATGCCCAGCCCGATTCGCATGCCAAGATCCGTCTCAGGCTCAGCCGCGTATACCACTCTCCATATACATCAGTGCCGGCTGCAAACGGTTCGGCAATATCAAAAAAGAAAAAATTGGAACCATAGCTCCAACCACTGGCGTGTGTGAGCGTGAGGATATCACGAACTTCGTCGCCAAGGCGAAAACCCTCCCCGTGAAGCAAATGAACCTCTGTGGAGCTCCACTCAGACGCCGGGACGACGCCTCCACAGATCGTGATGGACCACACCAGAGCTGCCAGAACGAGAGCCATGGCTGTTCGTGGCCGTGGGATTTGTAGGGAGCCTTTGCAGGACTTCATATGCATTTCCTCCAGCGCTTTCGATGCCACAGCTAGAACCACACAATAGCTCTATTATTCAAGTTAGGGAGCTGACATATGACGGTCAACAGGAATCGCCCCTCGGATGGCAATTCATACTTCCGATCTCCCTCGGTACGCTGACCAGAAACTTTGTCTCGAACTTCGTCTCGAACTTCGTCTCGAACTTCTTCAATTCATGCCAAAGTCTCTTCCATGAATGGTCCCGCCGACCAGCGGGTGGCGACGCTGATCGGAAACTCCAACTGCGAACCTCTCCCTCCAGTATCGAGAGGCGTCCCAAGATAGACGAACATTCAACATCGAACATCGAACGTCCAACGCCGAAGTCAGAGAGATCAGAAATTGGAGGCGTTCTTCGTTCCCATGGTTCAATGTTCGATGTTGAATGTTCGATGTTGAACGTTTCCGCCCGCCTGTCCTGCCTGTCCTGAGCGTAGTCGAAGGGAGCAAAGTCGAAGAAAGCAGAATCGAGGGGCGGGTGGCCCCACTAACCCGCATTTCTCATCCCGCGTCCGCCGCGGGACTGCAGCGCGACTGCCGGTGAGAGACCCGGGCAAGTCGAGAAGCTGTGGTCTATAGTGCCAATACCATGGTTCTTATGCTCAGGAATACGATCAAGATCCCCACGGTGCCCATGAGTACACGGGCGGGAACACGGCGGCACACATGCGCCGCAAGCGGCGCGGCAAGCATTCCGCCGATGATGAGGCCCAGTATGATAGAGAGGTGTTCCCGCAGCGCCCCAAGGAACGCCACGAAGGTGAGCGCTTGCACCAATGTCACGAAAAATTCAGCCAGGTTCACCGTCCCGATGGTATGCCGGGGGCTGTTTCCTCGCGCCACCAGGGTACTGGTGACGATTGGCCCCCAACCCCCGCCCCCCATGGCATCCATGAAGCCCCCTGCGGCGGCCAAGGGGAGCAGCCGCGTATGATCCACTCGAGGCGTTGTCTTTCTAAAGGTCTTGTAGATGATGCGGATGCCCATGATCATCAGATAGGCGGCAACAAAGGGTTTGACCTTGGAGCCCGGCAGTTGGGTGAGCAGGTACGCCCCTACGATGCCGCCCAGCATGCCTGGGATCACGAGCCTCTTGAGGAGCCCCCGATCCACGTTTCCTAGTTTGAGGTGAGAGGTCCCTGACACCGCGGTGGTGAATACCTCAGCGGTGTGCACACTAGCGCTGGCAAGGGCTGGGGGTACGCCAAAGCTGAGCAGTAAGGTCGTAAGGCTGACCCCATATGCCATGCCGAGCGCGCCATCGACCATCTGCGCCAAGAAGCCGGCAGCAACGAAATAGAGGATACTGTGTTCCACTTTCCGTCTCCTGTGGGTTTCCAGGGGCAGGCCAGATGATCACCGATGAGTTCATGCGGCTGGCTTCACCCGTACAATGAAGATCGTGCCATCATTTAACAGCACCCACCTCAAACGTTCGCCATCCTCCAGGTTGAGTCTGTCGACGATTTCCTTGGGCACGGTGGTCCTCCGGCGGCTTCCCCTGATGGTGATATGAGTCTCGGAGATGAACTCCACATGATCGAGTTCGATTTTCATCGCACTCTCCTTTACGAGGGATAAAGATAAACCAAAGTAATTTGGTGTCAAGCCATTATCTATTGGTAATAGACCAAACTGTTTTGGTGCACTCAAAGGCCTGCTCGGGCATTCATCTTCGAAAAATGCCCGAGCCCGATATTCCGAGCCACTGGAAGCAATGGGGTATCTCCCCTGGCGGGAACCGTATTGATGTTTCGGCGACTAGTTCTCCCACGCCGAGTAAGGCCTCGATGATCTCGAAAGGATCTCTTGCTGCCCCCAGTGAGATCCGGTATTCTCCATTGACCATTCCTTCCTTCCTGCTTTTTTGCGTGCATTGATCTCCCCGCACCGACATGCAGTTGAGCAGGGGACCTTGGTTGTCGAGCCATCGACGAATTCGCCATACATACATCGCGAAGTTTCTGCACGCTTGAGAGTAGTCAGGCATGAGATCAACAGGATGCTCGTCAAACGGACTGCGGTGTTCAGAATTGCTACTGCGCTGACCAACAGGCAAGATTATCAGGCACTGAGTCTCAGGGCAACGGTCTGGCATATGGAGAATCTTGCCGGCCTCAGCCATCCCGATCGCGAGAGGATAGGATCTTGAAAAACCACGTGCAGCAATCCATTGACTATGCCGAGGTTGGTCTCATTGCCGGCCTGGAGGTCCACCAGCAACTGCTCACCGACCACAAGATGTTCTGCCGTTGCCCGGCGGGGCTATACACGACGGAGCATGACGGTGAGTTATTGCGGCACATGAGGCCCACGCTCTCTGAGCTCGGAGAGTACGATGGCACCGCGCTCATGGAATTCAAGACCAAGAAGAACATCATCTATCTCCTGCACAAGAGCAACGTATGCACGTATGAGATGGATGATACACCGCCTTTTCTGATGAATCAGAAAGCGCTGGACGTGGCCGTGGAACAGTGCCTGATGCTCGGTTGTGACATTGTCGACGAGGTGCACGTCGCACGCAAACAATACCTGGACGGCTCTATCCCCACCGGATTTCAGCGGACTGCAATCGTCGGCGTGAATGGGCGACTTCCGTTTCGAGATCGTGAGTTGTCCATCACGCAGGTGAGCGTAGAGGAAGATAGCTGCCGGGAGGTATCAGACAAAGGTCACCTCATTGTCTGGCGTACCGATCGCCTGGGCATGCCGCTTATCGAAACCGTGACAGGTCCGGACCTGCGCACACCGGACGAGGTTGTAGAGGCCATCCTGCTTATAGGCCGGGTCTGTAGGAGCACCGGGCATGTCCGTGTCGGGCTTGGCGCCAGCCGTCAAGATGTCAATGTCTCTGTGCGCGGCGGACGCCGTGTGGAGATCAAGGGCGTGCCGCAGGCTTGGTGGGCCCGCGGGCTGGTCCACGGTGAGGCGATTCGACAGGTGAACCTGCTGCGCTTGCGCGAAGAGTTGCACCAACGGGGATTCAAGCGGCCGGAGGACTTGGTCATCAGCCATTCCGACGTAACAGACCTGTTCGCGGCCTCGGCGCTGCCTTTCCTCAGCCCGGGGAACTGGGAACGCTTCGTGAGACAGGAACACCGGCGACCTGGATTCGAGCTTGGGCAGGGGCCTTTCTGCGTGCGCGCGGTGAAGCTGACGGGACTTGCCGGAACCCTGAGTTGGCCCACTCAGCCTGAATACACCTTTGCGCATGAGCTGGCGGGCCGTGTGCGAGTCATCGCCGGGCTCGATCAGCAGCCGATTTTGCTCCATACTGAGAAATGGCCCGACTATGCTGATTCTCATCGGGAACTCCGCAAGATCAAGCAGAGGCTTCGGTGTGGACCTCGTGACGTTGCGGTCATCATATGGGGGCCTATGCAGGACACCCTTGCCGCAGCGGACGAAATCCGCCTCCGCTTCCAGGACGCCATGGACGGCGTGCCTCTCGAAACCCGACAGCCATTCCTGGATGGAAGCACCGATTTCGAGCGGATCCTGCCCGGGCCGGATCGTATGTACCCCGACACGGACAGTCCGCCCATTCGGATGACACGTGAGCGAGTGAATCGACTCCAGACGACGCTTCCTCCGCCGCCTTGGGTCAGGGAGGAACGCTACAGTGCCGTGGGTATTCCGCAAAGTACGATTCATTTTCTCATCCGCCGAAATGGCGCGGCGCTTGTGGATTATGTCGTCGAGGAATGCAAGGCCGGGCTTCGGGATACATGTTTCTTCTTCGGCGAGCGGCTCAAAGGGCTTCGCCGAAGCGGCATTCAGTTGGATGCGATCTCGAAAGCGAGATGGTGTGAGTTCTTCCATGCCATAGCCGATCGACCGGTCCTTCAGGAAGCGTGGCGGGAGATACTCTCCTGGATGCTCGACGCACCTGACCGCACGGTGAATCAGCTCGTCGAGGAGAACGGGTTGTTGGAGGATACGTCCGGGTGGGACTGCCTGGTTACAGAAATCGTCGAGAGCTGTCATCCAAATCGCGACGATGGCTCTCCCGAACGACGATTCCGGTTCTACATGGGTCGAGTGATGCCGAAGCTGCGCGGCAGGGTGCCCGCTCGAGAGGTGGGCGCCGTCCTACGGCTGAAGTTGGAACGATCCAAATGACAAGGGCCCTGCAAGAGAGGCGGATATGAGCCGATCCAATGATGAGCTGAAAGGTTACAGGGGTCTATCGCGCAGCAAACTCACCGAATGGGGAATACGCGTCTGGAGTGATGTGCAAGTCCTCAACGACGCAGGCAGCATGTTCGAAGGCGTTGTCCTACCGCGTAGCGAGACTCTCGATGACCTACATATCGTCATCAAGATGAGGAACGGCTACAACATCGGCATCCACGTGGATCGGGTGCGTTCCATCAAGGAGGTCGGATACAAAGAAGCGGTCTACAAGATCCCGGAGAAGGACTTCCCGCGCAGTCCCGAACTGCCCAATGTCACGCTTCTCGGGACAGGCGGGACAATTGCGTCGCGCCTAGACTATCGTACCGGTGCGGTCATCCCGGCGTTCACCCCCGGCGAACTCTACGGCGCCGTGCCTGAACTAGCCGACATCTGCAACTTGCAGACGAAAAAGCTGTTCGGTGTCTTCTCGGAAAACATGGCGAGCCGGGAGTATATCATTCTCGCGAAAACCATCGGAGACGAAATTGCCACTGGTGTAGATGGGATCGTTATAGGCCATGGAACTGACACCATGGGCCATACTGCGGCCATTCTCAACTTCATGGTCCAGAACAGTCCCGTTCCCATCGTGGTCGTTGGCAGCCAGCGTAGCTCCGACCGACCTAGCAGCGACGCGGCCCTGAACCTCATCCACGCAGTGCGAGCGGCAGCATTCGGCAACATCGCCGAGGTACAAATCTGCATGTTCGGCCCGACCTCTGACCGCTACGGCCTGCTCCATCGCGGCACACGCTGCCGCAAGATGCATAGTTCCTACCGAAGCGCATTTCGCACCATCGGTGATATCCCCCTCTGCATAGTGAACCGGGACAGCTTCACCTATCTCACCGAGGACTATCTTCCGCGTGACTCACAGCGCCAGGTAGTCACTGATCCACTCTATGATGACCGCGCAACTATCCTCTACTACTACCCAGGCATGAGTCCCGATTTGGTCGATGCACTCGTAGAGAAGGGCTATCGTGGCATTGTTATTGCGGGTACGGGCCTGGGCCACGTCAACAAGCCTCTTTATCCTGCCCTCGAGAGGGCCATCAAGCTTGGAGTCCATGTAGTTATGACCGTGCAGACCCTCTGGGGGTATGCTCAGATGTATGTCTACGATACGGGACGCGACCTTCTTGATATCGGCGTAGTGCCACTGGATAATATGTTGCCGGAAACCGCCCTGATGAAACTGTGCTGGGTGTTGGGGCATACGGATGAGCACGACGAGGTGCTGCGACTGATGCGCCACCCTGTTAACCACGAGATCACCGAGCGTGAACCCCACAACGGATACCTCATTCTGCAGGGTGGGCTGCCGGAGACCGAGGAGTTCACCAAATCGCACTGGAAGTAAGACGAGCCCAGTTCGCGGCGGACGTAAGGCTATATATTGAAGTAGAGCGAGAACTCCTTAGGATGAGGCATATTCCGGACCAGCTTTGACTCCGCCCTCTTGGTTCTTATCAGTGCGGCAATGAGTTCCGGCGGGAATACCTCTCCGGCAAGAAGATAGGCGTGATCCTCTTCCAAGGCGTCCATGGCTTCTGTCAACGTTTCGGGAACAGACTTGAGGCTATCTCGCAACTCCTTGTGCGCGTCGTCGAACATGTCTTCCTTGAAGGGGCCAAAGCCCATTTCTTCGGCATTCAGGCTGCGTTTGATGCCGTCGATCCCCGCCATCAGCATGGCAGACATTGCGAGATAGGGATTGCAGGTGGCATCGGGCGGACGGAACTCCATGCGCTTGTCTTCCGGTGATGTGGCATACTTTGGGATACGGATTGCGGCACTCCTATTCGCCACGGTGAAGAAGAGCTTCACCGGAGCCTCGAAACCGGGGACAAGGCGTTTGTATGAATTGGTGCTGGGGTTCGTCACTGCAATGAGGGATCGCCCGTGATCGAGAATGCCCGCGACATACGAAAGGGCCATCTTGCTCAGCCCGGCATAGCCGGATTCCTCATAGAACCACGGCCCATTCTCGGAACGCAGCAGCTGGTGGAAATGCATCCCACTCCCTGCGTGACCATGAAGCGGCTCCGGCATAAACGTCGCAACCTTGCCATAACGGCGAGCCAGCATTCTTACGAAGTACTTGATGATCATGCTCCGGTCAG
>JAUXFG010000254.1 GCA_030620115.1 Candidatus Fermentibacterota bacterium
AACGCTGAACGCTGAGCGCTATCTTCTTCCCATTCCCCCACCCCCTCCCCGATTCTTCGCCACGGATACTCCGCACCCTGACAATAATGTCGAACAAGCCCCATTCCGAACAAGGAAAAGATGGCGGCTGAGTGACCGGTCGACAATATTGTCGAGCAGGATCTGGTTCCAATTGACAGTCGGTATTCTGTGGATTGCATCCAGGAGAACGGTCGGCCTTGCTATGACGAAATGAAAATCCGGCGAGGGAGCGTTTGGCACGGAAATTGATCTATACATCATCGAACGCGGTGGCACAGGGTCGCCGCGGGAGAGGGTCTCACGAAAAGGAGAAAGAGAATGAGACGCACACACATCTTCGCCCTGGTTATGGGATTAACGGTTCTTCCCTTGATTTCCGCCGAGGCTCAAGGCTTTGGCAAAGGCATGGGGCGGGGTTCTGATGCTGCAATCCAGGAGCAATTGGCCCCTGAGGTGAGGGAGAAGATCGCTGATCTGAGGACGGATTTCCTCAAAGAGACCGTTGACCTGCGGACCGAACTCTACGGTGAGGTCGAGAAGATGCGTCTTCTTATGCGCGATTCCGATGCCAAAGACAAGGATCTCCTGGCTGCCCATGAAAAGGTCCAAGAGCTTAAGACTCGTCTTGGCAAGCAGCGATTTGCACACATGCTGACAATCCGCAAGGAACTCCCTGAGGATCTGCGCGGCAAGGGACTAGGCCTCGGGCGCCGGGGCGAAATGTTTGGCGGCTCCGGCCACCGCGGCCATGGATCCGGTGGCCACCATATGGGCCGCGGCTCTGGCGGACCATGTGGCGGACAGGCCTGGTAGCAATAGAGCAGGCAGGAGAGTTATTTTCTCCTGCCTGCCATTCTGTTGGTGGATCTTTCGTCATGCTTCATCCAGATCGGAATCGGGATCGGATTCGCATTGTCCAAACGTCCAACATCGAACATTCAACATCGAACGCCGAAGGGGTGAAGAGCATCCCACAGAAATCGATCCTCTCTTGCGGGAGAAAGTGGAGTTGATCAAGATATCTGTTGCCAGCATTCAAACGGTGGGAGAGAACAGAGCTCTCGAGGATAGCCCGGAAGGCTAAGAGGTATACTCACATCCTAACTTCGATGTTGAATGTTGAATGTTCGATGTTCATGTCGATGTGGCACATATGCTATTTGGTGCGAATAGAGGCGGAGAAAGACGACTTCATCGCTATCGCTATCGGCATCGAATCGAGGTGTGATCACATGGTCTTCGCTTACGAGAAATCGGATATTTGAGGAAGGTGGAAGCTACGGAATGGGTTTGATTTCAAGATATTGCAAAGGCATTGGGGGATCCTTCGCCTATTTCGTGACTGCGATTCTGACTCTTACGGTGGTGGTTGGTGGCCTCACGCTTCTTCTCTGGCATCTGACACGGGCCAATGCATATGCCATGCTTTCCAACGAGGGCCACGATCTTGCATCGAGCATCAGCCAAAGCACACTCCACGGATTCAAGCGTGTGCGCGACTCGCAAGATGATCTGGTGGATCGTCTGAGCACCATAGCGACCTGGATCGATACCACTTTGACCGGCATTCCCTCGGAGGACAATCCCAGGCTCTGGGGGATCGCCCTCAGGGAGAAGCTTGACTGGATTCTTGTATTCGATAAGGAACTCAATCCCAAGGCTTCCTCGTTTGGTGGGGCTCAGGGACTCCGGGGAATGAAACATCCCGGGAGACATCCGGATCGGCCTCCTGCGCATGGGCCTGGCTTTCGTTCTTGGCCACGGCATCACATCCTGAACCGGTTCATGGAATCAGGGGAGTCGTATGAGGTCTTTGACAGGTGGGGGTGGCGGCATCGAGCGATGCAGCCGATCGGCTTCGTGTTCAGGCGCTCTCACGGAGGGATCATCTCCATCCGTGCGAGCCTGGATCTCACCAAGCGGACATTGAACATCGAGTCCCTGCAGGAACTCCTGGAAAACCTGACACTCAGCAGCAAGGTAGAAGACATCGCCGTTGTCGGGGAGGACGGAACAATCCTCCTCCATTCTCAAGAGAATCGGATTGGGTCACCATGGTCGGATTCATTACGCAGTCCGGACCAGTTGATCGTCCATGAGCCCTTTTCATTGGATTCCGTTGGACAAGGGATGCTGTACATTTCTCTTTCCACCCTGGATGTTCGACGGATGCTCTCGGATACCCGGCGGAATCTGGTGATCTTGGCGTTTACCGCATTTGGCCTAGGAGTGGCGGGCCTCTATGGTACGTTTGTGCTGCAGCGTCGCCATCAACAGCGTATCCTCACGCTGGAGAACGAGATGCACCGGCAGCAGCGTTTGGCCGACCTTGGCCGCATGGCGGCGGGGGTGGCCCATGAGATACGGAACCCTCTTAATGCTATCTCATTGACGGTGCAACGTATTGCTCGGGAATCGGAAAGGAGCGAACGAGCTCCCGGTCGATTCGCCGAACTCGTGGACATGGTCCAAGGGGAGATCAGACGTCTCGATAGAGTGGTGCAGAGCATAGGCGACCTTGCCAAGTCCCCGACAGGTCGCAAGGGATCTGTGGATATCACCAAATTGGTGCGCAAGGTGCTATTGCTCTACCGGGTCGAAGCAGAGAGCAAGGGTATTCACCTGGAGGATCTCGTGCCGCGTGCTGCCGTTTTTTTGGTGGTCGATGAAGCCGGCTTCACGCAGGCTCTGGGGAATCTGGTGCTCAATAGCCTGCAGGCGTGCAATGAGGGAGGTACGATTCGAGTCAGTCTGGAGAGCAAGGAGAAGATGGCCGTGATCGTTGTTGAAGACGATGGGATCGGATTCAGCGAGGACAAATCCCAAGCGGGTGAACCATTCTATACCACCAAGACGTATGGTCTTGGCCTGGGGCTGGCAATCACGCGGAAGATCGCAGAGGAGCATGGTGGATATCTTCGTGCTGCGAATAGGCCAGAGGGAGGGGCCCGGGTGGAGCTGGGATTTGTCTTGGTCAGTGACCATGTGGAAGGGGAGGACGGATGAATCGGGGCAGGATCATGGTGGTTGAAGACGAAGATGTACAGCGTCTCATGATGGTGGAAGTTTTGGAGGAAACGGGATACGAGGTGGATGCGTTCGAGCGCCCAGCCTTGGCGTTGCAGCAGTTGGAGCAGGAGCGCTACGATACGCTTCTCACCGATTTCCGAATGCCGGGCATGACAGGTTTGGAGCTCATCCAACACTCGTTGCGCCTCGATCCGACCATGTCGTGCGTGATCATCACCGCATTTGGAACCATCGAGACTGCGGTGGAGGCGATCAAGGCCGGCGCCTATGACTACATCACGAAGCCCGTGGACTTGGAGGCCTTGCTTCTGCTCGTGAAACGAGCCGTTCAAAGGCGAGGTCTGGTTGAAGAGAATCGCCTGCTCAGAGAACAGTTGAGGGAACGTTACTCCATGGAGGGGCTCGTGGGGCAATCCTCGCGCATGCAGGAGATTTTCAGCCAGGTGTACCGCGTGGCCCCAACCGCCGCCACCGTGCTTCTGACCGGTGAGAGCGGTACAGGGAAGGAACTCATCGCAAGGGCGATTCACTTGAACAGCCCACGAAAGGACCGGCAATTCGTTGCGGTGAACTGCGCGGCTTTGCCGGAAGCGCTTCTGGAGAGCGAGCTGTTTGGGCATGAGAAGGGAGCGTTTACCGGGGCCACTGGGGCAAAGATGGGGAAGTTCGAGGCTGCTCATGGCGGCACACTTCTTCTGGACGAGGTCGGGGAGATACCACTGCATATCCAAGTCAAACTCCTTCGATTCTTGCAGGAGAGAAAGCTCGAGCGATTGGGGAGCAACAGACCGGTAGACGTGGATGTGCGCCTCATCGCCGCCACCAACCGCCGGCTGGAGCAGGAGATGGCGGAGGGAAGGTTCAGAGAGGATCTCTTTTGGCGGCTTAATGTAGTTTCCATCCATCTCCCACCGCTTCGTGAACGAAGAGAAGACCTCCCTTCGCTCATTG
>JAUXFG010000027.1 GCA_030620115.1 Candidatus Fermentibacterota bacterium
CAGAATGACAGGGGTGGTTGCTATTGGGCGTGTTACTGCATACCCCTCCGGGACGACCGAAGGTCGCACCTTTGTGTCTTTGCGCCTTTACGTGAGGCTCTCTCTCCTCCAGCTTTACCAATCCGCCAGCCGACGGATGAACTCCCCGCCACAAAGCGGCTATGATCACATATTCCACCGATAATGGAGATAGGGTAGTATGGGAAATTGCCCCCTGAAGTAGCTCGCATCGTTCACCTCGATGCGGATATTCGGTTTCGAGGGAAGGAAAGAAAGCTCTATGGAGCCCCGAGGATCCAGTTCGAATTCGAACATCCTCTTCTCCGCCACGTGATCCTTCAACACCCATCCATTAAAATCACCGATCCGAACAAGGCAGTACTCATGGAGTCTTTCGATCACATGAACACCGACACGGCCGCTGAGTCTTGTCAGGATCCTGGCATCCGGTCGAGGTCCCGCACGTACCAGTATGTCTCTACCTGAGACCACATACTGATCTTCTTCCGGCGAGAAGACTACTCTGATGTCCGCATAGCTTCCCTCCCCACATGATATATACACCGTGGGGAAAAACCTGGTGGAATCCACCTCTGCCCGGTACGGGGCACCGGGCCAGGGCGTATAGTCAACCGCGTCTTGATAGAGCGTGGCCTCGGTCTTCAAAGCGTCCTTGATGTCTTGGACGACTTCTTGTAGTGATTGCTTCTCTGCCGTGGATAGACAATGACTCTCGCCAATCCGCATCGCCTCTTGGAGAGGAAGAATCCGCTCCGACCGGGAACCACCCCTGGCGGACATGGAGAGCAGCGAAAGACAGAACGAAGATCGACGATCCAGGCGGGCCCCATCCAGGGCAATGGCTCTCCGAGAATACGGCGCTGCATCTTCAAACATACCCGCCGACACAAGAGGCTTGGCCACTGCCATGAGGGAATCCGCTTCTCGGCTCGCCGCCCTCCATTGATCTGCTTGTTCCTTTCCAATCCGGCTTCCGCCAAGATCCGAAACGGAAAGATCGAGCACAAGGGAAGGATCGGGGAGTTCTCCGGCAAAGTGGAGCAGGCGATCGAAGGCTTCCTGGTTCCGGGGATCTGTACGGAGAATCGCCTGCCATAGCGGCTTGGCATCACCAAGCTGACCCTTTTGCTCCAACGCTCTGGCCTTGAAGGCAAGACATGTGAGGTCATGGGGGTTCTTTGCGAGACCCTCCTCGCTAATACGAAGGACCTCATCGACCTCTCCATTTTCCAAGAGACCCTGCAGGCTGCCGACTCCGTGACCGCATCCCACCGCGAGAGCGATGGCCAAAACGAGCAAACGTGGTAGTACTGTCATCCCTGATCCTCCTGCGTGCTCTGCCATGGCTTGAAACATTTCCTGCAGCGTGGCTCGTACGCAGCACCGGCCCCGACCAGAACACGATCTCTGCTCTGGACGAGCCGCTGGGAGCGGTTCGCCGGTGCGCCACACACGACACAGACTGCCATGGTTTTTGTGATGGATTCAGCCACGGCGAGAAGCTGTGGCATGGGTTCGAATGGACGGCCCAGATAGTCCTGATCCAAACCCGCGACTATGACGCGAATACCCCGGTTGGCCAATGCCTCGCATACCTCTACCAACGAGAGATCAAAGAACTGTCCTTCATCTATGCCTACCACCTGGGTATCGTCTTTCACAGCCGCGGTTATCTGATCGGGCGAGGAAACGCTGATGCTGGGGATCCTTCTCTTGTCGTGTGACACGATCTGATCTCGTGCATAGCGTTCATCAATGGCGGGTTTGAAGGCCTGGACCTTTTGCTTGGCGATGAGGGCCCTCCGTAGGCGGCGGATCAGCTCCTCGCTCTTCCCGCTGAACATGCTGCCGCAGATGACCTCGATCCATCCGTATCCGGTTGGCGGGTAGAACATGTCACTCGTCCGTGTACACGGCCTCTTTGAGGACACAGATCTCTTTCAGATTCCGGTAGCGTTCCCCATAGTCCAATCCATACCCCACAACGAATTCATCCGGAACCTCGATGCCGATATACTCAACTTTGACAGGCACTTTCCGCCGTGAAAGCTTGTTCAGCAACGTGCAGGTCGCCAAGGAACGCGGCCCACGCACCTCCAGCAGTTCCTTCAGATAGTTCACCGTGAGGCCCGTGTCCACGATATCCTCCACGATTATCACATCTCGACCATTGATGTTCGCGGAAAGATCCTGGATGATCTTCACGATCCCGCTGGAGCGACGTGATGCCCCGTAACTGGAGATAGCCATAAAATCCATGGTCAGGGGAAGGGGAATTCGACGAACAAGATCCGAAAGAAAGACTACGGCGCCTCGTAGGATGCCGACGAGGTACGGCTCACGCCCCGCATAATCTCTGGTAATCTCGGCGCCCAAACGGTCCACAGTACGGGCGATCTCCTCTGCGCTGATGAGCACACGATCGATGTCACGCTCCACGTTGCCCCCTTGTTCAGCCTGACCTGCCGTCGGGAACGATGTGTGTCCCTACATCGTGACGGAATGCCCGGTCAACTTGCTCCACTGACGTGATCACCACTTCCTTGCCGCCGGCAAAAATAAACCGAAGCGCGGCTTCGATCTTGGGGCCCATGCTCCCAGGCGGGAACTCACCTGCAGCGAGGAGCCGTTCCGCCTCTGTGGCAGTGAGCAGGTGCAAGGGTTCCTGCTCGGGCATGCCATAAGAACGGTAGACCACCGGCACGCCCGTTAAGATGACCATCCGATCCGCACCGATTCGGTTCGCCAGGACCACGGACGCGCGGTCCTTGTCGATCACCGCTTCCACGCCCTCCAGCCAACCGCCCGGCAACCGGATCACAGGATTGCCTCCACCCCCCACGGCGATGGTTATGATATTCGCCTCCAGGAGTCGCGCCACGGTGCGCCATTCAATGACATCCAAGGGAATGGGTGATGGAACGACCCTCCGATAGCCCCGCCCCGCATCCTCTACGATCTCCCAGCCTTCTTCTTCAGCGCGCTGCTGCGCTTCTGCGGCATTGTAGAAAGGGCCGATGGGTTTCGTGGGATGACGGAATGCAGGATCATCCCGCGAAACGAGAACCTGAGTCATCACCGTCACGACTTCCCGCGCCATCCCAAGCTTGTGCAGCATGTTAAACAGACACTGTTGAATCATGTAGCCGATCTCGCCGGCGGAATCCGCATCACAGATGCCCAGCGGCATGGGCGGCACCACCTCACGGGCAAGCTCGTTTCTCAGCAGTATGTTCCCCACAATGGGGCCATTGCCATGAGTCAGCACGACTCGATAGCCGTGCTGCACGAGCCGCGCAACCCCGAGCATGCTGCGCCTGGTGATCTCGAACTCCTCGGCAATGGTTCCCCTATGCCCTGAGGGTACGATGGCATTTCCCCCCAGGGCAATGACGATGGTCTCTCTGGTCCCGCGCATGCTCTTACTTACTTCGTGTCCGTAGAAAGCCTGAATCGGACGATACGGTTATTCCCGGTGTCGGAAACAAAGATGGCGCCATCAAACTCCGCGATGCCATGGGGATTCATGAACTCCTTCTCTCCGGTCCCCTCATCGCCAAAGGATTCGTATTCCTTGCCCGTGCTTGCGAACTTGAACACACGATCTTCCCCGCTGTCCACCACGAACAAGAAACCGTCACCGTCAATGGCGATATCCTCGGGTGAGGAGAATTTCCCAAGAGTGAACAGATCTCCACCGCTGGTGGGATCGAGCTTGGGCTTCCATCCATACTGATCCGTGGTGATGAGCTGGACCTTGTAGTAGTTCTCGCCCCGCTGGCTATAGGCGAAGTCCACTGATCCATCACGGATCGCGGTGATGCCGGCAGGATCTGCCGCCGCGAAGAGACCGGTGCCGTCCGGTGTCAGGGGCAGCGGCCCCTTGAGCGTCCCGTCCTCCTTGAAGTGCAAGATCTGATTGTCGTTTCGGGAATCCCCACTGCACGTTACCATGTAGTAGATCCCTTCATCATAGGTCTTGAACGCTTCCACCCCATTGAACCGCCAGCCGGGCCGGTCCACGGCATGATACAGCGTCTCGATCCGTGCATGAGCGATGTCGTGGGCAGCCTCGAACAGATCGATTCGGAAAAGGTAGTTCCGGCCGCTGACGATGAGGAGCCTTAGCATGGCGTCCTCGGCCAATGCGAGGGGGGAATCAATGTATGCCGATTGACCGAGCAGGTTCCCCGCCATATCCAGCATGGTGACCCGATTGTTGCCTGTATCGGCTATGTAGACCAGTGTCTCCCTTCCGATGAGGATGTCATGGGGGAGAAGGAAATCGTAACCTGTTTCCGCGCCCCACACGGGACGGAGCTGGATGTAGGTGGTGTCGTCAACCGCGGTTTGGCCATTGTCGTCGTCGCCCTGGTCCGGAGGAGTAAACTTGGTCCCGCAGGCTGCCAACAAGAGAATCAGGAGAAGAATGGTGTATCGTCTCATCGGAATTCGAGCTCCATTGAGATCCGGTGGGCTGAACCGAGATAGCCCATGGATGAATACGCGTAGTCAATATGCGCTCCCCCGCCGGGAACGGGAAGCAGAACTCCCCCGCCCAAGGCGTACGATTCAGCATCGGAGTTCAGCCTCATCCCTCCCCTTAGAAAAAACCGCTCACTCCAGAGATACTCCACGCCAACACCAAGGTTTTCCGCATTATCATTGGGATGGTTGAGCTGAAGCGACCCCGTCACTCGTTGCCCGGGCCGGTCCAGGAACTCCGTGGCGAGCCCGAGCCTGAACTCCGTGGGAGGGCTGAATGCCTGGAAATCATCCAATGTACTTCCGTCATCCAGCTCATAGCTCCCACTCGGCGCTGAATCACCACCGAAATTTGCCAATACGACCGCGAATCTGCTGGATCCCCATCCGGTTCTGTAAAACGTACCGAGATCAAAAGTTACCGCTCTGATCTGCACAAGATCAAGGGTTTCCTCGATGAGCCGGACCGTGAGGCCAAAGGAGAATCGATCGGTCATGGCCCGCGCAAACGTCACCGCGGCGGCAAGATCTCCGTAGCGCCACATCTCTCCTGTGCCGTCGGGCTGCATCTCCGTGGTGACCTCTGTTTCGGGGCAGGTGAGCTGCGTCACGGACACACCGAAAAAGTTCACTCCCATGGGGTAAACCGCCCCGGCAAAACGATGGGAGAGCTCCACAGGCCAATCGGTATACGAACCATAGACCAGGGGTGAGGCACTCTGCGTGATGCCCGCGGGATTCCAATGGAGCGCGGAAGCGTCATCCGCCACGGCGGCATACGCTCCCCCCAGTGCCACGGCCCGCGCCCCCACGCCCACCTTCAGGAATTGGAGACCGCTGATACCGACCCGTTGCCCGCCCAATACGGGAATCAGGTCAGCCCCCGCGAAACCGGGAAAACCACACAGCACCACACAGAAGAGGACGATTGCACAAAACTTGGAGTGAGTCTCAGAAAACAACATTGATTCCCACCCTTATGTTCCTTGGGCTCAAGTATCGGGCCGGATTGAAAGGATAGGGTTTCACCGGAGCCTGGCGATCGGCATAGAACGGATCATTCCAACTCAAGGGAACCGGGTCACCAAGCTCGTAGGCCCTCCCTGTCACTGGATTCAGGATGTTGGCGTTCCGCCGGTCGAACACATTCAGGAACTCGATCTCGATAGACTGTTTGAGCCCCGCGAAGGTGAAATACTTGGCGAAACTGAGATCGACCCAATGCCAATGCTGGCCCAATTCGCTGTACAGGTTCTCCTGATCTCTGATGAATTCGGGTCTGCCGTCAGCTAATGAATCACCGGTCGCGATATAGGGAGTGTACCGTTTCCCCGCCTGGAAAAAGAACCGGGCCGCGAGACTCCAGTCGCTGGGTAGACCGAAACCAAACAGCTCCGGCTCTGCCTGCGCCGGCACATCGAGATTCAGGTCAGCAGTGAGCTGCCAAGGCCTGTCCCACACCAGATTGGTCTCCCCTATGGGTTTCTCGTCAAGCTGGCCCCGGGCCACCAGGTATGCGTCCTGGCTTGAGCTACTCTTACCCGTAGCCAACGAATACGTCCCTGAGACCCGTCCGGTGAGATATCGGCCCGCTCGTTTCCGGTATTCCAGCTCCAAACCCCGTACCCGTGCATAGTCGAGATTCAGGTAGGTGATGAAGCTCTTGCCGGAAAGCCTGCCTTCTCCTTTCACCGATATGGTGGTCACATAGTCAAAGATGTCCTTGTAGTATGCCGTGACACTAAAGACATCATTCTCGGTGAACTTCTGCCGGATGCCAAGCTCATAGGCCACGGTCGTCTCGAGATCGAGATTGGGATTCCCGAACTTCTGAAACGTGCTCTTTGCGCTGTTCGGCCCTAATTTCGCATAGATGAACTGGGGTTTCGGCCGCTTGTTGAAATGTCCATATGAAAAGAACAACATCTGATTGTTACTGATGGGGTGGCTGATGCCGATCCTTGGTGATATCCTGCCCTTCCACCGTCTTCCAAAGAATCCATACGTGTCCTCGTAGAACCTCTCTCGGGTCTCATCCGGAATCGTCACCACGGTCGTATCATCAACAGCGCGTTCCACATATTCGCCCGGGAACCACCAGTCGAAACGAAGGCCAAGGTTCGCGATCATCCCGGAAAAGGTCACGTTGTCCTGGATGTATGCCGCACCGAAGCTTGGGTAAACCTTGTAGATGTCATTATTGAGACCGAGCTCACCATACCAGGGCGCGTAGATGTCAACAAGCTGCATCTCTTGGGCCGTTGCCTCGATTCCCGCCTTGATCTTGTGGCCCGATTCGCGGGTCGTAGTCATGGACAGCTTGCCCGTGAACTCCTCCACATGGTGGTCGTGCCAGATGTACCCGTTGCCGTAGTCATAAAAACCGTCACCAGGGATCACCAGAATCTCCGATGAATCCCCGGTGGTGTAATACTCCAACGGCAACGTCACAATGTCCTGCGGCTCGGTATACTCGGTCCAGTGCTTACCAGAGATATCGGAACGCAGGTGTGTGAAGAAACGACTGAGCGAGAGCCTGTAGAATGTTCTATTGCTCAGCGTATGGGTCCACGTCAACGCGTGCAGCGTGTTATCGTGTGTGAATGTGTTGAAGTTGTCGAGGTTGTACTGGTACTCGTATGGATAGCCCGGTCCCGGCGGTGCATACTCGAGATTGGTCTGAAGGGACTGGGTGTTCTGGTTGATTCTGATGGATCGATGAAAACTGTAGACCAGCTTATGGAGATCATCGATCTTCCAGGTCGTCTTGAACAGGCCTGACCAGTCATTGTCCTGCCTGGGGGCAAATGTCTCATCATAGAAGATGCTCGAACTGAGCTGGTCTGCCGTGAACCCGGCAAACGAATCAGTGATGAACATATACCCCGACAGAAAGAAGCTGAACTTGCCCGGAGGTCGAATGCCGATGGCAGGGAGTGCATAGCGGGTAAGGGGTTCTGCCCCTTGAAGGCTGAGCTCGAAGATGTCGGTATTGAAGTTCGACCTCCACTCGTCATTCAGTGCCACATGATCAAGCTTGTAGCCGAAGCTTCCATGGTAGACGGTCTTCCCCTCTTTGGTAGAGATGTTGACCACACCGCTCATTGCCTGTCCGTACTCCGCATTAAATCCTCCGGTCAAGATCTCCATCTCATCAATGGCGCCTGCGGCCACGCGGAGTCCGAACCCGGTTCCTGAAAGAGGATCCTGTACACTCAACCCGTCCAGGAGATAGGCTGTCTCATACGATCGGCCTCCCCTGATGTGGATCTCATCGTCCTGCGTCACCACACCTGCCTGTGATGCCACGATATCCTCGGCATTCTGCACGATGGAACCTTCGATATCAGCCGACGAGACCGCCCTCCGGCTCGCCGTTTCTTCGATATCGAAGAGGGGTTTCTCACCGACTATGACGATTTCCTGCCCCAATGCGAGCACCGTTGGCTCGAGCTTGGCCTCCACCTCGACGATTCCGCCGCCGGTCACTTTAACCCCGGTGATCTGGTAGACCTTGTAGCCGATCATGGTGATCTCGAGGCTGTACGAGCCGGGGTTCATCTCGCTGATGGCGAATCTCCCCTGGAGATCGCTGACCGCTCCTCGATAGGTCCCCTGGACGAGGACATTCACCCCCACCAGAGGTCTCCCGTCGTTGGCATCGGTGATGGTCCCGCGGATCTCGCCCACCTGGGCATGGGCTGCGGCCGCCATGAGGAAAAGCAGTCCGAAAGGAAGCATTGCCCTGTACATGATTACTCCAATGCCTCCAACAGCAAGGTAAGCATCTCCGCTGCATTGCCGTCTTGATTCACCTGGTGCAGGGGAAACTCCAGGAAGACCAGGCGGTTGGAGCTATGCCAGACACCGATGATTGGCTCCCCCTCCCAGAAATCGCCCTCTTCCAGCCGGTAGAGCACGCGTGCACTGGGGAGCGGTTCCAGGCCCCACACGAAAAACAGCGCGCCTGTGGAGCTCTCCACCGTAAGCTCCGGAAGCGGCGCCAGCTGCGGCATCCCAAGAGAATCAGGATCCGTTGGGATAATCCTGGAGCCGTTCAGTATGATGGACATCTTTGTGGTAACGCTGTCAACCCCCACGAAATCCAGAGGATCACCTTGATTCGTGAACGTTTCCGGGAGCGTGATGGTCATGACCGCCTTCCCTCCCCCACTCACATAGTCAGCCATGGAAACCTGTGCTTCCTCCACATGACCGCCCTGGTCGCCATACCAGATCACGGTGGGGAAGAGTTGCATGGTTCTGGTCAGAGTGACCGTAGAAAACGGCATGAGATCTGATCGGCCATCGCCATCTCGGTCCGCTCGTATATCCCACAGGCTGTAATCACCAAATGCGGAAACCACTGATTCGTAGAAACCCGGTGCGTGATCCGCAACCGCGTAGTCGTCCACGATGAGCATATCCCCATGCGGTGCTCGCACATGCCAAACATCCAGTGTGTCGACAGGCATCCGCACAATGGGCGAAACCGCGCCGGCCATATCCTCGGCGATAAGATAAAAAACATGATCACCCTCCACCAACCCGCTGTCCGCATCCAGGGTGATGCTGGACAACGACGAAGGAAGGCGGCGCCATGCCGAGAGGGCCGCCATCGTATCATCGAGGCTCCAGTAGTAGTTCTCGAGCGTCTCGTCGCCGTCGTAATCAGAACCGCTCCAGAAGAAAGTCGTCACCGTATACGTGGTCTCAGGCACATCGGAACCAATGACGAACGCCACGGCGGGCGGCGAGTTGTGGACCGGGAAGTGCTGGACAGCGGGAGTGGGATCCACGTCTCCGGCATCATCCACGGCGCTGACCCGGAAGGTGTAGGTTGTCTCAGTACCGGAGATGGCCAAGGCAAACGTACTCTCGTACGCAGTGGTGTAAACCCAGCTCTCGGGATCGGGCTCAGCCTGGTCCCATGAGAAAATGAACCCGGTCACATACCCGTCAGGATCGTCGCCCCACCAGTGAAGTGTTTGCTGGCTCGTGGTTGAAGCCAGGGTGGTATCAGGGATCCCCGAATCGGGATAAAGCGAGAGAAAGGTCTCGGGTGGCCGGTTGGTGAAGAGGCTTCCCCCACGTTCCGAATCACACCCATTGACGAGCATAAGGAATACGAATAGGAACAAGAGGGGCACGGCGACCCGTGCCCCCCTTGTCAGGCGAATTCTCAACGAAGAACCACCAATCGCTCATTCCTCGTGGCTGAGCCGGCCTTGAGCCGACAGACGTACGTCCCTACCGGAACAAGCCGTCCGCGATCATCCTTCGTATTCCAGATCACCGTATGACGCCCGGCAAGCTCAGGCCCGGAGATCAGCGAGCGAACTCTGTGACCCGCAAGATCGAACACCGCAAGGTTCACCGCGGCGGCGTTGGGAAGTATATAGACCAGGGTGAACTGCCCTATGCCCGGATTTGGTCGAGGCGGAAGAAGCGTCAGGGACACGGGTCGCACCTGACTCCGCTCACCGGCCAGCCCTTCAATATCATCGTATCCACGCGGCTGGATCTTGAAGTCGCTGTAGCTGTACCACAGGAAGCCTTGGAGGAAGTTCAAGGGCATGTCCTGCGTATAGGTGGAATCGTTGTTTCCATTGAACACCACGGAGATGTCATCGACTCGAACTTCTCCTGAGCCATCATCTATGGCAAACTCACCATGGTTGCTCGGCGCATCTGGAAATGGAGTGGAGACAATTACATCCTCAACACGAACAAGCATACCCTCATATGACTCGGCGCCAAGACCCGCCGAGGTGGCGATGTCGCCTGTCGGGACCATGATGGGATCGAATACGGGGAGCCCGGTGGACAGGATCTCCACGTCTGTTGACGGATCGTCCGGAACGATCCGCGTAAGGCTATACCACTCATCCACAATACCGGTGACCCGAACCTCGTCGCCGGGGTTTGGAAGGGTAAAACTGTCATCGATAAGGATGCCATGCCAGGGCTCATCGGAGTCTTGAATGAAGTAGTACGATCCGGCAAATGGAAGTGTATCATTCATAACGGTGCCGGTCACCGTGACGGTCAGGTCCTCGTAGACCGAGTTGCTTTCATACCCGCCATCACCGTACGGGGTCCACTGCACGTGGTAGATGCCGAAGCCCTCGTCAAGGACATGGTACATCATGAATGAGAGACTCGTATCAGGCACCACGATCTCGTTGCCTTCGTTGTCAATGGCTTTGATGAAGAATCGAACGATTGAGCCGTGCTCCTGTGCGGGAATGGCGGCCGTGTACGTCGTGTCTTCTACCAGAACCATGGCCACTTCGGAGAATGGATCCTCTCCAACACTATAGTAGAGGTTTTGCGTCATGATTTGGCCATCAAGATCATAGATCTCGGCCCCAATGGTCACCTCATCCGTGCTTCCCGGAACCACGGGATCCCATACGATATTCTCAATGATCGGAGCCAATGTATGCAGATGCAGATCGCCGGATGAACGCGGCGCAACCGCATAGTCCGTGCCTGAAGGGAGATCTCGAACGAATCCTGTGATATCGAACCGTGATCCGTTCGGCGGCCACTCATACAGGCCGTCGTACAATGAATCCTTGAGACTGTTATACCAGTCCTCGATGATGATTTGATAACCTGTCTCGTCCTCAAACAAGGCCTGCCCGCTGCCGAGATCATTGTTGATCATGACGGCGCCTTCAATCTTGACAAGCACTTCCTCCCACTGCTCTCCGGTAGCCATGAAAGACAGATCCTCGCATGTGACGACTTCCGGCTCAGGAATATCCGCGACCCCCGTGATCTGGATGGGTACCGGCGGGTTGGTCAGAAGCGCGAACTGTGTTGCCTTCCGGTCGTCCACATAGGAAAATTCCTCCACAAGGCCCGTGAACTTGACCATGTAGCCCTCTTGCACCGCCGTGAAGTTTGTGCCGGCCTGTGATGTATCGTGCTGGATAACCTGGAGTCCACTCCATGGACCACCATCAGGATCCGCGATCATGAGGGACCAGCGGGCCCCACCCCACAACGAACGCGCGTGGCCCATTGCCACACCTTCCACCACAAGCGTGTCACCCTCGAGTGGGCTGAAGTCCGACGAGTCGGGATTCTCCACGAACTGGATATCCTGAATAGTGACTTCAGGATATTGGGCTGATGCGGGCATAGCGAGAGCCAACACCAAGAATCCTAACAACAAACCGAGAGCGCGCATGGGATCCTCCTTCCATACTTTGAAATATCCTGGGCGCATTTGATCTCTCCACCTACTTAATAACAAGAAACCGGCCACGTTGCACGTCTTTGGTGTCAAGGTCTTCCACTGCGAAGAGGTAGAGGCCGGTTGCCACGGCCTGATCGCTTTCCGAAATGAGATCCCAGGCATGCTCGCCGCCTGAGAACTGGGCCTCTGAGCGCGAGTACTCGTCAAACCATCGTGTGTCGCCTCCGTTGTAGGTTGCGGCATCATGATCAAAGCTGTCAACCAGATCTCCGGCGATGGTGTAGATCCTGATCTTGCAGCGCCCCGGAAGATGCCGGAAATAGAGCTTCCGCTCCCGCTCCAATCCCCCATCCCACAGGGCGCGGGTAATGTACGGGTTAGGATACACGATCACCTCTGGCCCGCCTTCCTCCGCGGGTCTTGCCCCGGGAAAGACACGGACCACATTGCTCAGGCGACTCGATTCAAGGCTCGAGAGGCCATACGTGGGATCTCCCGTGTCATAGGCAGTCACTGCATACGCATACTGCCAGCCGCTGTGGAGGCCCGTGTTGTGGAATCGATAGCGGCACACCAGGGTATCAAGCTCGCCGGTATCGGTATCAGGCTCAATGAAGAAAACCGGCTCGTCCATCCTGGCCAAGTCGAGACCTGTGTCATACCCGATACCGTTGATGGAGTCGTACTCCGCCATGCGAACCATGGAGCTGAGAAGATCATGACCGGGAAGGTCCTCGAAGATACGGGTACGGAACACCCTATACCCTTCGAAATCCTTCTTCCCCGTGATGAAATCGATTGACTCCTCGGCCCGGGCATCCCAGTACACCGTCACCTCGGCATCATCGGGGACCACTCTGATGCGTGGAGTCAGCGGCGGGGTGGGAAGGATGTATCGATCCAAGACACCGTCGTCGTCGAGGTCTTCATTGTGATCCAAGACACCATTCCCATTGATGTCCTCCCCTTCATCGAGGATACCGTTGCCATTGATGTCTTCCTCGAGGAGGTCCAGAACGCCATTCCCATTCCGATCCTCCCCATTGTACGCGGTCTGAGCCCAGTAGGCATTGTTATAGAAGTTCTTCTTCGCGAGTTCGGTGTCTTCGGTGGTGGGGTCGTTCCCATACTTCTTGCCACACACCACGGTGAAAACCACGTTCATGGTGCTATCGGGGTCAAGCCGGGAAAAGGGACCGGTGCTCAGCATCGCCATCCGATTCGAAGGAACGCCCAACACCGCCTGCAGCTCGGGCCAACTCAGCGGTGCCGACATTTTCTCGTACTTCTCGCGGTCGGTCTGAGGCGAGAAGTAGATCGGATCGGAGGTATTCCGGAAGCCCCAGGCTTGCATGTGGGTGAAGCCTTCGTACAGCGTGTCAACAGCCTGAGGCGTCACACCGAGAAGCTTGAGACCAACGTAGCTGTCGGTGAAACCGGGATCGCCGTCATAGTCGAACGCGTACGCCATGTCCAAGGAATCGGTCCATCCGAATGCCACGTGCTGGTAGAATGGCGCGCCGACCCGAGGCGACGTAATGCTTACGTTTCGCACCACCAGATCCGCCCAGAGCCCGATCCAGAGGTTTGTGAGGGGTTGCCGGCCGGTGTTCTTTATCTCATAGTTGAAAATCACGAAGGCGTCGGCGAACGGATAGTCCCACGCATATGTCTCCATATGCACGGAGATGTTCATGGGAGTATGGCTTGGAATAGTGATGCTCGTGCCCGGTACCACGGTATTCGAGTCAGTGAAGTCAGCGAGGAAGTCCTGATGACTCACGGCCTCAGGATGGTAGAATCGGCTATCCAAGTGACTCGATCGTTCGATGACCACATCTTCCGGGTCCTCCGAATTCGTAAACTCGAAGCCCGACGCCACATCAGTGAGGTAGGCCGCATCCACGGCGCCTGTGGTCACGCGCGTCTGGCCGTCGGGCAGCTTGGCCCCAATCCAGAGGCCTCCGTCGAACAGATGCTCTATATGGGAGCCGGTTGGGTATTCACAAGATGGGTGGTCATCAGGAAATTGGACCTGAAAACCGTCTCCAAAGGTACCATAGTTTGAAATAGTGAGGTTGATATTCCCGGCCGTGGTATATTTGCTGGCGTCATCCACCGCAAAGGCAGAGCCCAGGAGGAAACAGAGGATGAAGCCGGCAAGGGAGCTAGTTCGTAGCATGCGCAAGACGTCCCCTCAGGTGGCATGGACTGAGCAATGACAGTAATAAGGCCAGAAGGATTACGTGATCCTTCCCCACTTGTCAACCCCACGCTCACACCTCCACGGTTCATCGCTGATACCATGCTTGGTTCGCTGGTGCTATGGCTCCGGCTCATGGGCTTCGACACACTGATCCACGCCGCCAAGGACGACAATGCCCTTCTTCGCAGCGCCGCCTCCTCGGGGAGAATCCTGCTCACCGCACACCGGGCTTTGGCGGCCCGCCCCCTCGCACGAAACGTCATCCTACTCCCGCCAACCGGCCCCCGGCGGCAGTTGGAACAGTTGGCTCGCTTCTGCCCCCTCCACCGCCGGCTGAAACCATTCAGCAGATGCCCCAGGTGCAACAACCTCCTGCGCCCCGTTGACAAGGATCGAGTACGCGAACAATTGCCGCCCTACATCTGGGAGCAGTACGAACGCTTCTCTCGCTGCACCTCCTGCGGCCGAATCTACTGGCCCGGCAGCCACCGCAGTCACGCTCTTGGAAAGATGATGGGGGGAGGGGGGATGGGGAAGAATTGCGAATTGAGGGAATGCTTGATTGCGAATTGAGGGAATGAACATCCAACATCGAACATCCAACATTCAACATCGAAGTGAGGATGATGGAGGGCCATGCTCCGTCATGGCCGTTGATGCTCGATACGACGGACGCGAGAAGGAAATGGGGGAAGGAAGAAGACAGCGTTCAGCGTTCAGACGACAGAAGGAGGAGCAAGGATGCTGGAAGAGGAGTTCGAGGCTGGTTTCTCTCTTGACGTGGAGGCCTGGATGCGCCATCGTTTGCTCGTCTGAGTGGAACACTGGAAGTTATTTTGTTTTTTGGCGGGATTCTTCGCCGGCATTTGGGATAAGGAGAGAACATGATAGACAAGAAGAAGAGAACGCTCATCTCGGGAGGAGTCCTCATTGGCTTGGGACTCGTGCTTTTCCTGGTACAGTTCATCGAGGGCTTTGACTTCCAGGCCATTCCCCTGCTCATCGGTGGACTGCTGCTGGCCGCATACTTCTATCGGAGAGCCTACGGGCTCCTTGTTTCGGGTTGCATCCTTCTTGGCATGAGCATTGGATCAATGGCGGAGGAGACGAGCCTACGATACGTAGATGCCAGTTCCATCGGCCTTGGCCTTGGGTTTTTGGCGATCTATATCATCCAAAAGGCCTATCGCGGAAGGTCACACTGGTGGCCCTTGATTCCTGGGTTTCTCCTTATTGCGGATGGCCTCGCTTCAGCCATCGAAGGCCTGGAGGACTGGCTCTCCGTGGGATGGCCGCTTCTCCTCGTGCTCATCGGGATATTGCTGATCACCGGCAGATTAGGCCCCGCAAAGAACTAGCGGTCTTGAAATGGGTTAGAGACTTCACAAACGAGTCAAGTTTTGTAACGCTATATGTGGATTGGCTGCGAGGTGATGCTTGATGCTGGAAGGAGAACGGAACGACTTAGAATCTTCCGCTGTCACTTCTCTGTCGGAAACGTGCACTTGTTGAAAGTGGGGTGCTCCATGCACGCACGAATGCTGGTTTTGCGGAAGATTCTAAGGATGTACAAGTGCTAAACGATATTCATCCGTCTATTGGGTTGCGGCCTATGGCTGCTTTATGGTTCCATCCAGTATCCAGTGACCAGCAACCGGCATCGCTGCGCCTCGATCAATGCGCCACGGCATCATGACTCGTCGGTTTGAGGCGCAGCTTCGCTAGGACAGAAGACAGTGGACGGAGGACAAAGACATTCGATATTCCGGGAAGTTTCATTCTCTCGATTTACGGTCTCAGCCCAACGCTACGGCTCAAGATTAGGAATATGGAATCCCATGGAGGGATTCCGGAACCGTGGCCCCACCCTCAGTCATTGCGAGGAGGGTAACGACGAAGCAATCTCATATCGGCAACTGAGATCGCCACGCTTTCACTCGCGATGACCCCCGGGGTCTCAGTCATTGCAAGGAGGGTTCCGCAAGTGCAGACCACTTCCCGGCCTGTCCTGAGCTCAGTCGAAGGGCCTATCCTGAAATATCCCGTTATTCCGTCTTCTATGTTTACCAATCTCGCCAGGGCGGGAGTAAACTCGTCCCCACTGAGGGGCTGAAGGAGGATTTCTTGGACCGGATCTCCGTGCTTGTGGTTGATGATGATCAGGCGGTGAGGGAAGGACTGCGCATGGTTCTTGAGTATGAGGATGTTCTGGTGTCTGAGGCTGAATCCGGGGAAGAAGGCCTCGAACGAGTACGCTCAGGCGGGATTGAGGTCGTCCTTCTGGACCTGAGACTACCCGGCATGAGTGGTCTCGAAGTGCTGGAACAGCTCACTACCCTCACGGAGAGGCCTGAGGTCATCATGATTTCCGCACAGGCGGACCTTTCCACCGCTGTTCAGGCAACGAGGAAAGGCGCATTCGATTTCTTGGAGAAACCCCTGGATCAGAACCGTCTTCTAGTCACGCTACGAAATGCCCGTGCACACGCCAAGCTCCGCAAGCAAGCCATCATTCTGCGGGGAACAGTGCCAACGGTGGAAAGCATCTTGGGGGACGCAGATTCCATCAAGAGGCTCAAACAGATCATCGGTCAGGTCGCGAAGACTGATTCCAAGGTGCTCATCACCGGTGAGTCGGGGGTTGGCAAGGAGCTGGTGGCCCGGGCTATCCACGCCGGGAGCTCTCGAGCCGCCGAGCACTTCGTGGAGGTCAACTGCGCCGCGATACCTTCGGAACTGATCGAGAGCGAGCTGTTCGGGCATGAGAAGGGATCGTTCACCGGGGCATCCGCCAAGAGAATCGGACAGTTCGAACGCGCAGATCGTGGCACACTCTTCTTGGATGAGGTTGGCGATATGAGCCTGGCTGCCCAGGCAAAAGTCCTTCGAGTTCTTGAATTGGCCATGCTCACCCGGGTTGGGGGAACAAAGGCCATTGAGACGGATGTCAGGGTCATCGCCGCCACGAATAAGCCGCTTGTCGAGGAAGTGGAGGCAGGCAGGTTTCGGGAGGATCTGTTCTACCGTCTCAACGTGGTCCCCATTCGCGTTGCTCCACTGCGGGAGCACACCGAAGATGCGGCCCTCCTCTCTCGCCACTTCCTCGATCATTTCACCGACAAGATGGGGAGATCGCGACTCACGTTGGGCAGAGGGGCCATAGACATGATCAGGAAACACCGCTGGCCCGGCAATGTGCGAGAGCTCAAGAACGTGATGGAACGTATTTCCTTGTTCTGTGCCGGACCTGAAGTCCTTCCCGACGAGATCAATGTATTGCTCGACAGTGGAGTCCGCCCAAAGCAAGACCTCGGTTCCTTTTCCGGCTCCCACCAGGAGTTCATGGAATGGGCCGAGCATCGATTCCTGCAAAGGAAGCTCGAATCGAACAACTGGAATGTGACACGCACCGCCAAGGACTTGGAGATGCAGCGGTCCAACCTCTACAAGAAAATCGAACGTTATCGCCTTCAGAGGCCGGAAAAAGAAGCGTCCTCTGCAGTGGACAGCAGGGACGACGAATAGGACAACGGTGCTTCATAGTGATAGGCAGTGATCGCTGTCTTGAATAGCCCTATCCTGCCTCCTGCTGCTAGGCCTGCTTCTTGCATTTGCTTGATTGTAGGTCTATTCACCAAGAGGAGGATTTTAGCCATGCAAACTCGGAAGCTCTCTTTTCTTCTGCTCCTGCCGCTGATTTTCTTTGGCTGCGAGATTCACCACTGGGATCCGCACCCAGAGGGGGATTGTTACTACGACCACACCCCGCCGGCTGTCCCACGCGGTGTATACAGCGTGACTGGCGATCAATCGGTCACTGTATGCTGGGAACCTGTACATGACGGAGATGTGTCAGGCTACGGCGTGTACTGGAATGATCGCGCCGAGGGCTACTATGAACGTATCGGCACCACATCCATGACATCGTATCGGGTCACGGGTCTCAGCAATGGGCGGACATACTTCTTTGCCGTGGACTCATTTGACAGGTGCGACAATTCCAGCGATCTCAGCTATGAAACCGTGCCGGATACGCCCAGACCGGAGGGCTATGGGCTTCGGATCTGGGATGTCATGTATTTCCCCGACGAAGCCGGCATCGACTTCTCAGAGTACCAGTATGGCAATCAAGCCATGGTGCTCCCCTACGACGATCCATCGGCGGACATCTTCTTGGAGCGGGATGGGGATATGTTCTTCATCACTGCCACTGCTGAAGATACCGATGTTCTGGCCTGGGGGAGAGTCGAGAATCTCGATGAAATTGACATCGCGCCCGAGACAGGCTGGATTTCGGGAGGCAGCCTGGCAGTCAGCCAGTCATACGCCTACCTTGTCTGGACATGGGACAATCATTTCGCCAAATTCGTGGTGACGCGTGTGGGAGAGAATAGCATCACGCTCGATTGGGCGTATCAAACGGATCGGGGCAATCCCGAGCTCGCCCCGGGGATGCCCAATGAGCCGCCCGTCAGGCTTGCCGTGAAAGATGTCGCGGCCAGGGACTTGGGCGAAGGAGGCCAAGGATAATGAGATTCCGGTGTATCTTGATCGTGCTTGCGTGCCTGTCCATGGTATCCGGCGCGCTGGAGATCGAAGGGGAAAACGGAATCGTGATGGTCCCCGCCGTTCCTCCCCTGGAGATCGATATCTGGACAGACCGCGGCGAGCGCTCGGTCTACTATCCCGGGGAGGAGATCCACATCTACTTCAAGGTGAGCGACGACGCATTCGTGGTGGTCTACGATGTGGATACGGACGGCAGGGTCAAACTGCTCTATCCCATGGATCCGGAATCATCAATGCCAACACGAGGAGGGAGAACATATCGGTTACCTCCTACTACGTCGGCCTGGAATTATCACATCTCCGGCCCCACGGGCATAGAGTACGTAGTGGCGGTGGCGAGTCCGGAACCCTTCTATTGGGGCGAATACATGGAAGATATCGCGGGTAGCGGGGTGTTCGAGACGATCAGCACCGATCCGCAGTTGGGCATCGAACGCATCAATCAGTTCATTGCGCCGACGAGAAATGATATGCCCTACTATGTCAGCGACAAGACCATGTTCTATGTGGAACGAAGAGTGCCCTATCCCCGGTATATGTGTTATGACTGCCACTGGCCCTGGCATTGGGATCCCTACTATGATATCTGCCCCGCTTTTGAGGTAGTGATCTACACATCCTACAGGAATTACTACTATCATCCTCCATACAGTAGATATGATCGGAGACCATATTATTGGTACAAGAAGAAAACAAATAAGGATTACCCAAGAATAAAATCAAAATATAAGAGCGGCGGCTCTGACTACTGGAACAGGAGAGGTAAGCGAGTCATTACTGTCAATGGCTCTGATAAGTATAAGGATTCAGGAGAGCGAGACACAGACGACAATTCCCGTTGGAAAAAGCAAGACTCCAGTGATTCGGATTCATACCGTCCCGGCGGGAGGGTCACCAACTTCCCTTCTCGCGAAAAGCGCACGAAGCAGGGCGATAGCAACGAAGAGAGAACAAAACAAGGGGAGAGCGAGGAACAACGAACAAAGCGTGGAGACATCAACGAACGACGGACAAAAGACGAAACGGATGACGCGTCACTGCGAAAAACAGAAACAAGACCTCTCTATCGAGAAGAGAAGCAGCAGGCCAAGAAGCCCAGCCAAGAGCGTCAGGAAGAGCGACGGCAAGGAAGAAGCGATGGCGGTTCCTCCGGCCGCGGATCTACGGACAAGCCAAGCTCGCGTGAGAAGCCAACCTCGTCTCAGGGCAGCTCGCGACAGCCCGAATCATCCCAAACACAGACAGAGGAGCGGAATACCTCCACATCTTCATCCGACGGATCATCGAGTTCCACCAGGCAGCGATCCGGCGGTTCCCGATAGAGTTGCCCGCGCACGGCGTTCCGCATAGATGCCGAATTAAATCCCTCCTTCCAAAGGGGGCTATTGGACCCACATAACACCGGGGCTATTCTCTGATCCACAACAACAGTCGTCTTTCTCCGCCTCTATTCGTACCGAATAGCATATGTGCCACACCGACATGAACATCGAACGTCCAACATCGAACATTCAACATCGAACATCGATGTGAGGATAGGGGTGGTCCTCGTAGCCTTCCGAATTATCCTCGGGAGTTCTGTTCTTTCCCGCCGTTCGAGTACTGGTGACAAATCTCTTGATCAACTCCACTATTCCCGCAAGAGGGAATAGACTTCGCTGGGATCCTCTTCCCTCCTTCGGCGTTCGATGTTGAATGTTCGATGTTGGGCGTTTGGACTCCGCGAGTTCTGAACCTCTGAACCCCTACCAAATCCCCTCTACCGCAAATGCAGAATGGGATTTGTCGTCATGCCTGAGGAGGAGTTCACCGTAAGGAGATAGACCCCGGATGGGACCGTCCTCAGAGAAATCGTGTTCCTGGTGATCCCGGGATTGGGATGAAGCACCGTGGCGATCCGGCTTCGTCCGGCGAGATCCACGAGATAGATGCTGACTGGTTCCGCGCGCGGAACCGAGAGCGTCAGGAATAGCTCATCCCGTGCGGGGATGGGGCTGCATGTGAGCAGCCGGATCAGCGGCTTCCCCACTTCTTTTTGTGGCGGAGACATCGCCGTATCACGGACATAGTATCCGGTTCTCCTCAGATCTGCTCGGTGGGTGGCCCAGATGGCGCGCGCATCAACGCATTTGAGATCCAGCGCTTCGACGCCCTGATCGGTGCCGATAATGATCTCAAGATCACCATCACCATCCATATCGGCCAGAGAAGGTGGCGATAGACATCCACCATCCAGGTAGACAGGCGAGGGATTGAGGAGTGAACCGTTCCCGTCAAGAAAGCTGACGATACCACGGTCGGTTGAGCAGATCAGTTCGGGAAGGCCGTCATTGTCGATATCGGCTGCCGTCAATCCCACGAATGAGGCGTTCTCTAGGGATCTCGGCCATCCATAGGCGAGCTCCCCATCCGGTTTCACGACATAGAGCCTTCCGGCGCTGGTGGCGAATATGGCCTCGAGCTTCCGGTCTCCATCAATGTCGAGCACAAGCAACGCCGAACGAATCAATGCCGTGGAGCTGAAAAGCTCCGTCGCACTTCCAGAAAGCTCGATGGCATAGACGCTTCGGCCGGCGGCACAGATGATCTCGGTATCCCCGTCATCATCGTAGTCAGCCACTACCGGGCCTGTCCAGATCTCGCCCCCTACATCAACGGGCCAGCCGGGCATCTCCTGCGCCTCTGGGTCGAGAAGATGGAGCATGCCGCTTCTTGAACCTGCGCAGATAAGGAGCGGGTCATGATCTTGCACCAGCGCCGCTCCGGAAATGATCGCCTGCCCGAAATCCACTGGCCAACCGGTCAGATCATTCCCTTGACTGTCCAAAGCCCAAAGGTTGCCCTGAATATCTCCGGCAACCATATCAGGAAAACCATTGCCTGTCAGGTCAGCCAAAAGAACCGTGGCCGCAATGCTGTTGCCTATGTCTTCAATCAGAAGCGGTGTACCGTCGACATGGAACGCCGCGAAGAGATCATTCCTAGTGCCCACCACTATCTCGGGTGACCCATCGCCGTCGAGATCTGCCACCGCGGGGGCCGACCTGACCACATCCCCCAATGAAACCGGCCAGCCGGGCAACGGACTGCTTTTTCCGTCAAGCACCCAGAGGTCCCCATATCTGTCCGCCACCGCCACCACCATGGAATCACCAAGCGAGAAGCATGCAGGGCCTGCATAGAAGTCAGTGGGCTGGTCGAATGGCCATCCGGGCATGGAAATCGAAGGATTGATAGCTACCACGCTTGTCTTCTCATACGGGTAAGAACCACCCACATTGGATTCCATCGTCACCTGCAATGGGATCTCATCAACAGGACCGATATCGGCGATCTGGATGATAAAATCGCCCATGCACCACGCGCTGTCCCCTGGAAGCACGGTTACGTCAAAGGAATCCGTTCCCTGGATCACCGAAACACGATCTTGGTACTCAGGCGCCACCGAGAGCGTCAGATCAATCCCCTGAGCGCTGATCCAATAGATGCTATTTTCTATCAGGAAGCCCAGCGATGCCCGCTCCCCTGGGTTCACGACGCCATCTCCATCGCCTTCCACTTCGGTCATGATCACGTCGGCAACACAGAGATTGGGAAACGTGGGTGTGTTGACCGTGAGCCAGCATGCCGCGCCTTCCATGCCGCACTGGCCATACTTCATCCGGAAGTAGCCGTTCTCGCCCCATTCCGGTCCCCACGAGTTCTTCAGGATCCAGTACGACTGCTCGTCGTTCCATCCTACCAGCGCCACGGCGTGGCCGGCCTCCACTTCACCCCAGAGATGCTCGTAGATCCCACCGGTATAGGCCATGAAGTCTTCATACACCGTGAATGCGACATACACAGGGCCATCCAAGATGCGGGTCTTGATAGCGGCTTGATTCGACGCGATCCACCCCCAATTCTGAATGGTCAGTAGTTCCATGTCAGAAAACGAGCAATGATTGTCACAGGGGATGGTGTCATCGGCATGGTAAGGCATACATGCCTCGGTGGGAGTGCCGGTGTGCCGCAGGAAGTCACAAGTGCCGCTCAGCGCATAGCCATTGCATGTGCCGGGGCTGCATGAGAGAAGATACTGTTCCGAAAGATCCAGCGTGGGGAATGGTATGAATCCATCGATGGCAAACCGCGCTTCCATGCAGGCTACGGCCCCGAATGCCCAGCAGCTCCCACATTGCTCCTGGTTCGTGATGGGAGTGATGTAGGATTCACCATCCACATCACGCCAGTCGAACTGATCGCGGAGCATCGCCGCTCTTTCCGTTGCCTCCGGCATGGAAGCACGAGCCGCCTCATCGAGCTCCTTGTTCCATCCCAAGAGCGCGAGCCGCTCCTCCCGAGGAAGCTCCCAAATCTCGTTGGATCCAGCGGTCCAGTTCGCCCCTTTCTCTGCGATGACGCGCTGCACTTCCCGCAGCTGGTCATCACGCGAGAGCGAGGCATGGCTGGGCATGGATACGAGCAGCAGTACCATGATCAGTGTCATCAGTTTCAAGAGTTTCACAAAAATTCTCCTTCCGGCTTCATGTGAGGATGCCCCGTAGGTCATTGAAGATAACAGCAGAATGGTGGTAGCTCCTTACATTTCGATTGTTTGAGTAAATGAGTCAAACAGATCAGTGTTCAGGAAAGAGAGGCAGAGAGGAGGAAGAAAAGGCCACGGGGCGCCCTTACTTCCGCTTTTCCTGCCTCGCTGAACTCTGAACACCGAACTCTGAACGCTGAACTCGCGTAACATCCTCAGATTCGGATATCAATGAATGTGTCTTCCTTGAGTCCCTGTAGGAGCCCCTGAAGCTTTGCCTCATGCTTCTCGCGATACAGTAGATCACGTATTCCCGGGGCGATCTCCTCACATGCCGGTTTCCCCGCAGGGATCCGTTCCGCGATCCAATAGAGGGAAACCTCGTTCTCTTGTACCACAGGAGTCGAGAGTGTCCGTTCTTCCAGCGAATCGAGCACCGCTCGTACCGTCTCATCACGGATGCTCGATATGGGGGCAACACCCACGAGACCGCCCCTCTCCTTGGTATCGAGATCGGCTGAATAGCGACGTGCCAGCTCCTCCAGGGGGACACTATCGGCCTTTGCAGCAATCTCCTGCGCCAACGCGAGGAGAACACCGGTGTCTGACTCTCCCTGCAAAAGCAAGATGATGTGACGAGCTTGGAATGAATCCTCATCCTTGTCGATCAACTGAATCAGATGCATACCGAACCTTGTGGTGACCACGCCGGAGACCTCACCCGGCTCAAGCGCATCCAACGCCTTCTCGAACTCCGGCACCATGGTTCCCCTATCAAAGCGGCCGAGGTCGCCTCCCAGTGATGAACTGGCATCTTGGGAGAACTCCCTGGCAAGATGGGCGAATGCTTCTCCATTCTCGATTCTCTCCCGGATGCTTCTGAGCAATGAGTCCTGCGAACCCACCACCGCTGCATCAGGACCCGCCTTGAGCAGGATATGATGAAGCTCCACCTGTTCAGGATTGTCGGGGACCTCATCAAAACGCTCGTCGCAGAACTTCCGGACATCGCTCTCGGAGACCTGGATACGCCATTCATCCCTGAGCGTTTCCTGGAGCCGGAGCTTGAGCAGCTGATCCTCCACTGCCTTTCGTTGCAGGCTGCGAAAACGGCTCATATCGAGCCCTTCCGCTTCAAGCTGGGCGATGAAGGCCGATTCCGATGAGAAGCGCGACCTGATCTGGTCAATACGCTCCTGAAGAGTAGTCTCTATCTCTTCTTCATTTATCTCTGTCTTGCGTTCTCGCGCATGGTTCAGGAGCAGTCTGTCATCAATCAATTGATCAAGAAGCGCGCGCCGGAGCGAGGCGACTAGTGTATCAGAAGGAGATGCCAATTCAAGACTGGCCAGTTCATACTCCAATAGATCGTTCAGCTCGCTCTTGAGAATGAGTTCATTTCCCACCACCGCCAGAATGCCTTCGACCTCAGTGCCAAAATCAGCTTCTTCCTGGCCGCGCGTAGCGCCCAACAGCAGGACAAATATCATGATTACTCGCAACAAGACGTCGCTCCTTTCTTGAGATGTAGGCGTTCAGGGTTCTGGGATTGCCTTTTCTTGTCAACCTTCACTAACCTTGAACCTCTGAACCCTTGAACGGTCCCTTCAAGGCATTTCAGAAGAGGCTCGATCTCTCCCCCATCCTTTCGCCACTTGCGCAGAGAAATCTCCAATCTCAGGCCTGCCCTCCTGTCATGACGCCAAACCGCGTCTGTCTTCTGAGTGACGAGGTGAAGGCAAGGGTCTCTTCCTCCCTCTTCCTGTACCCGGAAAACCATCACATTCTCCTTCCAATGTACTGCTTCAACCGGCAGCGGGAGGAGCAAAAGTTTGAGACGAACCGCCCGGATGAACCTCTCCACCTCGGATGGCACGGGACCAAAACGATCACGGAGCTCTTCATAGAGGTCTTGTAGCTCCCCTATTTCGCGAATTCTTCCCAGCCTTCGGTATAGGTCGAGTCGCATGCTCTCTTCGGATACGTACTGGTCTGGAATGGTAAACGGCACATACGATTGCAAGCTCAAATCCCTCCGGGGCGGCGGCGCATGCTCTTTGATCCGCGTAACCTCTTCCTCCAACATCCGACAGTAGAGGTGGAAACCCACCTCGGACACGTGGCCATGCTGATCTCGACCGAGGATGTTGCCCACACCTCTGATCTCCAGATCGAGAAGCGACAGGCGAAGCCCTGATCCAAGCTCGGAGAACTGCCTCATGGCATCAAGACGTTTGATGGCATTGCTCGTCAAAGAGCCCTTTCCCGGAATGAAAAGATAGGCGAACGCTTGCCTCATGCCCCGTCCGACCCTTCCCCTCAGCTGATAGAGCTGCGCCAGGCCGAATTTGTCAGCACGATTGATGATGATCGTGTCCACCCCTGGAATATCCAGGCCGGACTCTATGATCATGGTGCACACAAGCACGTCGAACTCGCGCGCCAGGAATCGATGCATGACGTCTTCCAGCATGTGCTCATGCATCTGGCCATGTCCAACCTCGAACCGTACATCGGGGATATTCCTGCGGAGAAGTGTGGCCACTGCATTTATGGACTCGACTCTGTTGTGCACGAAATAGACCTGCCCTCCCCTTGAGACCTCGCGTAGAATCGCCTCAGCAACGATCTCCATGTCGAAGGCGGCCACCATGGTCCTTATCGGGACCCTTCCCTGAGGTGGGGTGTTCACCACGCTCATATCCCGCGCGCCGGAAAGCGCCATGTACAGGGTTCTGGGGATAGGCGTCGCGGTCATGGTGAGCACATCGACCTGCATTCGCAGATGTTTCAGCTTTTCCTTATGTGCGACGCCAAAACGCTGTTCCTCATCGATCACCACCAGCCCTACGTCCTTGAGCTTCACATCCTTCTGGAGCAAGCGATGAGTGCCTATCACGATATCGATCTTCCCTGCCTTCAGGTCGGAGATAATGGCCCTCTGCGCTGATGGTGACCGAAAACGACTGAGCATCTCGATCTCCACGGGATACTCGGCCATCCGTTCTCGAAATGTATGGTAGTGCTGTTCAGCGAGTATCGTGGTCGGCACAAGGACGGCAACCTGTTTTCCATCCAGAACGGCTTTGAACGCGGCACGGACCGCGAGTTCGGTTTTGCCGTACCCCACATCACCGCAAACCAGTCGATCCATAACCTTGGGCTGTTCCATATCCTCGCGGATCTCATCCCAGGTCTTCAGTTGATCCGGCGTCTCCTGGAATGGGAAACTCGCCTCCAATTCCTGCTGCCAATGATCACTGGGGGGAAAGATATGCCCTGGAAGCGCCTGCCGGGCCGCATATAGGCGAATCAGCTCCTCGGCCATGTCCTTCACCGCTCGTCTGACCTTGGCCGTGGCCTTGATCCACTTGGTTCCTCCCAATGAATCAAGTGCCCGAGCTCCTGAGTCGGGTCCAAGATAGCGGTCCACCAGGTTGGACTGCTCCACCGGCACATAGAGCTTATCGCCGCCCCTATAGCCTAGGACTAGGCACTCCTCCTCGTGGCCCCCGACGCGAGGCCTTGCGAGGCCCTCGAACCGGCCAACGCCATGGCTGACGTGGACCACGAAGTCGCCTGGGTGTAGATCGGTAAGTCTCGTGGCAGGCAACGCTGAATGATGGCGTCGTCTTCTCCGCCGACGTGCATAGCGCTGGAAAACGTCTTGATCTGCAAACAGGGCAGTGTTCAGCGATGACCACATGAATCCCTGCCGAGGCCCTCCAACCCAGTAGCGAACTCCCTCGTTCTCAGAGAGGATCTCCGTAAGCCGCTCTCGCTGCCCCTCGTTGTCGCAGGAAAGCCAGACGCGGTACTCCTTGGCCGTCAATTCGGCAAGCCTCTCCTGTAGCATGGGGAGACTTCCTCCGAAGGCCTCGGCCTGGAAGACCTCCAGTGGACCATGCCAGCCGCTTACTGATGACACAAGATCGCCTGACGACTTCAGGCGAGCCAGCAACTTCGAAGATACGTCGAACAGATGCGTGGGCCGAAGCAGGGGCATGGGGAAGCCGCGACCCAGGCGACGATCAAACTCGGATTTGATCTCTGCCTCGAAGGAGACAAGCTCCTGCTCGACTTTCTCCACATCCTGCACATAGATGAGTACCTCCTGGGGAAGCAGATCCAGCAGGGAGATGGGCGGGAACCCAAACAACGGATAGAGCCACCGTCTCGATGGATGCCGGGTATCCTGTTCAAGCCGCAGGAGAATGCGGTCGATCTGGTCCGGGGACACATCCATCCGGCGGCCGCGACGGAGCAAATCAGCCTCTTTCGATTCGTCCCATTCAGCGGGAAAAGCGGCAACCATCTCGTCGCCAGGGAGCAGGTGTATCTCCTGGAGAGATTCCAGTGATCGTTGTGTCTGGGGAGCGAAGGATCGTATGGAGGTCGCAATGTCATCATCCAGCTCAATACGTACCGGGTCCTCGGCGCCATTGGGGAAAAAATCGATCACCCCACCCCGAACGCTGAACTGCCCCACCTCGTCCACAAGAGGAAGCCGTTGGTAGCCATACTGAGCCAACCATCGAATGAGTTCTTCGTATCCAACCGAACTCCCACTCTTGATCTTGATGCCTGCCGACGAATTTCCCAACGGCCGCGGGAGGAGCTCCATGAGTGCCCGCGCCGGTGTGACCATGACCCTGAACTCCTCCCTGGTCACCGCTGCAAGCGCCGCAATCCTGAGGGAGGTGATCTCAGTGTCGGGATGATTCTCTTCATAGGGTAGAAGCTCGGTTGCGGGGAATTCGTAGACCGTGCCCTCCTTCATAATGCTTCTCAGATCGTCAGCCAGCCATCTGGCCGAGGCGGAATCCGGCGTCACGGCAAGGAGCGGTTTGCGGACTGCGCTTTGAAGGTGCAAGAGCAGCAATGTCTTTGACGACCCGGCCAAAAGCCCCGGATTGATCTCTTTTTCACCAGCCCGCAGACGTGACACGATTCCCCGAACCGTTTGATCCGCTTCCAGGAGCGCAAGAAACTCGTCAAGAGGGTTGGCCCGCATTGCTCACCAGCTATCTGTTGTGGCATCGCATTAATCCCGCATCCGCCGCGAAACCGCTTCGCGACGAGATCCGATGAGAAATGCGTGCTATCCACGTGTGGGGAATCCTTAGCCCGGGCTTCTCACCGGCTTTCGAAGCGAAGCCGCCGAGATGGTTCTGAATGCGAGGCTTGCGACTGAGGACCCCGCAGACGTATCCTCTGCGATACGGCGAGGAGTCCGATCGAGCGTAACGAAGCAGGCAGTTCCATATCGGCTGCTGCAGCCCAATGCCAGTGAGAGGTCCGGGTTAGGGTTCGCCAAAAAATATTGGCCGAAAGCGAAGATACGGCATCCCGCCAGCAGATCAAGCTGAAGGGACAGGAAGATCCCCAACTGTTGCATTCGAGCACTCAAGAGGATAGGATTGCAGCCCTCCATGTGAGGGATCCGCTCATGGGTTCGGAGGTTCGGGGTTCTCCGGGAATCGGGATGTTTCAGCACAGGCCCTTCGACTGAGCTCAGGACAGGCCGGGAAGTGCTTTACACTTCCGGAACCCTCCTTGCAATGACTGAGGCCCCAGGGGTCATCGCGAGCGATAGCGCGGCGATCTCAATGGGTTGATTCGTGGGATCTGAAAGGTAACCTTGAATCCCGCTTCCAGCGGGAAACTCTGAACCTGTGAACGCTTACGAAATAAGTTTGCAGTCTTGGCACACGGATTTGCCGTAGAATTGGTCTCCCCCATGTAGGAGACGCTTTCGGCGTTCCTTGGATTGCGCGGGGAGGATCCGCTCTGGGCGCCAAGAGGCACGCTGTCGCCGGAAAAGGAGAAGCTCTCACTGGCGCTGGTTCGCCACGTGAAGAGGGTTCTCGAACTCGTGGGGCCGTGCCGAGTGGACTTGGTATGGGAGCAAGAGAGCCTGTTCCTTCGTGGCGTTTCCGTAGTCACCGATCTCGGACCCATGGGTGATGCGTTCCAGGCAATAGGAGGCTCTTACGAGGAATTCCTCAAGGGAATCGTGGAAACGTCGGCGCGAGGATTGATCCCAACTCACTCGCAATCTTCTTAGGGGTTGCTGCAACGTCGGGAGCACGGACAGTTGATGACCTGTTTCTTCGTTTCTGATCTTCATGGACATGCCGATCGCTACCAGAAGCTCTTCCAGGCTATTGGCGATGAACGACCCGATGCGGTTTTTCTGGGAGGAGATATCTTGCCTTCGGGCCTCTTGCCATCATCATCCATTTCCCCTGATCATGAAGACTTTGTCAACGATTTCCTCGCCGCTGGGCTGGACAGGCTACGGTCTACGCTCGGTTCCGCCTACCCGCGGATCTTCCTCATCCTCGGCAATGACGATCCCCGCTTCGAGGAATCGGTAATACTCGACGTGGCAGCCCGAGGAATCTGGGAATACGCTCACAACCGAAGAATTCTCTTAGGCGACTATGAGATATATGGATACAGTTTCGTGCCGCCCACGCCATTCTTGCTGAAGGACTGGGAGCGCTACGATGTCTCTCGCTACGTGGATCCGGGTTCGGTCTCCCCGGAAGAAGGCTTCCGCTCAGTCCCTGTCTCGGAATACGAGATCCAGTTCTCGACCATAGAGAAGGACCTTGCACAACTGACTGCCAAGCGAGATCTCTCGCGAGCGCTCTTTCTCTTTCATGGCCCTCCCTATAAAAGCAAACTTGACCGCGCCGCCCTCGATGGCCGGAAAATTGACCATGTTCCCCTAGATGTGCACGTCGGAAGCATTGCCGTGGCGCGCTTCATCCAGTCCCGACAGCCATATGTCACCATGCACGGCCACATACACGAATCTGCTCGACTCACCGGCTCCTGGCACGACAAGATCGGCGAAACCTACCTCTTCTCCGCGGCTCATGACGGTCCTGAGCTGGCCCTTGTCCGCTTCTCGCCCGAAAATCCGGCCTCGGCAGAGAGAGAGCTCCTCTGACCCGCCTTCATGGGCAATTCCCTGGCCGCATCCGTCACCGCACCGATCTTCATGGCAAAGCTGCTCCTGGCCTCGATGTCCGTGTCCGTGAGGAGATGCACATCAAGCAACCCGTCGGTCTTGTAGCCGGTTTTGAGGTAGTTTAGCTCGGCAAGGCATTCACTCCAACCCTCGAGCCAAACCTCAAGCTCCTTCTTCTGCTCATCCGTACCCTGGAAATGGATGAGCAGGTCGATATCGCTCGCCGGACCGGCGGTCCCGTTCTTGGTGCTGCCGAATATGTAGAACGCCTTGACACCGAAACGTTCCGGGGCTATCTGGGCCGCTATTCTCTTCGCCATCCTCAGCCGCCAGCTCCAATAGTCTTCACCCGGTCGGCCGGCCGCCACTTCGGCATCCTCACGCACGAATTCAACCACGGAGGATGACTCCGTAATGAGCCCGAGTGCCTCGTCTTGGGCGGCGTTCATCAGAACTCGCAGAATCCTTCCATCCGTGGTTTTGGGAATGTCGATGACTCGAATGGTCTCGGAGAGGGAACCATACTCAGGGAGGATCTTCGGCAGGATATTCGGCGAGCTCAGCAGGAATTCCTCGTTGAACTTCACGCCCTGTTCGTCGGGGTAGAGCGGCAGATATCGAATGGACGCCTCCACGAGATCCTGGAAGAAATGCGTGCCGAAGGAGACCTCAGGGACATACTTGCCCTTCTTGCGCGCCACCTCAATCAGCATCGCCGAGTTGTTGATGTCTGAATAGGTGACTCTCACGCCCAATTTGATGTCGCCTCTGCTCCCCCACCGCCCTGGTCCCATGAGTATAAATTGGCGCTTAGGCAGAATCCTATTGAGCTTTCCTATGGCCTGACCCACTGCCACAAGCTCGCTGAACTCCGAAAGCGTATCATACCGCTGCGGGTCCACGTATACGATGTGTGTGATGTCCGGAACCCAGCCGTTTGACACAAAGCGGTTTGCGGAAAACAGGACCGATTCCGCGGGCACATTCTTCGGGATCTCCGCGGCCGCGTCATCGCTCGAGGAGGCCTGTGGTCGACATTGAAGAAGGTACAGGTCTTCACCATCCGACGCGAACTCTATGTCTACGGGAGTCCCAAATCCATGCTCCAGAGCGCGGAGAATGGCGGCCATCCGGTCAACGAACGACGTCTTGGAAATCAGTCCATCAAAAGTCACCACCACATCTTCCTGGCTGAGATCCGTAAGTAGACCAAGCGGCGGGCGCAATAGGCCATCGCGGTAAATCGAGATGACCTTGCTGATGCTCGGGTAGTCCTGATCACACTCGGAGATCAATTCATCGATCTCTTTGGTCTCGAAGCAGCTTTTCTCCAGGTTGATGACATCGATCTTCTTGGGTGAATACCGTACGGTCTCATCGATCGTGACATTGACTCGCAACTTCGGCCGACCAGGCGCCACGAGGATCGGGTAGTCATCACTCAACCTGTCTACCGCTCGCGTGCCCAGTCCCGGGACGATACGAAGAAGCCCATCTTCGCGTTTGATTCGGGATGACCACCGGAATTCGTTTCTGCTGAACGCAACCCCGGCGAAACAAGGCATGAAGTACTTCCCCACACGCTTCCCCACGACTTCCTGTATCATGATGCCCATCTCTTCGTGAAAATCGAGCAGGCCGCGTTCACAGCGATACTCTATCGGATCCGGGCTGAAGGTCGACGCATATACTTCCGCAATCGCATCCATCAACGCCTCGAGACGCTTACTCTTGTCTCCTTGATTGGCCAGAAAAAGACTCTTGTACTTGCCCGCGAATGCCGTCCCTAATCGGTCTTCCAGAAGGCTGGAGCTGCGCACCACCAGTGGAACTTCCCTAAAGTCGTCCAGAGCCACGGAAAGCCCCTTCACGAGCTCAGGCGGAAAGGTGGAGTTTTTGAAGACCTGCACGATGTGAGGATACTCCCGCCGTACCTCGTCGATTTCTTTGTACTTCTGTTCGTAGACCTCTCCAAGGTTATTGTACCGCAAGAAGGCGAGGATACCGTCAGAAGCCACGTACCAGGTCTTTGGCGTCTTTACATTCTCGAGTAGATCAATCTCTGAGCTTTTTTTCCTAAGCATAGCGCTGGCAACAAAAATCCCCGCGCTTTTCCCGCCAAGCTTGCCATGACTTCCGGACGAGAATATGATCCGCTCCAGCAAGTCAAAGAAATCCTCGATCTCCACGTGTTTCTTGGCAACATTGATGAACTCGAGCTGATCGCTGAAGAAGCGCCTGACCAGTGCAACCCGAAGGCCATTCATGGTCGGTTTTGGAAGCTTCATTCCCTCTGGCATGAGATGTTGATAGCGCCGCACCGCATCGGACACATCATCAAGCGGAGCGTATCCATTGACGAGTACGTCGACGAGGATGCTTGATCTGTCCTCGAGGATCCATTTGTGAATACGCGTCAGGATTTCAGCGTCGCTGAGATGCACTGCGGCGACGCGAAAGGTCTCATCCGAGAGACTCAAGGGATTCTCAAGGGGCGCCTTTTTCTCCGGCTGATTCACCTGCCCGAGAAGATCCGCGCTCTCCCGCTCCTGACCAAAACGCTGCAGTAACGACTTCGCCTCCCCGATCCCTCTCCAGCCGAGATAATTTATCATCTTCCGCGAGATACGGATCAAGAGGTCTTCATCGGTCTTCCGCAGAAGATCCAGGGCCACCCGCCACTCGCTGGGCTTGCCCTGCTTGCCGTTCTGCCTGGCCACTCGCATATCCTCGAACATGAGCTTGAGGCGCTGATGAAGGATGAAATGCCCTAATCGATCGGCAATGGTGTCGATGAGCCTGATTTCCTCATCGAGAAAAGGCCCGCTGTCGGCGGGCGGCATCTCCTCCTTGTACCCAAGACATATCCTACCCACGGTGGCATCCTGCACCTTAATCAGGGCACAGTGTTCCCACGGCGTCTCGACATAGTCAGCGAGCTGATACGTCTCGGATTCATGATCAATCTTGACCTGGCACTGCTCCGGATACTGCCAAGCAGGCGGTATCGCCTCCATGATTCCCATGAAGATCTCTTCCAGTGGCGTCTCGCTCTCGCTCAGCAGCTCCTCGATTCGGTAGAGGCACCTGAGTTCCTTTGCTCGCTCTTGAAGGGCAGAGATCAGGCTGCCCACTGCCTTGGTGGTCTTACTCTCGGTCATGGCGAAGAATCACTCCTCGACCGCTCCTGCCGTCGACTTGGACCGACAGCGGCGAATCGGTCCTGACGTGCCGAACGAATCGTTCCTTGGCAATTTCCTGGTTTCTCTCTATCCAGTCCCAATCTATCGCGTACTTGTGTGCATGATGTACTGAGAAGTAGCAGACTCGGAAGCTTGTCAGGTTGTGGAAAAAATGCGAACCTTGACTCAGATCCGGCGCCATCTTCGGAAGGGTAGCCTCCACAATGACCCTTGCACCGGATATCTGGCTCCACGCCACAGGAATCCCGAGCCACGGATCGGAACTCCCCCAGCGACCGAATCCCATGAGCACATAAGACCTTCCTTGCGCAACCAAGTTACTATTGATCTTCTCCAGTTCCAATGCCATCTCTTGGGTCGACCGGGGATCAAAGGTGTCCGGGCGGACATACACGATGTCGTGGAGACTATCGGTGACGCCGTTCCCCAGGGCCTTCGTCGTGGCCACAACCACATTCCCGCCCTCAAGGAGATCCAATGGTATGTCTACCTGCTCGTCCGAGACCACCATGGGCCTGACCTGGAGAAACCCCAGCCGCGCGGGCACCCCCTTCTTCCGGTCCAGAGTCATGGCGAATTCGATCTCCACTTCCGCGCCCAACTCCTCTTCGCTTTGGGCAAGCACTTCCTTGACCACCTCATTGAGTGCGATGTCTCCATATACGAGAATCGAGGCGAAGTTGATGACACGAGGCCCGCGAGCCCCAATCCCTGGACAAAGCCGGTCTGATTGCGGATCATAGGTGGACGCAGTGAATCTCAGTGTGTTGTCATACTCCGCTTCAGAGAAACCTGCCTTGACCAAATATTCGGTTTCCCGGATAGGATCGTAGGCAGGAGGCTTCCCCATGTTCACGGCCCAGAATTCGGTCTGGGTATTCTTCAAGAGGTCGCCAACGTCATTGTAGGGAGGCGGCGCCTGTGGAGCAGCCGGTGAATAGCTCCACGTCACACCGCCATCAACAATGGTCTTGCCCAGGCCAAGTGCAAGGTTCACCACGCCATCTTCCGGCGACGAACCACCGAAGGCATAGAAATCGTGGGATCGCGCCACACCCGATAGTGTGGGGTAGAATCGATCGCCGATTCGCTCACCCACCACCTCCTGGATGATCACCGCCATCTTCTCGTCCGTACTCTCCCGGTTCACGGAGTTGATGTACCGCTTCGCATCCTGGAAGAATGTGGAAGCATAGACAAACTTGACGGCCTCCACCAGTCTCTGAAACCGCGTATCGGGCTTGGGCTGGTTGTTCGGGATCATCTTCGTGGCATAAACCCCGGCGAAAGGACGATACATGGCGTCCTCCAGGAGACTTGAGGAGCGTATCGCCAGAGGGACATGAACCTGATCCGCAAGAGACCGAAGATCTCCCACGAGTCTTGGTGGAAGATCCGCCTGCTGGAAGGCGTGGGCGATCCTGTCGTCTCGCAGGTCTGATGCCACAACCTCGTAAAGATCGTTTGACCCCATGAACTCATCGAAAAAATCCGTGGCGATCACCGTGCTTCGAGGAATGCTCACACTTATGCCGGGAAATCTCCCCTCGCCACATCGGGAATGAATCCTCTCCGCCATGAGGAAAAGCCCATGAGCCTTCCCGCCCAAGGAACCTGATCCGATCCGGGTTATTTCATTCTCAGATCCGAAGAACCGGCGATCAAAATGATCGAGCTCAGCCATTTCTCTCTCCGTTCGAGTATCGTCACCTCTAGATGGTTCGCCGCGCGCCTCCCCGCCCAGGGGGGGAGGGC
>JAUXFG010000204.1 GCA_030620115.1 Candidatus Fermentibacterota bacterium
CTCAATCCTCCCCCCGCCCAGATTCTTCGGTCGCTCCGCTCCCTCAGAATGACATACAGTACTCCATTTCCCCAACCCCCCAATCCCCCATTCCAGCCTTTCCTCCCGTTTCTCATGAAATGTCAGCCATAGACATGCCGCCAACTGATCTACGGCCTCAAAACCAACAACTCCTGGAAGAACATCTTTCAGCCATCTCGGAAACGCTCTCCACAGGGATGCCGGGTTTGAAAAGCCTGATACTTGGAGGTTCGTTCGGGAGGGACGAAGGCACAATGGTCATTTTTGGAGACACGTTGAGGCCGTTCAAGGATTACGACCTTTTTGCGGTTGTGGAACAAGGATTGGTCCGGGAAGCTGCGGCGAGGATCCCCTCTCTTCGCGAGAGAATTTTCCGGGCACTTGATCTGGCTCCCTACTCGGAAGAGCATCCTTCTCCTGGTCGCTTCCAGATCAGCCTGGAGATCATCCCTGAGAACGCCCTCCCATACCTTCCCAACGACATAAGCAATGCGGAACTGAAACTCGCGAGCCGGCTCCTGTGGGGGCAGGACCTTCGGGAACGGATCACCGCGGATCCATCGCGTATTCATCCTGTCAGTGGTCTTCGCCCGGTATTGAACAAACTCATCGGAATCCTCGAACAATGGGGACCCTGGGTCGATGAAGGGCACCACCCTGGTTCTGAGCTTGCATGTGCGGTTGCGTATCACAAGGCGAAAGTAATACTAGATGCGTCGGCAGCTCTGTTGCTCCTTCGGGGGGAATGGGTGCCGGGGTATGCCGCACGGTTGGATGTGGCCCACGATCTGGAAAGAGCCGGTCCGCTCCACCCCCGACTTGGTTTGCTCACTCCCCGTATCGAGGAGGCCTTCCAAATCAAGCTGGATCCACTGAAACATGAGCCAGATGATCCCGCACAGCTCTGGGAAGCGGCCAGGAAAGAGCTGCTTGAGATCGTGGAGATCATCTCCAGTGAGGTCCTCGGATACGAGCCCGCGACTCCTGAGAACGGCTACTACGAATTTCTCGCGCATGCAAGATGGAGCTTGCTTAGACCCTACGCAGAAGACTTGCTTCGAGTCTGGGGGCTCCCTTTTGCCGCACGGTTCGCACCGTTCATCGTGGCTGCTTATTCTCTTGCCGAAAGCGCGCGAGTCCGCAGCCTACACCTGATTCATCCTCTCATCAGATCATATGCGTGCGCATGGGCGTGGTTGGGGGCAGGAATGGGGCCGGAGGAGCAGCGCCGATTATCCGCCTGGATAAGACCTCTGCTGCACGGGATCCCGGAATCACGCCCCGGCATGCGCCGGGGGATCATCGAGCTGTTCAAGGCTATCTCCACAAAGAAACGAATAAAGAGATCTTTCGCATGAGACCAGAGACGACGGTGCTGTTCCTGATCGATGGCCTCAGGCATCGAGATCACCAAACCCCCTGCAGAATCATGCCTGAACTGGGTTTCCGTTCTGTGGAGGCAAGCCTCTTCACGGGAGAACCCCTGTCTGTACATCAGCAGTGGACAGACTACGAGCACACCGAATCCTCTCCTTTCTTGCCTGTCTGCCGTACCCCGGGACTGGCTGCGATATGGGATTGCTGCCCCCGTCCGGCCAGACGATACATGAACTTCCTCATCTACAGATTATCGTCCCTGATCCATGGGATGGTGCTGCCCCGCTCCAGCATGATCCCACCTGGTTTTCTCTGCCGCAGTCGGCCCACGCAAGACCGCTGCCCTGATTCCTCCCGTGCCTACGGGGAGATCGAATCACTCTTCGATCTCCTGCGAGATCAAGGACGATCCTGGCTCTACCTCGCGCCTCCAAAGATGGGGTTTCTTGGGGCACGGGACGAGAAGGTGGAATCACGCTTCTACGCCTCTCTATCCTCAGGCGTACGGGATTTCTACTATATCAAGTTCGGCGATCTCGATGGGATCAGTCATGCCTTTGGCCCTGATAGTTCCCAGGCACGCAGGTGCATTGTGAGAACAAAGCGCAGGATCCGCGCCATCTGCTCTGCACTTTCGCGCAGATCCTCGCACCTGCGATGGATCCTCCTTTCCGATCACGGATTCCTCCCCGTGACTTCCCTCATCCCGCTTCCCACCTGGTTGCCCGGCGCGCTTGCCGAGGGCACGCTCCAGCACTACTTTGTAGATTCCACATTGCTCCGGCTCTGGTTGAATAGGCCAAGCGAGAGAGACAATATCATTCAGGAGCTGCATACATGGGGAGGGGGAGATCTTCTGTCGGAAGAAACGCGGGAGCGACTAGGGCTCGCCTGGGGATCGCCACAGCTCGGTCATATCGTCTGTGTTGCGCCGCATGGCGCCATATTCTGGCCCGATTTTTTCTCGGCAAAAGCTCCAGTCGGCATGCACGGCTATCAACCGCATCCCGACTTGGTTTCGCCCATTGAGACACATGGGTTGGGGCCGTTGCCCTCGGAGATGGATCATGTTTTTGTGGGGCGCTGGCTCAAAGAAGTATTGCGGGATTCATAGGCATTCACAGGCGCCGGAATGAGTAGCAAAGTCCTTGTTCTCGCCACTACCTTTCCGCGCTGGAAGAACGATACCGAGCCTGCGTTCGTCTACTACCTCTCGGAATTCTTGGCCCAGAGATCATTTTCCATGACGGTCCTGGTTCCCCATGCCGGCGGCGCGGCATTCCGCGAACGACTGGGTTCACTGGAGGTAAGACGTTTCCCGTATTTCCGGCCATACCAAAGGCAGAAGTTGTGCTACAATGGCGGAGCACTCCCGAATCTGAGGAGATATTGGCTCGCACGGTTCCAGCTGCCCCTCTTCCTCCTCGCGCAACGGAGAGCAATCACCCATACGATCAAGTCGGAACCATGGGACCTGGTGCATGCCCATTGGATCGTGCCGCAGGGCTACTTGGCCACTGCCCCCTGCCGGCGGCGAAACATCCCACTCCTTCTCACCGCCCATGCCGGTGACGTGTTCGCCATGCAACATCCCCTGGTGCGACTTTTTGCCACCCACGCGCTCCGTCAGGCGGTTTCGTGTACGGTGAACAGCAACGCCACCGTGGAAGCTGTGCTTAGGCTTCACGGGAACAGCACCGTAAATCTCGTGCCCATGGGCGTGGACCTGGGACTGTTCCATCCAGGGCTCCCCGACGAGGGCATTACGAGGCGCTTCGATCTCCGTGGCAAGACCATCCTTGGCGTCGGCCGTTTTGCCCCAAAAAAGGGATTCCAGCATCTTGTGAATGCGGTCCATATTCTTGCCGGGCAGTGGAAAGAAATCCGGCTGCTGCTAATCGGCTTTGGTCCGGAAGAGGACGCCCTGAAAGCGCAGGTGAAGGATCTCAAGCTGGAGGATACCATCAAATTCGTGGGCAAGATCAGTCACGCGGAACTGCCGAAGTACTACCGGACGTGCCAGGCCTTTGCCGCGCCGTCGGTGGTCCTCCCCAGCGGCGATACTGAGGGTCAGGGCGTGGTTCTCTTGGAGTCAATGGCCTCGAGCGTGCCCACAGTGGCCTCCCGCGTGGGGGGAATCGTGGACATTGTGGAACACGAGATGAACGGTCTCCTGGTACCGCCTGAGGATCCGAAGGCCCTGGCGGAGGCACTTCGCCGCGTGCTGATGGACGAAACATTAGCCTCTGAACTCACCAAGAACGGCATCGATACCATACAAAGACGATTCTCTTGGGAGAGCACCGCGGACCGCTTCGCTGAACTGTATCAAAGAATCATTGGATGATCCCCATCTTCTTCTGGATCGTGGCGGCCATGGCAAAAGGTGGCGGCACAGCCAGGGAAGTCGATATTCTCCCTGCCGGGCTCGACATGTGGAGAATCGAACCCATCATCATGGCCAGTGAAGCCTACGCCGGTCTTGAACTGCTCATGGATTCTCCTCTACCGGTCCCCCCGACGATCGGCGGTATGGGAGAATATACACTCAGCGTCCGGGAAGACTCCGCACTCACCTACATTCACGCTTCTTCCCCTGAGCTGTTCTCTACGGATGGTGTAGTCATTCATTCGAAGCAGAAACCCGCTGCCGGGGCCCTGCTTCGAGCAGAAGTCTGCTGGGATGAGAAAGAAAGAGAATGCCTTCTTCGAGGCCCTGCACACACCTGGCATTTCTCTTCGTCCTCTCCGATCCCAGAGCCCTGGGCTCTGATGAACTGTCACGCTCTGCCCCCAGAAAAGGAAAAGAACGCCCCTCTGGTCCTTTACACCCAAGGGCAGGGAACCATTGAAACCAGCCCGCGTTGGCAGGGACTCGACTCCTCTACTCACCCCGTGGCAGTGGTCCAGATGCTGGTGCATTCAGGACTGGGTACCGGCGTCTTATCCTGGGACTGCTCTTCACTCGCCGGCTCCGGCAGGATGGGATTCTCGCTTTCCCCCAACGGCCAGTGGATTCAGCAAATCGTTCCACTCTACAAGGATCCCAGATGGTCGGGAGAAGTCACGCGGCTTTCTCTGCGCCCTGTGGATCATCCGGCTCGCGTGGAGCTCGATTGGATACAGTTGCCGCGTCTGGCGGGGTTCTGGGCATACCTTCTGCGTTCGTCCCTTGGCAGATGGCTCTTCTTCGCGTTATTGACACTGATCCTTTCCGCCATCTCTCGATCAGTGCTCACAAGAACCACTGCCGACGCGGTTTCTGTTGGTTTAGTGGGCGGGGCCGCTTTGCTCCCGGTTGTGCTCCCCTTCAACGAGCTGGTTCCTTCCCTCTCGTGCGGACCTGTTGTCGTCCCGATCTACCTTCTGATTCTGATGATCACTGCGGCGATGGCTCACTGGGGTCGGCGGCCCTCTGCCGTAGAGATGACGGCGTACTGCTGTATTCTTTTCACGCTAGCCCATGGCATGGTGGTAGCCAAGGGAGCTGGACTGGCCACGGCAGTAACCCTGCTTTGTGCGCCGCTCGCATTCTTGGCAGGTCGAGGGATGGCCAGAAGAGGGTATGGCAGGGGGCTTTCCGCAATAGTAATCGGGGGAAATGCACTGATCTGTGTTTGTGCCATGCGGTATCACACCGCGGCGAGTGACCCTCTGTACGGCACGCTGCTCTCCTCCATCGGTAGACTCTACTGGGACAGCACCACTGCTGGTCGATCTGCAGGCGCTTTTGTACATCCACTCGTGCTTGCCACCGTAGCGGCAACGCTTGGAAGCTCGCTCCTTGTTCGCCCTTTCAGACCCATGGTTCTGACGATCCTTGCGGTTGCTCTATTCGTCATATCCGGATTCTCCACCATGTCCCGGTCTTTCGTGCTGATCACCGTGCTCATTGGTTCCACTGCGTTCCTCCAGAACAGGCGACGCGCGGTCTGGGCCGCGGCGGCGGTAATGATCTTGGGATTGATATTGGTCTTCACTTTCCGTGCATCTCGAGACCAAGGCCTGCGCCGGGCTCTTCATGGGGACAAGCGTGGAGCAGGCTTTCAAGTGGCAACGGCCACGATACGCGCAAAACCCATCCAGGGAGTCGGCTGGGGGCGCTATTCTCGCGCCCTTGATCGCTTTGGCCCTGCTCATGCGAGGCTCCGCTCTTTCACCACCCCCGACAACAGCTATGTAAGAATCCTGACCGAAGCCGGCATCGTGGGGGCTATGGTGTGGCTTGTGTGGCTCGCGCTGCTCGCCGTGCGTCTGGGGCGGCATAAAGGCGTCCATGGGGGGATTATCTCACCGTGGATCATGCTAGGTGCTCTCCTCTTCATGGCCGGTATCTTCGACGCCCTCTACTGGCCTGCCGCGGCTGTCCCCTGCTTCCTGTTGCTCGGCTGCATGGGAGGAGAAAAACTGGTGAGAAATGCAGTTTAGCCCGAACTTCTCACCAACTTGCGGCTACAACCGCCGATATGGCATCCCGCGTCCGACGCGGGACTTC
>JAUXFG010000185.1 GCA_030620115.1 Candidatus Fermentibacterota bacterium
ACAAAACCTTCCATCGCATAGTTCAGGAACTTCCATTCTTCTCCGCGAGTTCGAGCTGCGTTCAGCTCATGGTAATATCTGGAGCGCGTTTGATTGTAGTGATTGCTGAGCAAATGTTTAGGGATTTTTGGGGGTCAGATCTTTGATGTTTAATATTGAAGCACAGATTACACTGATTGGGAAAGGAGATTGGCACAGATTGGTGTGTCTCTGAGATCGCCCATATGTCCTCAGTCCACCAGGAAGACACGAACCATAGATTAACACAGATTTGGAGAGGAAAGATCTCTCACAGAAATCACAGCGGTCATGGATCTCGATGTGGTTGCCGAGCCTTGTTTGGATCTCATGGTGACGACGGACCGTTTGCCTCCTGAGCGTAGTCGATCTCAACACGAAAGTCTGTGAAGTCAGTCAATCTACTTGTGGCCAGTTCAAACAGCATCTTCGGGTCGATCTCTTCATATTCATGGACAATCAGGTTTCGAAATCGAACCATCTTGACATACGGCTGTTCGTTCGCAAGTATCTTCAGTTCCGTGAGCTTCCTGATTGCATCACGCGCAGTTGCCACAGGCCCGGCTCCCTCAATGGCAATGATACGTTCTGCTATATCTATCACGATCTCGATTGCCACCTGAAGTGCTCTCTCTGCCATTGATCGCAGGACCCAACTCTCACTGAACTCTGAACAGGACACGTTCTTCAGATGGGTTTCGAGTTTGCCAACCTGGCTATCCAGCAATGCGAGCTTCCTATTGATGACGCTGTTGTAACGCATGATTAGGTGATCATAGGCTTTGATCGTAGCATTCTGTAACGATGTTGCTTCTCATAATGGAAGACCTGGGTCTCATATTCTCTACATGCCAATGAATAGAAACGAAGGTATACTTCCTGGGTCCGGCAAAACAGAAGGTTGCCTTTCAAGGCCTCGAAGCGGTAGACTGCTTCAGCATTATTCAGAATCCCCACATCACAATGGACCCCTGGGGCAAGATTTTCGACTATTTCCGTTGTCCTATCATACACGTCAAAAGTTGCTCTTCCGTCCAAGAAGAGCGCGATATCTATGTCACTTCCGACTTCCGCAACACCATCCCTCGAAGACCCCAGCAGAAGCGCAAATACGATTTCCGGGCATTCATCCTCTAGAGCTCTTGAGAGAGAATCCAAGGAAAAGGAGACCGTACTCGTATGCCTATTCAGGTGTTGTTTCGACAAGCCCATCGATATGCCTGTAGTCTTTCTGTGGTCACCCATTAGCCCGGCCCCCGGCGTGCCGCCGGATTCTTCGTGAATGAGACTCGCGATAGTACAGGAGTCTCAGACAAGAGGGCTAACCCGAGATTCTCACTAACTTCCGGCTGTAACCGACGAGAAGTCCGAGCTAACATTCAGAACTATTTCGGTGGCTTCGCTTCGAAAGCCGGTGAGAAGTCCGGGTTAAACAAGAGACAAAAACATCCCTCCGTGCGAAAAAACGACTGCTTCTTTCGCTCGACTCTTTCCACTACGCCGGTCCGGAGATGAAGGATATCTCACAAAGATCACAGAGACACTGGGTTATTGAACGGAATTCTGCCTCCGGCCCATAGGGCCTACGCCCCGGAGGGAGGGGGGAATTCCGATCAATGTCCGTCTCTTGGGGTCTGCGCTGCCTGTTTCTGGGGTCGCCCACATGTCCTCACCTTGCCAGGAAGACGCGAACCACAGATTGCACAGATTAGGAGAGGAGATTAGAGGATGGGACGAGCATTGTCGGTACCTCTCGGCTTTGCGCTAGTTCTGGGCACGCTCCGCCCATCTGACAGCTGTTAGTTCTCAACTCGCAGAGAAGAAGGTGATGGTGGTTTCAGGGGTAGGGGTATCGTTTCGGATATTCGCGCCTTCCCCCGTCCCGTTTGTAATGGTTCGAAGTTGCGGCGGCAACCCCGGAGGCGTAGTACTTCCGAGACATCACAAATAGAAGGACGGCTTCCCTGTCGTCAACGGGAGTGAAGGGGGGGAAGAATGTGGAATCTGTCAATCTAGGGAGAGAAAGGGGGTGGAATTGCTTGATTGCGAGATTGCTGGATTGCTTGAATGGGGGGAGAGCTATTGAGCTGATAAGCTGAGAGCGGCAGGAGGCATATCAACGGTGGTGATAGTCCCGGAACCATTCGATGAATTTCGGGATGCCGGCCGCGATAGGAGTTGTTGGTTCAAATCCAAGTTTCTTGCGAGCCTTGTCGATATCCGCATATGTTGCTTCTACATCGCCTGGTTGCATTGGAAGCAACTCCATTCTTGGTTCGACTCCGAGGGTGTCGGCAAGGATCTTGATCATGTCCATGAGATTCTCGGAACGATGGTTGCCGAGATTGATGACTTCGTACATGTCCAAATCAGTGGTGAATAGAGAGGCTTTCACTCCTGCGATAATGTCATCGATATAGGTGAAATCTCGTCTCATCTTGCCATAGTTGAAGACCTCAATAGGGCGATCGGCCAGCATAGCTTGGGTAAACAACCACATGGCCATGTCTGGCCGTCCCCACGGGCCATAGACGGTGAAAAATCGAAGGCCGATGGTCTGGAGATCATAAAGATGGCTGTAGCTATGCGCGATGAGTTCGCACGACTTCTTGGTCGCTGCGTAGAGGCTCACGGGCGTATCGACATTGTCGGTCTCGCTGAAGGGCAAGCTCTTGTTCCCACCGTAGACGCTGGAGCTGGAAGCATAGACCAGGCGAGGAGTCTCGGCGTGTCTGCAGACCTCGAGGATATTGAGGAATCCTTCGAGATTCGATTTCTGATAGGCAAAGGGGTGGGTGAGGGAATATCGCACCCCGGCCTGCGCCGCCAGATGACAGACAATGTCGAACTTGTGGTCAGAAAAAACATCTGTGAGCATTCCAAAGTCGCAAAGATCAGCTTCAATACCCACGTAGCCAGCCGTCTTCTCGAGAATCGCGTGGCGATCTCGCTTGAGCGAGACGGAGTAGTAATTGTTGAAGTTGTCGTAACCAACTACCTCATATCCGTCTTCAAGAAGTGATTTGGCGAGATGGAACCCGATGAATCCAGCGGTGCCGGTGACAAGGATTCTCATAGACAAGGAAGGTGAGAGAGTAAGTGGGTAGAAAGATGAAGGAGTGAGGAACCAAGGAGGAGACCTATCCGATGGAAAGACAAACTCCGAGTCGTTGAGCGCTTAACCCGCTCATCCGGGCATGCTTCGCCGCTTCGCAACGAGAGCTGGTAAGGAATGCGCGTCATTCCGAAACGCAAAGATCGCCCATATGTATATCCATGGAGACTTGGGCACGGCCAATGATGTCCAGGAAAACCCGAACCCTCTCACTGCCAGAGAGCCGGCGGTCGAAAATGACTTCGATCCCTTTGAAGGGGCCGCTGGTTATGCACACCAGTTGGCCTTGCACAAAGGGCGGATCCTTCTCGGTCTCGCGGACAATAAGCTCCTCACGAATGAGCTCGATGAGAGAGCTGGGTATCAGGGCTGGACGGCCACCAAAACTCACGATTCGCCGGAGCCCAGGTGTCCACTGAATGTCATCATAGGACGTCTCGTCTACGGGCTTCCGGAGAAAAAGGTAATGGGGGAAGAAGGGACGGGATGGTGGCCGATCTCGACGCTGAATCCTATTGGGCTCCTCCGGCAGATAGACCTCGAGTCCTTTTTCTTGGAGTAGACTCCGGACTAGATACTCCTTATGAGGCTGTGTATAGAGAGCCAGCCAGTAATCGTTTGCTTTCATGGCGGTTTTTCCATTCCTGCAAGGGAGCATCCCTCTTTGGCGGGGACGCGCCGGCGTCATTCATATGCTTGGGCAATCCTGCCTCTCTATCGCCGTATGATCTCTCTCTTCCTCCGGACGAGGAAGCCCCCGAATCGAAGGGGAAAATGCGGGCTAGAGCTTAAGACCCATGGGGGTTGTGTCAAGAGGAGGGGGGGAGGGAATCTAGAATCTGACAATCTGCAATCTAGAATCTGACAATCTGGAATCTGGAGGAAGGGGGGGGAACTCCTTGATTGCTGAATTGCTGGATTGCGGGAATGTTGGAGAGGGAGCGGGGAAGCGGAGGGAATCGATGAGGCTCCCGACAAGGTTCTCTTGGATGGGGGGAAATTGAACATCCTCATCTGAAGAGGGGCAGAGCTATGGGTGAAGATGGTGGGTGATTGCGGTGACGACAGCTCTTTGCATGTGTTCCGTCAATTCGGGGTAGATCGGCAATGCCAATGTCTGAGCAGCGGCTTTCTCGCTTGCGGGGAAATCGCCGGCATGGTGGGCGAGTTCAGCAAAGCACTCCTGGAGGTGCAAAGGAACAGGATAGTAGATCTCGCTTCCAATACCGTCTTCCTTCAATGCGGTCTTTACGGCATCCCGGTTGGGGATCCTGATGACAAACTGATTGTAGATGTGGCGGCTCTCGGGTGCCTCCCGGGGAAGCAGAACGGCGGGCTTTCGGTCGAGCTCTTCCACGGAATCAACCACCAGGCCCGACTCATCAAAGAGTCGTCGGTAGGTTTCTGCATTTTGCCGGCGTGCCTGGCTCCACTGGTCCAAATGCTTCAGCTTGACCCTGAGCACGGCTGCTTGGATGGCATCGAGCCGGAAATTTCCGCCCACCACTTTATTGTAGTACTTGGGGCGGTAACCATGATTGCGAAGGAGTTTGACCCGGTCTGCCAGAGCAGGGTCATTGGCAGTGACCATTCCGCCGTCTCCAAAGGCGCCAAGATTCTTGGAGGGGAAGAAGCTGAAGGTTCCCAAATGCCCGACGGATCCGGCTCGCCGGCCTTTGTATTCCGAGCCAATCGCCTGGGCGGCATCTTCGATCACCAAGAGGTTGTGGCGCCGAGCTATCTCCATGATCGGGTCCACATCCGCCATCTGACCATAGAGATGCACGGGAAGGATAGCGCGGGTTCGTTCCGTGATTGCTGCCTCAATGCCGGATGGATCGATGTTGTAGGTGACTGGATCAATATCAACGAATACGGGTTTTGCTCCTAATCGAGCGATGGAGCCGGCCGTGGCAAAGAAGGTGTACGGCGTGGTGACGACCTCGTCGCCCGGCTTGAGATCGATGGCCATGAGCGAAATGAGCAGCGCATCGGTCCCTGATGATACGCCAATCCCGAACTTGCATTGAGAATAGGCGGCGATCTCCTCTTCCAACGCCGCCACTTCCGGCCCGAGGATGAAGTACTGGGATTCAATGACATTGTCTATGGCTTCGCGTATCTCTTGGCGAATGGTCGCATATTGGGCCTTTAAGTCGAGAAGGGGAACGGGAGTATTAGATTGAGACATTGGTTGGATTCCTTTTAGGTTTATTCGGAAATTCTATCTCTCACAGAGCTCACAGAGATAGGAGAGATTCTCACGCAAAGGCGCAAAGGGGGCGACCTCAGGTCGATGGAGAAGAGGAGGGAGGCGTCTCTCATAGAGATACGCTATTTCCTTGCTCAGCTCTCAGCGGGTAATGGGTCATCTTCGGGCCAATCGAGGCAGCGGAGTACATTAGGTTCGACTTCCTTGTAGCGCCAGTTGCTCTCGGGGCAGAAAAACACGTCTTCGGTATCCGGGTTCCGCAGGCGGTGGCCATGGCGGCTCATCCAGGCCTTCTGCGAGCCGGGCACGCCAAGGATCAGCGCATAGTCAGGGACATCGCGGATGACCACCGCTCCCGCGCCGATGAAGGCGTATCGCCCGATAGTCACGCCACAAACAATGGTTGCGTTCGCCCCAATGGATGTGCCCCGTCGGACCAGTGTCGGCTCGTAGAGGTGATGGCGCAACACCTGGGAACGGGGGTTGGTCACGTTGGTGAACACACATGAGGGGCCACAAAAAACATCATCCTCCAGTTCTACGCCGGTATACACCGATACATTGTTCTGGATCTTCACATTGTTTCCGATTATCACGTCATTGGCGACGAAACAATTTTGCCCAAAGATACATCGTTCGCCTATGCGGGCGTTCTTCATGATATGGCAGAAATGCCAAATCTTCGTGCCTTGGCCGATACTGCATGGTTCATCGATCACTGCGGTAGGATGGGCATAATAGCTCATATCGCTCATATAAAGACCTCCATGGGTAGTGAAATAGGTTCACCATTCATTACCATGGATCGCTGGGCTGCCTGAAGAACTCGTAGGACCCGGAGACCACTGGTTCCGTCCGTCAGGGGTGGCTGACGAGTGCGCACGGCATCAAGGAATGCCTGGCACTCGGACCGGAGGGGCTCGGCGCTTGGAAATGAGACGAGCTGACCATCGCCCTTCACAGGAATCGGTTCGCCCTCTTTCAGGTCAACGCGTTGGTCATAGAGCACAAGCTGTTTTCCTACATCATCGAATGAAGCCATCTTACGTGATCCGATGATGACCAAACGTTGTTCTTTGAATGGATGAAGCCACGATACATGGATGTGAGCCCTTACACCGTTGTCGAAAAGAAGCTGAGTCACCGTCACATCGGCGATATTGGGTTGTACATAGCTGCCCCCGCATGCCACCACCTGGAACGGCATGCTTCCCATCATGCGAAGTATGATTGCAATGTCATGGGGCGCGAAACTCCACAGGATGTTCTCTTCACGCCTGACTTTCCCGAGGCTCAGGCGATTGGAGTAGATATAGTGCACCTTGCCCAGTTCGCCATCTCTCACCAATTCCAGCAAACGTATGATGCCCGGATGGTATTCCAACACATGGCCAACCATGATGATACGGCCGCGTTGTGCAGCCAGATCAACTAGTCTGCGCCCTTGTTCATAGTTGAGCGCTAATGGCTTCTCACACAGAATATCCTTGCCCGACTCGAGTGCCTTCTGTGCGAGCTCGAAGTGGGTCTCGGCCGGCGTGGCGATTACTATTCCCGAGATAGGCGCTGCAAGCA
>JAUXFG010000116.1 GCA_030620115.1 Candidatus Fermentibacterota bacterium
ATCGCCATTGACCGTCATTCGAGGAACCAGATGGCCCAGCGGCCTACGGCCCTCATAGATCGTCTCATGCCCATGCCATTGCCAGTTCTCATCCAATTCTGCTCTACAGATGCGGTTACCCCTGACCCAGAACAAGCAATTGAACACTTCATCCTGATCGCTCAGGCATTCGGCATCAACGGTGAAGAACGCATGCGATGATTCCGTGAGGCTATCGTCGGTTATCATCTCAGGAGATGACCATTCGTCATCTATTCTGATCGAATAGAAGAGGTCCGTACGTGACAAATCCTCCTCAAGCCAGATCGCAACCGCTCCCCCGAGATAGTTCTCTATGATAGGCTCTCTTAGGCTGACATCGGGGTCGGACTCGGCGATGGTGGAGACTGGGGATATGTCGACTTGATGCAGATACGAAAAGGCGAAGTTGTTGGCACAGATGCGCTGAATCCCCACTTTATCTGTCTCAACGTAGGTCAACCAGAGTGGCTCATCTGATTCCCGACCGGCTTCGCCGTCCCAGCCGTCCCAATAGTAATAGAAATACCCGTCATACCAATGCCTTGTCAGGTAAGGATCGGAAATGCTTTTCAACGAATCAACTGCGAGCGGCTCCATGCCGAGATAATGCTGCCCGTAGGCGATCTGGATGATGGCTGCCGAATTCAAAACGAAGGCAAAGCATAACAGAGTCGATAGGCGCGGCAGACTGGAAACGTCTACCGCTGCATCAGACATATCTGGAAACCGGGTGAGCCGCTTGTTTTTCCGGAAACGCCGGTAAATGCCCATGATCCCCCCCCTTGAATCGATCCCATACTCCGTCAACACTCCGAACGTATCGCCTCATCACATAATAATGGGTCCCGACTCGAGACCGTCAATGCTACTCCACCCTGAATGCAGACATCCGGACCACGCAGTATCATTGCGAGTCTACAAGTCAGTCCGTTCACGCGCACGAGTCGCATCTCTGGTTTCGCCTGTCCTGCCAGCCCTGCTTGTCCTGAGCGTAGTCGAAGGGAGTTGGGTCGAAGGGAACTCAGTCGAAGTGATATCAATCTCTCCTATTGCGAAGAAGGTATTGAGAACTCGCCCCGGTGGGCACGGTCCGCCAGCTGGCGGATGCCCCCACATGGGGGAGACCAAATCTGTGTGCCAAGACCGCAAACCTATTCCTCCGCGGTCCCTAAGAGTGGAATTCCCTTGAAAGAATGAAAGTATGACGATCACCGCCAGGGGCCAGGGGCGGTCCAGACACTGCGAAACGGACGTTCCTGCGTAAGCGAGAGCACAAGGGGGTGGATGAACATTTTGATGGCCTCGAGTCTGTTTTCGATATTTCTCGCCATTATAGAATTGCCTCGAGGTAGGGTCGGATGATCTTCTTCACCCGGCAAACCACGGCATAACGCATGAGGTCGTCTACCTTGATAGTTCTCCGCTCTCGGTAGAAGCGGACCGCCTCCACCGCCGTATCAAGCCCGATCTTGTTGCGGAACTTGAAGCAGTCGGCGAGCGTCTTCTCCGGGCTGTAGATGCGCACGCTTACGCTATCGAGTTCATGGGTCTCCACTCCCTCGGTGAACGCCTCGCCAGTGAAGCGGTAGGTCTTGATCGGCGGGTGAACCAGACGGGGTTCCTCCGCGCCGCGCGGCAGCGCCACGTGCATCTCGTGGGGTATCTGGGTGGTGAGTTCGTGAAAGGCTAGCGCGGAGATCAGGCAAATCACGCCGCCCGGAACTCGGGTTGCGACGGTCACCAGGTCGGGATTGCCCAGCGGCGAGCTGTCGGCAAGGCGATACACACCGCGGCTCACCACTTCCAGCGCCCCGGAGTCGCGCATGGCGTAAAGCGTTCCGGGGTGAATGCCCGCACGAAGCGCCTGCGCCGTGCGGAGGATTCCGCCACGCTTCTTGAAGATAGCGGCTGCCCTGTCGAACCGGGAACCGTGACTATTCGCGTCTTGGGACATCATGATAGAATTACCTACACTTGTTCATTTCTGTCGGCAATTTTATCAATTCCGGGCACCATGTAAAGGAAGATTTTCATCCCGAGGTCGCCAGGCTGGCCGGGGAACTACGACTCTGGTTTTCTCCTCAGCTGATAGATGCCGCCGCTTGTGGACTTCCTGCTCGTTCGGTTCTTTTATATTGCCTTCCTCCAGGTCTTCCCTGTCTGCCTGTCCTGACATGCAGGCGGTGAGCTAGCCCGGACTTCTCACCGGGTTTCGTCGCGAAGTCCCGCGTCGGACGCGGGGTGCCATATCGGCGCCTGTAGCCGAAAGTTGGTGAGAAGTTCGGGTTAATGCCCATGCGCAACGAATCATCGATTTCTGTCGAGGTGGAATATCTTGACGGCCCCAGTATAGTCAGCGCGTTGGAACGGGCGGTCGCGGCCCGAGCTTCGTCGGGTTATCCTCTTCGGATCACTGGCAACTAACCAGTACACCCCAGAGAGCGACGCAGACCTCCTCTTCGTAGTAGACGAGTCTGCCGAGCCACCCCCCTTTCGTGCAGCCCCCTACCTGCTTGCCCTCACTCCCGCGATTCCTATTCCCTTGGATATCCTCGTGTGGACCGAACGAGAGGTCAGCATCGCAAGGCGGCATCGAGATCCCTTTCTGCTCGATGTTGAAAGGATTGGCCGAACATTGTTCTCTTGCGGTGTCGCATCTGGAGAATAGTAGCCGGGAAAACCGTATCCCATGGAATGCATTAGAAGGAATAGCGGGCCTGTACTTCGATCTTCGAATCGATCTGCTTCTCTCCGTATTCCGTGCCGTCGTGGCCGGAAAGGAGCGTGAAACGAAAACGGAGTTCGAGATTGGTAACACCGGTGTACACTACCTCAGGAGTAAGATTGTAGGACCCGTCGTCCAGGTTGACCACTGTGGTCATGGCAGGATTCAAATGGAGCAGCCCGAGCGGTTCTTTTTGGCTGGCTCGTAGGTACAGGTAATTCATCATGAAATTCGGTTTCTGATAGGCCTTTGCGCTCTTTTGTACATTCAGTAGTTGTGTGTCCGTAGCTTGATCTATGAAAGCAAAAAAACTCTCGGCCTCTCCCTTCGAATAACCCTCACCGTTCTGGTAGTACTCCAGGATGAAGGTGGTCTCCGTGGGAGCCAGATAACGCAAGCCGATCAAGGAGCTTGAGGCATTGTAGGTTTCGACGCTCGTAGCGCCGTCCCGGGCGATCAAACTCTTATTGAAGTCGTTGATACGAGCCCATTCTCCATGGATTTCAAAATTACTGGTCAGATTGCGTGAAAAATCCAGGCCAAACCTTAGCGTGCGACTTCCTTCAGAAAGCATGAGTAGATCGATATCGGTATTATGGAACAGGAGGTAGATCTTGCCGGCAGCGCTAATGTGCCCCTCCTCTCCGAAATCGGAGTTCATATCATTCTCAACAGGAAAGACCACGCAGGTTAGCGCCAAAGTTCTGAGATCACCCGGAAAGCTCCTCACGATGTCGACCAAACCGAGCCAGTATCCCTCCAGGGCCAGCTCCGGATCTGATGGATTCTTTGGACGACCAACGAGATTGACGGGATTCCATGCATAGCCCTTGCCCCATCTGACCAGAGTTTTCCCAAGCGAAACGTATAAGTTGGGATTTACCTGGTAAGAGAGGTTTCCCTCAAACAGATTAAGGTCATCCCCCCACTCCTCACCGCTGTAGCTTCCCTTGAGGTTGGCGAGAAGAAAGGCTTTGAGCGAGCCTTGTCGCCACACCACCTCCGGCTGCAGTTCCAGCCTGCCGTCACGACACCACTCGTCCTGTTCCTCATCGAAGAGGCTGAGTTTGTACTGAACAGATTCCCGGTCCATCCGCTGACAGGAAGCGTTAAGTTGGAGATAACCCCCGAACTCGAGAGGGGATTTCTCGAATTCACTGATGTCGAAAGCGAATTCCTCTTCGATGTCAATGCTTTCCTGAGCAAGGGAGAATGAAGGAATTCCGGCAAGAATGAGCAGTGGCAGGATGGTGAAAAAAGCCGATCTCATTCGATGCCTTATCTGAGTTCGTTCACTCTGGGAAGGTAATTCAAGGTGAATACTTCATCGGCAAAATCCCGTGCCTTGATATTCGAGAAGAGGATCACGGAGCGATAGCCCTTCTGCAGAGGGCTGTCGGTCTCCAGCACGCTGGGACGTATCACTCCTCCTCCGAAGTCCTTGATCTTGCTGTAGTGAAGGGTCTTTATCAGGAGTCCAGACGATGCGTAGCATTTTATCTCGACCGGGGTGAGGTTCGTCTTGTCTACTTCCATTTCCAGACGATCATATGCTACAGAGCCGGTCTTCGCTTTCAGTTCCAGGTGATACCGATCATTTTCCTCACTCACGGATTCTACGTCGTATTCCACCGAGTAATCCAGCCGCAAGAGATCCGAGTTGTTGAATACCCCTCCCACCACCGACTGAAGGCTGGTGATCCTGATAGGCTTACCAACATTGGGAATATAGAGCCACATATTATCCTCAAGTCGCAGGGTTGCGCGGTCCTTCTCGCTGGCGGGGGAAAGGAAAAGCGCTATCATCTTGTCCTTTCCCTTCTTCACTGAATAGAGGACAAACTCCTTCTTGGTGCTGTCAGGCTCAATATTGATCAGCTTCCGGTACATCTCATATGATTCCGGATTAAGATTGCGGTCCACCCTGCGCAGAATCTCGGGGCCATCCAGAGCCATTGCCGGTGTATGCAAGAAAGCCACCACAAACACCATGGTCAGTGCGGGAAGAAAACATCGCTTCATATTCCACCTCCTTGTAGCTGGTAACCGTTCACAGGTTCAGCATTGCAATTTGTCCATAAGTCCGTGAATCCGACTTCCTCCCAGTTTCTCAAGGCTGACTATTGGCCATACATAACACCGGGGCTATTGCCTGCTCGGATGAACATCGAACATCGAACGTCCAACATCGAACTTCGAAGTTAAGATGTAACCAAACCTCGTAGCCGTTCACGCGTTCAGGGGTTATCAGGCCTCCTCAAACGACTGAATGTCTTCCCTCGTTCGACGTTCGATGTTTCCTACATTCCCCCAATCCCAGCGAATCCGGCCCGTAGAGCCCACGTCTCGGTGAGATGATTTCTCCGATTCCGAATGAGCCGGATCAGACATGTCTAAGCGCTTTGATCGGCTCCATCTTGGAGGCCTTGATAGCCGGTTGGAGGCTGGCGGCGACAGCAACAAGCATCACTACAACAGCTGTAAACACGACATCACCGGCCGCCATTGACGGCTGGAGGACAAGACCGGTCTGCCGGCCAAAGTTGAATGAGACAGGCCACAGGTTCAGCGCCAGGACAGCAAGGAAGCTGACGATAATTCCGGCAGCACTCCCAAAAACTCCAAGCAGAAGCCCCTCCATCATATATAAGCTTCTTATCCTCCCCGGCAGGGTGCCCATTGCCGAGATGGTACCGATCTCCCTGATCCGTTCATACACAGCCATGATCATCACATTCATGACGCTGATCAATGCGATAAAAACCAGCAGAATACGCACGCTGAGAGTCATCAAATCGATCATCTTCGCTATATTCAGGAAGGGGGAGAGTTTCTCCCAGGTATGCACCTCGAACCGGGGTGCTCCCTTGTTGTTCAGCTCTCCCGACAATGCAGCCGACACCTCATCCTTCGCCCGTCCCAGATTCCCGAAATCAGAAAGCCTGACCGCGAATTCGCTGACCTCGTTACCCTTCATCCTGAGGAGATCTCTGGCATCAGCGATGTTGATATAACCGTCTCGGCCTCCAGGCCCCGTGGCGCTTTCCAGGATGCCTGCAACGATGAGAGGCACACCATTGACCGATCCGTCCCTGTTGGTCGCCACGATCACCACCTGATCGCCGGGTTTGATCCCCATGCCTTTGGCAAGAAGCTCGGGGATAATGATATTGCCGGGTTGCATGGCGTCGGCGCATTCCTCACCCTGGACGATCCTTCCCGCAAGAAGGGGAACGGTGGCAAGTTCCATCTCGGGATCTACCGCATTGAGCCGGATATTCGTCGTCTCCACGAAATTACTCAACATGGCTCCGAATTTGACCCTGGCGGAATACGATTCAACAAGGGTACTCCGGTCGAGAACTTCAGTAACCAGAGCGACATCCTTCGGGGGCATGGTCAGGTTCAGAGGTAGGTTGTCGATACTGGCCACGAACCCCTTTTTGTGGACCTGCATATGACCCAGCATGGAATCGGTGATCTCTCCAATCATCATCCCCTTAAAGGAACCTGACAGCGCGGTAAACACAAGTACAGATACCACACCTACGGTTATCAGCATGGATGTCAATATGGTTCTTCTCTGGTAACGTCGAAGATTCCTAAAGGCAATCTTGAGTAGGTTAGACACGATTTTCCCCTCCTTCTTGCCTGATACCCTTGAGGAGACCGTCCTCAAGGGTGAAAGTGACTTCCGCCTCCGCCATGACTTTGGGGTCATGCGTGGAAAAGATGAACGTTGTCCCCGAACTATCGCGCATCTCCTTCATGAGGTTGAGGATATTCCTGGCGGTAGCATGATCCAGGTTGGCAGTTGGCTCATCTGCCAGGACAAGCTTCGGATCCGTAACCAGAGCTCTGGCAACTGCCACTCGCTGTTTCTGGCCCCCGGAAAGCTGATCGGGGAACTTGTCTTTCATGTCTGCGATACCGGCGGCTTCCAGGAGGGACATCACACGTTGTTTCCTTTCCACTGCGGGACGATTTTGAACCATCAGAAGTGGATACTCGATATTCTCATAAGCGGTCAAGACCGGAATGAGATTGAAGTCCTGGAAGATGAATCCGATGTTATCACCCCTGAAGCGGGCCGAACTATTTCTGTCGAGCTTTGTCACATCGGTGTCGGCAACCGTGAGATTGCCATCTGTGGGAGTGTCCAGGCACCCGATCATGTTTAGTAGTGTTGTTTTCCCGCTCCCTGACGGGCCGACGAAGGAAACGAAAGAAGCGGGCTCGATATCGAAATTCACCCCCCGGATAGCTTTCACTTCCACTTCGCCTGACCCGTAGGTCTTTAACAGATTTTCCGCATTAACAAGGCTCATGGCTATTCTCTCCTTATGAATGATTCAATGTATCTCAGGTGACATTAACCCCGAACTTCATCTCGAACTTCGTCTCGAACTTCCCCTCCAAACTTCAACGTTGGATGTTGAATGTTCGATGTTCGATGTTTCCCCTTCCTCCTCCCAATAACCCTCATCGGGAGCTTCGTCGATTTTCCCAACCCTCTAACCCGGGCCACTCATCAGTCCTACCCAAACAATCGCCAGATGTTTCGATTCCCTAAGCGTACCTATTCTATCTGCCACGCTTCATTCCTGGGATCGGATCACATCCGTCCAAGATTACGGATCAGTCGTAGGTTGGGTTAGCGCAGCGTAACCCAACAACCCCGGCCAAACCATGAATCGTCGGGTTACGCTTTGCTAACCCGACCTACAGCTCTCCAGCGAGTAATGTGCACGGTCTTGTCCTGTGGAGGGACGCGCTCCGTCGCGTCCGCCGTATTGGCACCAACAGCGGCCATGACGGAGCATGGCCCTCCAGCGGTGGATATGCACGGTCCTATCCTGTGGAGGGACGTCCGACCACTCGCGGATCGCGTTCGGGGAAAAGGGGAATGGGGAAGCGTTGAGCGTTCAGCGATAAGCGTACAGATGAAGGTAGACAGCCGTCCTTGGAGTGCGATGCTTGCGCCTTGATTGGAGGGAGCCACGCTCCCGCCATTGCGCCCTCGCCGAGTCGATATCTCCTCATGGTAGGCTGATGGATGCCTGATGGGCGGCGCAAGCATGTCTGCCCCTCCAAGATGTATGAGAGAGGGATCGGCGGTCAGGGCGCCAGGAAGAAGTCAAGGCAAAAGCTTGAGCTCCGGTTTTGACAATTTACGAGAAACGCGTTGATCAGGCCTGGACCGGCACGGCACCGAGCGCTCGGGATCCGACGTAATCTCATCGAAAAGCGGGACGAAACCGGGCCATGTCGCACGAATGTCGTCCCTCGGCGAGGCCGAAGTCCACGCCGAGTTGGCAGTCTGGTATGACGAGATCTGTTGGTTTATCCTCTACGTGTATACATCCGCCTTGAGGATGCTGACGACGATATCGATGATCACACGGTATGATCGCCGATCGAGAGTGCCGGCCACGGCGACCATCAGCGATGTGTTCGCGGTAAAAAGTTTTCCGGGGCGGGCATAGCTGATTCTCTGCAGGCCACCGTTTGTGAAATGGGAATCATCAATACGCGCAGCCTTCGGATCAGCGTATGGATTGCTGGTCACCTCACAGAATCCAGTCGTCGCGTCCTGCAGATGCAAGGACTACTGCTGGACGAAGCTTAGTTGAGGATAAGTCAGAGAAGGGGAATCTGACAACAACTACGTCGCCTGCCGAAGGTGAGACCATGCTTCATCCTCCTCAAGACGGTTCCAGTCTTTTCCCAGAGCGTTTTCGCTGAGAAGGGCTGTCTCTGATACAGTGAGCTCATCTATTATCGTAACGATCGCAGGGTGAGGGGCGTCCAATTGGACAGGCTCCTTCAGATGAACACTACCATCCTTTTCGATTATGGCTTGTACTGATCTGAGCATGATAGATTGACCTCCCTTTTCGAATAAGAATACCAAGAATGAAGGACAATTGCAACCAAATTGTCCTTTCCCATCCAAGGATATGGTTCCAGCGTCAAGATCCTGCTCGCTGCCCGGCTCTCTGAGGCCGGTACATTGAGCGAAGATGTATAACTTCTCAATGAGTCCGGCGATATCGGGAAAATGCCTCTCAATCCTCCTTTGCGAAAGGGGGAGAAGGTCGGATGCCCGGATTTGTTGAGGAATCACATAATCTCTAGTAAATCCATGGATTTACTAGAGATTTATTCAAGTTCGAAAATGCCGGTGGCGCCCTGGCGAAACCGGAGGTAGTCTGGACACCGCGACGCGATTGCAATTGCTCTACGTAGCTGACATCACTATTTTTCACGCACACACACTCTCCGCATTGAACCATCAAATCGGGAGGTGCAGCCATGAACCGTCGGATTCCGGGATCAATTCTCGCAGTCTTGCTCCTTCTCCTCTTCGCTCCTTTTGCCACTTCTTCCGCCACGGGTTCGGGCAACTGCCTGGACTTCGACGGCACAGACGACTATGCGGACGGCACAGGCATCTCCACTTCCCTGACCAACCTCACCCTGGAGGCGTGGGTCTATCATCACACTCTGCCGAACTCCATCGAGCGGTATGTGACCATCCAGGGTGTGGTAGCTGTGTTGCGTCACGACGGAGTCAGCCACCAAGGGCAACTCCACTTCTACATCAAGACTGATGGGGTTCGACGCGATATCCGCGTCAACGGCGCGCTACAGCTCGATCGATGGTATCACGTGGCGGGTACGTGGGATGGCACGAATATGAAGCTCTATTTGGACGGTAAGGAGGTGGGGACGCTCGCGCCGGGAGGAAGCCTGGATGCCCCCAACGGAGACGTTCGGCTGAGCAGCTCCGGCGAGCCTATGGACGGGTACGTGGACGAGGTACGTATCTGGAGCGTGGCCCGCAGCCCCGACGAGATCCGTTCGAACATGTACACAACGCTGAGCGGTTCTGAAAGCGGTCTGGAGAGCTACTGGAAGCTGGACGAGAGCTCCGGTTCCACGGCCTACGACAGCGCCGGCTCTGTGGATCTCACTCTCTACAACATGACCAATAGCGATTGGGTGACTTCGGGGGCATTCTCCGGTCCCCGCAACGTCTTGGATTTCGATGGAACTGATGATTACGTCAACGTGCCTGATGACAATTCTCTCGACTTTGAAGCGGGCGAGGACTTCACGATAGAGCTCTGGGTGAAGGACAATGGCAGCAGTCCGGCATGCAACCTGGTATCCAAGGGCGACGGCGCGCAGTCCAGTGAATGGGGTATCAGGGACAACTGGGACGGCAGTACGATCATATTCAGGAACAACAGCAATCAGAGCTTGAGTGCAAGCGGTGTTTTGGACGGCTCTTGGCATCACGTGGCGGTGGTGGGAGACCGTGACGGCGATTTCCGACTATACGTTGACGGTGTATTGAAGGATACAGAACCTTTTTCGTCGTACGGGACATTCTCGAATTCCTATCCGCTGAACATAGGGAGAAGAAGTCACCACAACGACGAGTACTTCACTGGCCGCATAGACGAGGTCCGCATCTGGAACGATGTGCGCACGCCGACGGAGATTCGGGGGCACATGTGCGAGGCGCTTGTGGGGGACGAGAGCGGCCTCGTCGCCTACTACCGTTTCGACCAGGTTGGCGGCGCCACGCTCTACGACTGGAGCTCCAACGCGAATGCGGGCACGCTTACCAATATGATGGATGGCGACTGGGTGGCCTGCGCCGCCTTCAACACCTGGATTGGTTGTTTCACCAATATGTGGAGCTCCTATCGGAACTGGAGTCTAGATGTCATCCCCAATTCCACAGCAGCTAACGTGGGCATCCCCTATGCAGGCTGGGAGTGGCCAGTTATCACTGACAACTATGCCTGCAACCACCTGTGTATCGGCGACGGCGCCACATTGCAGATCCTGTCCGGCTGGACCTTGACGCTGAACGGTAACGCCTTCAGCTCAGGCAGCACTACTGATGACGGAGAGGTTGATCTCACCGGTGCTTCGGCGGCTCACGCCATTGCGGGCACGTTTGAGAATGTTGAGCTCAATGAAGCCGGCGGCGCCGAGCTTGAGGGCGATGCCACCATCAACGGCATCCTGACGCTGACATCCGGCGCCCTCACGCTGGGAGCGAACACGCTTACACTGAAGAATGCCATTGCCGGCACTGCAACGAACCTGAACGCGGGGAACACCTCATCCATCACCATTGCGGGAAACGGGACGGGCATCAATGTCCCCGGTTCGGTCACGGAGCTGAACAATGTCACCCTAAACAACATCAACGGCACCACCCTGCAGAACACCCTGGGGCTTGACGGTACGTTGACGCTCACCAACGGGACGTTCACGGTGGGAGCGAACACGCTCACGCTGAAGAATGCCATTGCCGGCACTGCCACGAACCTGAGCGCGGGGAACACCTCATCCATCACTATCGCGGGCAGCGGGACCGGCGTGAACATCCCCGGTTCGGTCACGGAGCTGAACAATGTCACCTTGGACAACACCAACGGCACCGCCCTGCAGAACACCCTGGGGCTTGACGGCACGTTAATGCTGACCGACGGAGCGCTCTCCATCGGGACAAACACGTTAACACTGAATGGGTTGATCTCTGTGGGCTCGGGGAGTCTGACTGGTGGTTCATCCTCCGACATCGTGTTCGGTGGTTCGGGAGCGAGCACGGATCTTCCCGCAGTGAGCCTGAATGACCTGACCATCAACAGAGCCAATGGCATTGGGCTGGCTGGTGACGTCACCGTTGACGGCACCCTGACGATGACGGACGGAGCGATTACCTTGAATGGTAGTACACTTTCCTACGGTCCAAGCGGAACGCTCAGGTATCACGGCTCTGCTGCACAAACTACTACGGCCGCTGAGTTCCCATCCGCGGATGGCCCTCAAAATGTGACCGTAGAGAATACAAGTGGCGTGAACCTCTCTTTTGCCAGAACCATTGATGGAACTCTGGCGCTGATCAGTGGCGACCTGGACTTGAGCGGCTACACGCTGACCCTGGGCGCCAGTGCCACCTTGAGCGAATCCGACGGCAACACCGTGAAGGGTGACTCGGGCGCCATCACCACCACGCGCACGTTCAACGCAGATGACCTGAGCACGGGAGAGAACATTGCCGGCATGGGTGCGGAGATCACAACCAATGCTGGCTTGGGCCAGACAACCATAACCCGTGGGCACGCCGTGCAGACGGCCAAAGGCGTGGAGGGCATCCTTCGGTACTTCGACATCACCCCCACGAACAACTCCGGCCTGGACGCCACGCTGATGTTTCATTACGACGATTCCGAGTTGAACGGTCTCACGGAATCCGATCTGGAGTTGTACCGTTCCGCGAACGAAGGCATTACCTGGTCCAATCCGGGCGGAACCGTGGACACGGATAACGAGACGATTACCGTTTCCGGCATAGACGTGCTCTCTCGATGGTCGGCGTTTGAGGGCTCCGGTATATTCACGAACATCGGCGCAGGTCTCCCGGGGGTAAGCTGCTGCAGCGTAGCGTGGGGGGACTACGACAACGACGGCGACCTGGACGCGCTCGTGGCCGGGTATACCAGCAGTGGCCACATCACGCGCATCTACCGCAATGATAGTGGTACGTTCACGAACATCGGCGCCGGTCTCCCGGGGGTACTTTACTGCAGCGTAGCGTGGGGGGACTACGACAACGACGGCGACCTGGACGCGCTCGTGGCCGGGTATATCAGCAGTGGCCGCATCACGCGCATCTACCGCAACGAGGGCTCCGGTACATTCACCAACATCGGCGCAGGTTTGCCAGGCGTACGCGAT
>JAUXFG010000002.1 GCA_030620115.1 Candidatus Fermentibacterota bacterium
AGTCTGAAGCGTATCAATACTGAATCAGCTCCTTCACCAATCATGTCGCCCAGAGAGGTCTCCATCCTGGTCCATGAGAGCTCCCGCCCCGTGAAGGAAAGCAGCTCCGTCCACGTTTGGCCATCCCGGCTTGCTTCCACATGACAGAAGTCATGATTCTCTTCGAGCCCGTACTTGACCCAGAAGCTGAGGCGCGCGCTTTGGCTGTTGCCCAGATCGAGACCCACCAGGAGGGTGAGCGCGTTATCTTCATTGTTCCCGTATGCGCCTCCGGGGCTGTCCGTGACAATCCAATCGCCCGAGTGGGGTGAGCCGCCTGTCTGCGCATCCCAACCAGTCCCCGGATCCCATAAATCAAGACCGTATTCAAAGCCTTCCAGACCATACACATAGGAACCCATCAACGAATAGCCCGTGTTCGGAGCTTCTGCGGTATCCTGAATGGAACAGTAGTAGTACACCGTATCGCCATACGCTCCCACAGGATCCAACGATCCCGCAAGTTTCGCTTCAACGCCGATCCATTCCTGGAAAAGGAGAGGGGTCTGCCCCTGGATATCCCCTGCTTCATAGTGCAGCATCCCACTCTCGAGGTCGAGGCCAAGATTGTCTCTGGCCATTACTTCAACGACTCGCGGCAACTCCAACGCAATCGCTTCGGGAAGCTCGGTCAGTGCGTTGAGGCTGGGCGGAAGAAGATCCGGACCCACATGGAAGCGGAATGTATCCCGCAGGGGGAGCCGCCACACGAAGTCACCACCCCGGGCCTCGAGGTAGTACCAGATGTCGCTTGCCTCACCAGGTGCCGGGATGATGCCGTGATACATGCCTTCACCCTGATCCACCATGGGTAGATGGGTCCAGCCCAACTCTGGATCTCTTGTCCAGACAAGCCATAGCGAGTCTGGCACCCCCGGAGACATCATATGCGCCCATACGCTGATTGGTATGGAAGTGTCCTCAATGTCATACAGAGGCGTGTGCATGATGGGCCCCAGGTAGTCGAGAATACGCGCCATCAGCTCGGTACGCATGCCAGTGTGGTCCGTGGGGTTGATATTCTGCCCTGATGCCACCGCTTCGAAACCAAAGGCCGTGTACACCACTCCGTGGTCCTCACGGTAACGCACCGCCGCGTCCATGCTCGGTGTGTACCGAAAAACCGCATACGAATCGTCGCCGTAGGGATCGAGCACACTGGGATACTGGTTGTCCGGGTCTCGGCCCGGCTGGTATATGCCGAACGCCATTCCGTGGCCCAATAGATCGCCGGGAAGACCTTCCACGCTCTGCACTTGTGAATTGTCGTCTATATATTCGGCGTGGAGGTAGTCATTGAACCACGCAACGGCCTCCGGACTCGTGTTCTGACTGCCGGGATCACAAAGGTCCCATCCAATGTCCTGGCCACTGAGATACAGCCTCCCGCCATGGTCGAGATAGGCGCCCAGGGCGGCTCGATCTTCCGGCGTCAGGCTCGGGAACGCCCACTCGCAGGCCCAGACCACCACAGGAAAATTGAGGAGTGTACTCGAATCCGGTGCACCGTTGGCTGCGTGGTCCCATATGAGATATGATACGCCAAGGGAGTCAAACACAGTGAGGTAATACTCCTCCACATTCACGTCACCGTCATCGTCGTCCACCAAGAGGATGGGAGCCTGGCCTATGGAGACCGCCAGGGTGTCTTGATGCCAGAAACCGCCGTCAGCCTCATAGGTGACCAGAAATATCGCCCTCTGTGAAGGTGCATCCGAGGCTACGGCAAAGGTAAACGGCTGGCTGAGGAGGCCCATTGCATCCGCCGGAATCTCCCCTTCGTTGATAGTCCCATCGATGATCGATATCCCCTGGGCTGACGTCCCAAGGCTTACCGTGGCATTCTCTGCAGGGCTCACCGTGTAGCTCCGATAGGTGACCCAGATCTGTCCGCTCTCGCCTTGAAGGATCCAGCCGTCACCATTGCCGCCTGGAGGGGAATCACTGACAGTCCAGGCCCATGTCTCAACATAAGGTTGCTCCTGGAGCTCGACTTCGGTCACTCCCCGATACGCATTGACCCTCCCTATTCCTAGAAGACCTTCAAACCCCGGGTTGAGATCATCGATATTGTCGGCGGTCAGCACAAGCTGCCGACCCAGCTCATAGGGCCCAAGCTCAGGACGCCCGCTCTTGATGAGCCCCGCAATGCCGGCAGCAACAGGTGATGCGAGAGAGCTGCCACTGGCAGCACCATAGGCGCCTCCCGGTCTCGTGGTGCGAATGTTCACTCCCGGCGCCGATATGTCGACCGTTCGGCCCCATGTGGCATCCCCCGCGCGACGATCGCTCCCCGTTACCCACGTGACGCTGATGGTATTGAAATACGCTGATGGCCAGTGAGGTTGTCCTACGGGATCATTGCCTGCAGCAGCCAATACCAGGCTCCCCAGACCTGTGGCGTAGTCGATGACATCCTGACTGTACTGGCTGGGCGCCCCGAAACTACCCCAACTGCAGTTGATGATATCCGCACCCGTTTCAGCAGCGTAGGTAATGCCTTGGTAGCCCTTCGAGATGAAATTGGGGCTTGGGTTGTAGGATGCTTTCACCGGCATGTATTCGCAGTTCCATGAAATGCCTGCCACGCCAAGGCCATTGTTGGTAACCGCGGCAGCCGCGCCTGCCACCAATGTGCCGTGATCGAACCATCCATCAGGGTCGGGAGGACAAGGGCTCGGATCGGCATCATTGTCCGCCACATCGTACCCATGCACATCATCGATGCGCCCATTGCCATCGTCGTCGAATCCGGCGACGCCAGCGGCTTCGAGTTCATTGGTGAAGACGTTCGCCCAGAGATCCGGATGCGCGTAGTCCGTCCCATTGTCCACAATGGCGATGACTACCGAGGAATCACCCTTCTGCACGTCCCAGGCTTCGGGCCCAAGGACCTGGGGAAGGTGGGGCTGGGAGCCGTAAAGGGGATCGTCAGGCACATCGCAGGGCGCCGGAATCCGCACTGTCTCGATCCATTCGATCTCCGGCCTATGGCGTAGAGCCTTCACCACGCTTTCCGGATCGATGCCGGGGGCCGGCTTCAGCTCCACCACGAGATCGAGCCTGGGCAGATTCTCCCTGATCTTGGCATGAGGATGAAGCCGCTCAACGTCCATGACTCCGGCTGACTCCAGGACCATGTCCAAAGACGCGATGCCACAGCTTCGTGCAGTGCCCTGTAGAAGGAGATTGCCATGCGGTGGCAGTACCTTCATCACCACCATAGATTCTTGAGCCGTCATAAAAGAAGGCTGAGGAAGTGACGACAAGACGCCAGTCGACACTGCGGCAAGGATGGCCAGGGCGAAGAAGCAATGCTTTTTCATGGTCTGATCTCCTTCATCCGGTAACAAAACCGGATCTTTGGGATTTGAATGCCTTGAGACACGGAATATCTCCTCCAGAGAACACGAAATTCATCCATCGCACAGAAAGGTCACTTTATGCCGGCGAGTTCCTCGGCGATGTTGTATGCGTGGTCACCCATCTTCTCGAAGCTTGTGACCATATCGAGAAATACGAGCCCCGCGTCGACGCTGCAACTCCCTTCTTTCAGTCGGGAAATATGTTCATTCTTCATCAATGTCCTGAGCTCATCGATCCTCGTCTCGTACTGACGCGCCCGCTCCATGAGCCCATCAAAGGATTCATTCTCGATACTTTCTAGAATGAGCTGCAGGAAGCCTTTGACCTCATCCGCGATCTGATCTATCTCACCCATGGCGGCTGAAGTGAACGTAATTCGATTGTCGAATAATCTATTGGAGTGCTTGAGCACAAGCTCACTGTGATCCCCGATCCGTTCCAGCTCCGACGCAATTGCCATAATGTGTGCCGTCTCACGAGCCCCCTCCGGGGACAAAGGCGCCCGCGAGAGCTGCGCGCAAAACCGTGTGATCTCTCGTTCCAGCGTATCAACTGCATCCTCACGCCGCCTCACGCGCAGAACCTCTTCACCCATCTTCCTGTGGGGGGAACGGAAAACCTTCAGGGAGATGGTGAGCATCTCAGTCACCAACTGACACATCTTGACAAGCTGCTGCCGGGCCTCGGCCAGGGCCATGGAAGGTATCCGTACTGTTTGAGTGTCAAAAGGCTTCAGGCTGAAGACCTCTTCCACATCGCCGGGCACCAGTGCAGTGACCGCTCGAACGATAACTCCCACAAGAGGCAAGAAGAGAAGCGTGTTGGTCATATTGAACGCAGTGTGGAATGCCGCCAAGTGTACTGGTATCGCCTCTGCATGGCCGCTGACGGCTCCTGGAACCAGCCTGTCGACGAAGCCGAGAAACGGTCGAAACATGGCCAACATCCAGATCACGCCTATCACATTGAAGAGGAGATGCGCGACCGCGGCTCGCCGGGCGCTTGTATTCCCGCCCAGACTGCTCAGCAGTGCGGTGACGGTAGTACCGATGTTCTCGCCAAGAACGAGCGCACACGCCGTCGGGAAGTCAATGAATCCCTTTGCTGATGCAGCGATGGTGATGGCCATGGTCGCACTGGATGATTGCACCACAAAGGTGACAAGAGAACCCACGAGGATCGCCAGAATCACCGAAGGCAATGTGGACGCAGAGTAGCGTGCCATCATCTCCAATGCTTCAGGATCGCTCCTGATGTCGGGCACGGAGTCTTTCATGAACTGGAGCCCCAGGAAAAGGAGCCCGAAACCTACGAGGGCTTCCAGCCAGAGACCCTGCTTTCCTTTGATGAAGAAGCGCGCAAGAACCCCGATGCCCACGGCAGGCAAGGCAAATGTGGCGATCTTGACCTTGAAACCCAGGATCGACACCACCCAGCCCGTCACCGTCGTCCCGATATTTGCCCCCATGATCACGCCTACCGCCTGCTTCAACGTAAGCAAGCCAGCGTTCACGAAACTGACCACCATCACGGTGGTGGCGCTGGAGGATTGGATTGCCGCCGTGACCATGAGTCCGGTCAAGACGCCTGCAACCCGACGACCCGTAATCGTGCCCAGAATGCGCCGGAGGCTCCGGCCTGCGGCATTCTGGAGACCCTCGCTCATGACTCTCATACCGAAAAGGAAAAGCCCCAAACCACCGATAAGCTGAAAGATCATTGAGAAAGTCATGGCCAACCCCTGGTTGGCTGCCTTGAGATATCTCGGATTGCAAAAGGGGAACGCCGACTACACAATTGGGAAAGTGTGCACGAGAAACGCATTCCTCCATGGTCCTCCCATCTCGATTGCAAGCCCAAAGGGACGTCATTCCTGAATGCATCTGTGTGCTGAGACCCCGCATCTCTGTTGAACGCATCCACCGCCGCAGGATCCAGCTCAATATCAACCGAGAAGATGGTCAAATCATTCGGCTGGAACCAACGGGTCACGGCGAGGAGTTCCTCCAGATCGTCGGGTTCCATCACAATGCAGCCCAGGCTCCAATTCTCGCATGTGGCACAGGTATCTTGAGACCTCTGCGCAGTATGTATCAGTATCTGAGCCCCCAAAGGGGTATTTCGGGGAGGAGGCCGGCGCTGCTCCAGGGCCAACTCAATCCTCCTGAATTGCGTATAGGTGATCTCCCCAGTAAGGAAAGCCCGAAGACCATCGGCTCGATTGGGGTAGCACACATAGAAACATCGCCCGTAGGAGGGACTAATATGCTTCATAATCTTATAGCGGCCCTCTGGGGTCTTTTTGTCCCCCTGATGGGTCTTGTGGCCAATGGGATTCCCGCTCAATGAGACGGCATACGCCTTGACGACCCTCTCCTTTGCCAAAATCAGGAGCACAAACTGGGATTTGAAGATCTCGAATCGAATATCCGTGCTGGGCGGAGGGATTTGCTCAAAATGACATGCCTCTTCCAGGGATATGCCCCGACTACTCTCTATCAAATCCTCAACCCATCCTGAACGGATCGGGTGAGGAACCACCGTATCCTCATCGAGAAGCCGCCACGGTATCGCCGAAAACACCGGAATCTCCGATGTCGAGCTCACAGAAAAGGTCAACAGCATCATGACGCCGAACAGAAATCGCCGGGATACAAGACCCTGGAGCATTGAACTGAGCCACTCCTTCGATTAGTGCGACAGCCGAGGGTGTTTTCCACCCGGGGAACAGAGAATTGGAAGTGAGCCGAATGTATGGATGCACCGGGCAGCCGTCAACACGAGCCTTGCCTGGACATGCAGCATGGAAGCACATTGATTCGAGCGAGGAATCTTGAGAATTCGTAGCGCCAAACTATAGGGGAACTCCTGTGCTTGCTCCGATCCGCAACGACCCCGCTCTCATTCAGCATGTCGTGGTCAATGGCCATGATCTCTCACTGTCTGACGTCATGGCAGTGGCGCGCTTCGGAGCCAAGGTCTCCATTGCGCCTGAGGCGTCGGCCAGGATACGAAAATCACGAGAGCGCGTTGAGGAACTCGTGCAGTCAGGGGAGAAGATCTACGGACTCAACACAGGATTCGGATCACTCCGCGATGTACTGATTTCGCCATCCGAGGTTCGGCTCCTGCAAACAAATCTGATACGAAGCCATGCAGCCGGCGTGGGTGAACCGCTCCCTGAGGATGTGGTCCGCGCCATGATGCTGCTTCGGCTGAATACGCTTTCAGCCGGATACTCAGGGATCAGGCATTCGACATTGGAGAGAATCGTCACACTCCTCAACGCGCGCGTGTATCCATGGATACCATCCAGAGGATCCGTGGGCGCTTCGGGAGACCTGGCGCCTTTGGCGCATCTTGCATTAGTGATCACCGGAGATCCCGCGGGAAAAATCTATATCAGGGAGAGCGATCCGGTCTCCAACCACCGTGGTGATTTCATTGAGACGCCACGGGCAACCTCATTCGTACCCTTGGAGCCGGGCCTCCTTCAACGATCATGCGGGCTCGGACCCTATGATCTTGATGCGAAGGAAGGGCTCGCTCTCACCAACGGTACCCAGCTCATGACCGCATTAGGAGCGCTGTCTCTGTATGATGCGTTTGTCTCACTGGAAGCGGCACTTGTTGCCGCGGCTGCCAGCATCGAGGCAATCAAGGGTTCTGTGCAAGCCTTTGATGAACGCCTTTCGGAACTCAGGGGATTCCAGGAGCAATCCGAAATAGCATCCTCCATCAAAGGTATGTTGCGGGGAAGTTCGATCCTCGCCAGCGCATGCAATATCCCCTACCTCAAGCGAATCAGCCAACGAATCGAGGCAATTCTTCACGAGGATATCCCGCTCAGCGTGCGGCAAGCATTGACCATGGTGATCCAGGAATGTGAGAGGGCCTTGGGCAAGGCTCGCTTCGGAGATCACCCCCGCCTCGAAACCCGGCTCATTTTTCGCCTCGTGTCCGAGGCTATCGTCTCTCTCGATGCCGAAGGCCAAGACCGCCTGAGAGCGAATCTTGTCCCGATTCTTACCGAGATAGAAGCGGTTGCTCCAGGATCTCCGCGGGTCCAAGATGACTACAGTTTCCGCTGCATCCCTCAGGTACTCGGAAGCGCATTATGGGTACTCAATACATGCGGTGAGCGCATCGTGGCCGAGATGAACGCAGTCACCGACAACCCCCTGATCTTCGAGAGCGCTTCCGGGAAGTCATCGGATTCTCCGAATGTCTTGAGCGGGGGCAACTTCCATGGGGAGCCTGTGGCCATGGCCATGGACATGGCCGCAATCGCCATCAGCGAGATCGCATCCCTTTCGGAGCGGCGATCCGCGCAACTCCTCGACTCTTCGCACCACTACGGCCTTCCGTCTCAGCTCATTGCGCGGAGCGGTGTCAACTCGGGCTTCATGATTGCACAGTACACGGCGGCGGCTCTTGTCTCCGAGTGTAAGCTGTTGGCACATCCAGCCAGTATTGACTCCATCCCCACATGCGAGAATACCGAGGATCATGTGAGTATGGGGCCCATCGCAGGCCTCAAGCTCCGGCGTTTGCTGGCCAACCTGGAAGAAGTCATCGGCATTGAGCTGTTGCTGGCGGGGCAGGCCCTGAACATGTGGCACCCTCTCGAGCCGGGCCCCGGTGGAAGACTGCTCCTCGATCTATTCGCCAAGGCCGATATTCCATTCGTGGAAAGCGATCTCCCGCTGTACCAGCTTATGGAGCGCACTGTCTTTTTTATACGCAAAGAGATGCTGCATCTCGCAATCATCCAAGCCGATGCCCAGGGGATAGCCCGGACTTCTCACCGGCTTCCGTAGCGAGACAGAATAGATGGTTGTGGCTGCAAGGCTTGCGACCGAGGCTTCCGCAGGCGTATCCTCTGCGATACGTCGAGGAAGCCGACAGAGCGTAACGCAGCAGACGGAGCCATATCGGATGTCGCAGCCGAAAGCTGATGAGAAGTCTGGGCTAATAGCATGGAGTAATCATGAAAAGACGTGACACTGAGCTCCAGCCTCGACTTCCCTCTGGCTTCAGGGATCTCCTGCCCGAGGAGAACGCCGCTCGCACTTGGATGATTGAAACCGTGTGCGAGGTGTACAAGTCCCACGGTTTCGTGTCTCTGGATACGTCACCTGTGGAATATTACCAAACGCTTGTCTCGGGCCATGAGGAAGGGGGAGAGAAGCAGATATACCGCCTTTTCAAGGAACAATTGCCTGCTCCACGCAGAACGTTGGCACTCAGGTTCGAACTCACGGCCTCTTTGGCGCGCTTTCTCGCTCAGAATATCGATAGGATTTCAATGCCATTCAAGCGGTACCAGTCAGGGTATGTGTGGCGAGGGGAACGCCCGCAACGCGGCCGGTTTCGCCAGTTCCTCCAGTTTGATGTTGACACTGTGGGGGTCGCCGATCCTGTGGCGGATGCCGAGATCGTGGAGGTCATCTACAGAAGCTTGGAGGCCTTGGGAATCAAGGAGTTCCAGATACGGCTTTCCAGCAGGAATCTGCTGGCCGGGCTGGCCAAGATATTGGGCCTTCGCTCCCCTGAAGATCGACTCCTCTTCTTCCGGCTTCTCGATAAACATGATAAGATCGGAACCGAGAAACTCCTGGAGCTGCTCTCGCAAACCATAGTGGATCAAGACAGTACTTTCTCGTTGGAGAAGCCCCAGAGAGACATCGTGGAAAAAATCCTGACGCTGGAGGGGGACAACGAGGCCTTGTTGGAGCAGACCGAACGCCTGGTCTCAGGTCCAGAGGAAAGCCGCACAGGCATAGAAGAGCTGAGGAGCATTCTCTGCTACTGGTCTCACACCAGGCTCGGAAATCCGGAATTCCTCCGTATCGTCCCGCACCTGGCCCGTGGCCTTGATTACTATACGGGACCCATCTTCGAAACCGTGGTAACGGGGCACGAGAATATCGGGTCAATCATGGCTGGGGGTCGGTATGATGGCCTTGTCGGCTGTTTTCTTGGCCGGGATATCCCTGCAGTAGGCGTATCCATGGGTGTGGATAGGCTATTCGTGGCCCTCGGGAGTCTCGGTCTGCTCCCCGGTTCCATATCAAGCTGTAGAGTACTCGTTGCGGTCCTCAGCGAACCCGAACGTCAGGGCATGTACGGTCTGGCTTCAAAGCTCCGCGACGCAGGCATTCACGCGGAACTCTATCTCGGTTCGAAGCTGACCTTCAGGGAGCAGATCAAGTATGCTTCCGCCCAGGGCATACCATTTCTGCTGATTCAAGGGGAAAATGAACGAACACGAGGCGTGGTGGGCTTGCGGCACCTGGGAAGACGAGAACAGGAAGAGCTTACGTTGCAGGAGGCCATCACGCGGCTTCGGGAGGCGTAAGGAATCCCCACCCAAGGCGGCCTCTATCTGATCCGGAACGTGACCTGTGCGGCTCCTGGATTGCCAACCTTATCCCGAACGACCATGCGTACTGTGTGCAATCCCCTGGGAAGATTCGATCGAGGTCTGTAAACCCACGATCCACCGCCCATGGGACACGCAGGAACCGCTCTCCCATCCACGTACATCTGCACGCTCTCCTTGGCAATTCCCGAGCCATGGTCAGACACCGTGGCCCTCAATGTGGGTCTTCGTCCGGTTACCACCATGCCCTGTCGTGGACTGATCTCCACACAAGGTGCATAGGGATCGCGCAGGAGAGCGAAAGTACCCAGAGATTCCGTGGTGCCGCCAACAGCGGCGGCCGAGCTGTCCCAGGATGCGCCAACTATCTTGTAGCTGCTCCCTGCCCATCTGAACAACCCGATACCACCCTCTGAACCCTGATTCATCGCGGACTCAGGCACCAGCAAACTCACTCTCACCGGTCGTTTGAGAACTGTCTCTTCCGGTTTGAACTGGTATCCGGCAGTGAGAAGCTCCAACCCATTCTGAGGTACGGAGAGGCTTCTCTCAATAACCTGAATATACGTATCGCTGAATACTGCACCCCGCGCTGCGGAAATACGTGCATCCCCATCCCCGACCACCGACCCCTCCTCAACAAGCAGTGCCTGCAGGGGGATCTTGAGCTCTTTCCTCCCCACGCGGCCATCGAGCCCTTCCATGGTGAACAAGATCCGATACAGAGGCACGACCTCCGGCAGCAAGGTGAGCTCCATCTCGTATTTCCGCTCGTTCACTGCCCGCATCCGAGCCGGCGTATAGGCGAGTTTCCCGGGCGCCACGAACACCACGGGGGGACGTGCCAGATCGACTTGCCCCTCCAATGTCACCGAGATGAGGGTTGGTTCTATATCATAACGAACGGCGCATCTCAACTCCCCCTCGCCTTCAAGCACGATGCCATGGTAATACGGCGGGGATTTCATCCCATGGGGATCAATGATGGTGCATTCAAGAAGACAACCAGGGGGAGGCTCTGTCACCTTCCAGACTCCTCTTTCGTGGAGCAGGGTATTCAGAGACCGCCACCGTCCCTGATGTTTTAGCCTGAATTTCGCCTCACAGGAGAGGGGATCCTCATCCTGTATCACAATCCGGAGTGAATCCTCACCTATCCAAGACAGGAAGCGCACCTCCGGGGGTTTGTTCACAAGAAAAGGAAGCTCGGCATGCCTGCTATTGCCGGCAGCATCTCGGATAATGACCTCGATAAGGTGATCACCGTATTCGATGTCTCCTATCCCCGCCCGGATGATGCCATCGCCGGGGCTCTGCTCATGGAACTGCAGATCATCCCCTTGCAATCTATAGAGCCGCTCACACTGTCCGAAGCCACGCCTTCTGAGATCCCGGTCATGGACGAGATCGATGAGCTTCCACTGGTCAATAGCCATTCTCTCATAGACACGATTGAATATCTCCTCGCCATCCACCTCTACTACAAATTCGTAGATACCAACCTTGTCGCCTCCGAGATTGACCCGGTCAAAGGCTCGCACGGAAAGGCCTATTTCTCCCCAGAGCTGGGGTGTGGCAAGTGCTTGATAGGTCTTGGTATCCCGATCAAACCGAAGACGAATGGTTCGGCTTCGACGTCTTCCGTTGATGCGAGCCTCTGCACCGCGAGGCGACATCACGAATCGATAGAAACGAGGTGGCGTGCTATCCGGAAGCGCATAAGGCCCAAGGAGCGGATTGATGGGATCATTGTTCCTATCCCTGAGCTCCATGTGCAGATGAGGAGGGCCTACACCCGTCCCTCCGGCGGTGCCCACTATTTCTCCTTTGGCGAATCGTACTCGATCAGGCTCGGGGTAGAAATCGACCACGCATCTCCCGGTCTCTTCTTGCATCTCTTGCACGCAATCCCTGATCTTCCGCGCGAATCGTTCCATGTGCGCAAATACCACGATTCGCCCATCATCGAGCCTGAGGTAGAGCATATTGCCGTAACCGTCGGGATCCACCCTGACTCGCCAGAGACTTCCCTTCCCCACGGCCCGGAGTGCATATCCGGAACGCCCGTAGGTCGAGAGATCAATGCCGGCGTGGAAATGTGTCTTGCGATATTCACCGAACGTCGATGTCACGCGCGGCGGCAGGCTCATGGGCCACAGGAGTGAATCGTCAAGGGCCGCGAAATGATCTCCTGATGCCTCCTCGGCCACTGCAGATGCCCAAAATGCGCACGGACGCAGGCTCCCGAAAGAGGAGCACGGACAGGCGTCAAAGAGGGAACACACTGCTCCCACCAGAAAAACACAGATCACTCCCACCCAGATGCCGCGTCGTTCCATGAAACAGCAAGCTCTTCCTGGCGGGTCATGAAACAAGAAACGTTTGCCTCGCATCCAGACTCCTACTTCGGCGTTGATCGTCCAATGTTCGATGATTCTTCTTCCGGGCGAAGTCTCGGAAGAAGCCTGGGGATGTTTCAAAATAGACCGGGAAGTGCTTTACGCTTTCGGAACCCTCCCTGCAATGATTTAGGCCGTGCCGGGGGTCATCGCGAGCACTTCGACTTCGCTCAGCATAAACTCCGCGCGGCGATCCCGCGTACCGCGCGGGATTGCTTCGTCGCTACTCTCCTCGCAATGACAGAGGGTGGTGTCACAGTTCCGGGATCTCTCTACGGAATTCTCTATTCCTATCGTGAGCCGCTATGTTGGGCCGAGACCGCAAAACGAGAGAATGAAGCATCCCGAGAAATGCGAACCCTAACTTTCGGTGCTATCCTGCGGTGCCGGCCGCGTGGGAATAAAGGGGACGCCAATATCCAACCATGCTTCAACCCCTGACGAATCCTTCAGTGCAGGTGCATACTCGGCGCCCCGAGCTGCCTGCATGGCGGCATCATCGCAGAGCAGTGAGCCAGTCCCCTTCACGAGCTCCACATTCTTCGCCTCGCCAGTGGCATCTACCAGCACACGAACATCGATTACACCAAGTCTATGCAGAGAATCTACCGGGGCAATCTCCTCGCATGTCACCGTGTCAATGCAGGCGAGAGAAGGCGGGATGTCATACGGCAGGGTTTTGTGAGTCAGGGATACACCCAACTCCGTGGCTGCCCGACGCGCTTCCTCGGTTTTCGGATAGAGTTCTGTTACCTTTTCCAAATACGATTTGGCTGCTGTAGTATCATGGAGGCTCTCCGAGCAGATCCATGCGCACGCCAACAACGCCTTTGACGCTTCAGGCGATTTCGGGAATGAGTCCGAGACTTGACCAAGAGTCTCCAGGGCTGCGCGGGGGTCATCCATGTACAGCCACCATGCTTCCCCCTGGGTAAGAAGCCACATTGACTCACTCATCCCCTGTGCAATCTGGGGGATATCTCCACGGTCCGCGAGCACCGTTCTCGCTTGAGCCGACCACCCATAATCAGAAACGAGCCGCTCGGTGAGCTCCGAAGAAATCAGAGCCAACGAATCATCCCCCTGCCCCAGAATCCATGCTTCTACATAAAGCGCGCGGGCCGCCCAACTGCTCTCAGGAAATTCCTCATGCGCCAAGTGATAGTATCGGGAGGCACTGTCTGGCAGTTCCAAGCTGAATAGATAGGTATCCGCCAACTCCATGAGCCTTGCGCCCAACTCTGCTGAACTGTCTTTCAATGCCTCAGTCAGCTCCAGTACCTTCCGCAGCGCTTTTGCCCTTCTTCCCGCCTCTTCCACCAATGCCCGCGGGCGTCCCTGTTTTGAGAGTTCCTCATACTCTTTCAGTGCGGCTCCAAGCTCATGTTCCTTTGTTTCCAGCATGGTTGCCAATTCCATCATGGCACGTTTGGCTGCTCCTTCTCGAGGATAGGCTTGTATCACATTCCTCCAGGCTTCCTCGGCCTCCCGAAACTCGTTGAGTGAGAGCCAGCTCTTCCCCACGGAAAGCCCTACTTGGGCAAGCTCCGAGTCGACACGAGCTATGGAACTCAACTCACGAAACGTCGTCAGGGCTTCTTCTCCCCGCCCAAGAAGAGCCAGTGTCTCGCCCTTTTCGATCTGGCCTTCGAAACGATCCTCTCGTGTGGAGGCCCGATCGAAGGCCACGGCAAAGGCGTCCACCGCGTCATCGAGCCTCCCAACCTCCCGCAGACACCTCCCCTTGAGCAGATACGCCTGTCCGATGACCTCTTTGCGACCGGCGCGCCCAAGGAGATCCGACACATGCCCCAGGGCGCGTTCGTAGGCGTAGTTCCATTCTGCAATCTGCGCCAGGAGTAGAGCGCTCCGTTCCTGCCAAACGGTCCACCTATCGCCTTTCTGAAGGTGGATCTTCAAGAGATTCTCGACTCGTGCCCACTGTTCCAGTTCGCTTCGCTCTTTCGCCTCCAAGTAATACGAAGCGTCCACAAAGGGGCTCTCGGGGAAATATTCTCTCAATTCCGAGAACTTATCGGCCGCTGCGCTGTGTGACTGTTTGAGGACGAATGCTTTCCCCATGAGGAATAACGCGTCGTCAACAAGCCCACTCTCAGAGTAGCGGGTTATGATGATGCGGCACTTGTCCAGGCAATTGTTCAGCTTTGTGTCCTCCGTTCCCGATGGTTTCGAACCCTTGTTCCTGGACTTGGAGAGATCTTCCGCTTCTTGGTAGAGCTTACTGGCATTGTAGTACGTATTGAAGCGTGCCGAGCTGCAGCCTATGATCACCGCAACGGCGGTGAGGAAAAGAATGGCCGCGCGCGAGAACTTGGCTCCGCGACGCTGCGCATCTGGGGTACTGGATGTTCCATCATTCCGTTCAGGGAGACCAAAGCGTGAGTCGGCACAGAAGGCGTTGCTTACCAAGGGATTCCTCATCCCTTCAGGCATCCCATGGGGCGCAGCCGCGCAACCGCCGTGCACAAGCCGGCACCTTCCACCGCTTCCACGACGCGCGACACATCCTTATACGCATCGGGCATCTCCTCCTGAAGCGTTCTTCTGCCGGTGGCAGTCACGTATACGCCTTGGCTGGCCAACTCATCGGGGATCGACCTCCCCTTGGCGCGCTGAACCGCCTTCTTCCTGCTCAGTACACGTCCCGCACCATGACAGGCCGAGCCAAATGTTTCTTCCATAGCTCCCGCCTTGCCAAGAAGCACGTATGAAGATCTCCCCATATCGCCAGGCACGAGAACAGGCTGTCCAAGTGCCCGGTATCGGACGGGAACCTCCGGCCTCCCGGGGCCAAAGGCCCGGGTCGCGCCTTTCCTGTGGACGCATAGCTTTCGTCTTTCCCCGGCAAAAACATGCTCCTCGATCTTTGCGATGTTGTGCGCAACCTCATACACCGTCGTCACCCCTGCCTCTCTCTCCCCGAAGATCCGATTGAAGACGACTCGGGCACGATGTGCAAGAAGCTGCCTATTTGCAAAGGCATAGTTCACTGCTGCACACATAGCCTTGAGATAGTCGCCCCCTTCCCGTGAGCCGATCGGTGCACAACAAAGCTGCCGATCGGGGAGGGAGATTCCATAGCTTGCTGCGGCTTTCACCATAACGCGTATATAGTCGTCACAAACCTGGTACCCCAAACCTCGCGATCCCGAATGGATTGAGACCGTCACCGTGCCTTTCTCAAGCCCCATGGCGACAGCCGCCGTGTCATCGAAAATCGTATCCACATAGGCCACTTCGACGAAATGATTCCCCGAACCCAAGGTTCCCAACTGCGGCCTTCCTCGCTGCAGTGCCCGTGGGCTCAATGCCGCAGGATCTGCACCATCCATACAGCCTTCCTCTTCGATGCTCGTGAGATCAGCCAGAGTTCCATACCCGTGCTCCACCGCCCACTTCGCCCCTCGGGTCAGCACCGACTCCTCATCACGGTTGCTCAACCTAAGCTGAGAACAAACACCCACACCGCTGGGAATGGAACTGTTCAATGCATCCACCAGCTCCTTGATCCGCGGGGCCACATCACCCCTCTCAAGCCGCGTCGTGAGGAGGCGTACACCACAGTTGATATCATAGCCAACACCGCCGGGAGAGATTATGCCGTCTTCCAGACCGAATGCCGCGACGCCGCCAATAGGGAAACCATATCCCCAGTGGATGTCCGGCATGGCCAGACTATAGCCCACGATGCCGGGCAATTGCGCGACATTGGCCACCTGGAGTGGTGCACGGTCGGAGACAATCCCCTCAAGAAGAAACGGTGATGCATAGATCCTTCCCGGAACCCGCATCGAGCCCGTTTTTGGTATCTCCCAGCGAAACTCATCGATCCTTTTGAGCTCCATGTCACGGCTCCTGTCGTACATCATTGGGATACGGGATCGGCTTGCACATGTGAGCTATCATTGCCGGGACCAGGGCGCAAGTCAAGACAACTCTTCTTGTACGCCCCAAAACCTCCATGCTCAATCCACCCGGTGAAAGAACATGGATTCCAGTCCGTCTGTGATTGAAACACATTCCGCGATCTTCAGATCCCCTATGCACATTGCCGGGCTAGGAGGCATCATCTGGCGGGTGCATCGTCTTCCTTGTTTGAGTTCGAGGCACGACCTCCCTATATTGAGAGAGTTCAACGGTGCGTTATCACAGCCCGTGGTACTGGCCCACCCACTCACTGTCCAGGGAGGAACCTATGCTTGCACGGTGGTCCATAGTCATTCTTGGGGTTCTTGTTCTCACCATCGCCTGCGCGGGAGAAAAGGCGGAAGAGGCCGCAACGCCCGCGGCCAAAGCCCCCGCGGTGAAAAAAGCTGAGGTTCCCGCCGTAGCTACACCTGCTGTGGAAGAAGCAGCGGTAGACACGACAATAACCGAAGCGGTCGAGGAGGCGGGTGAGACGGAAGAACTGAAGGAGAAAGCTGAGGCGGACATCAAAGAGAAGGAAGAGGCTCTCAAGAAGGCGGCAAAAGAAGTCACTACTGAGTAGCGCTTCGCCAAGGCCCGCCACGAGCCTCTGTGGCGGGCCTCTCTCTATCCAGTCCCGGCTAACTAACGATAGCAGACTATCCGACGCGTCATCCTTCCCCAATGACCATACGCCACTAGTACATGCGAACCGCTCCCTACCGCGCCCCACTCAAGTTCAACAGTATCCGATCCTGGATCCAGCTGTCTGGTCAGCACTCGTCGGCCGGCCATGTTGTAAAGTGCAACACGCGTAAGAGTTGGAGCATAGACGAGTAGCCGCGTCCCATGGATCCAGGGATTGGGGCCAATCGCAAGTACGAGATGCTCTGGGGAGGATTCCTGGGTCACTGACAAGGCAAGAGTATCGGATCCTCCCGCTTGATGGTATCTGGCCATGAATTCTTGAAGGTAAAGATTCGCCACTCGTGCATCGTGTATGAAAAGCACATTCTCATCATGCTGGGTTTCGGCGCTACGCGTCCAATTGTAGCTCCCCGTGGCCACGGCGCCATCATCGCCAATATTATCCGCGTCGACCAGGAGATACTTGTGGTGCATTGAGGGAAATGCCCCCAGCAGGTGTACATCCGCGGGAGGGGACCACGCTCCCGAGCCCTGCCCGCTCATGGGCCAATACTCGCTGGATGAGCCAACCTGCCCATCATCAAAAATCCCGGCCACCCTGAGCCCATGCGCGTTCCGGGCCTCTTCCATGGAAGAAGAAAAGTCATCATTCGTGAAATTGAAGATGGCGAAGTATAGGCCGCGCTCCGCAGTACCTATGTAGTCCATGAATCGAGATGCCACCCCGTCGCTGGGGCTCATGTAGAGCTCCACGGACGCCTCTCCAATCTGGAATCGGTGTGGCGTATTGTCCGTCTTGCGACGACCGAACCGGGCGTCATCTTCCGAGGGCAGCGCATCCGGGCTTCCCCACATCTCTTCAAACTCCGCGGAGTAGGCGCCTGCCAGCGCTTGATCCTGGACAAGGATTACGTTCTCTGCATTCTCATAGAAGCCATAATGCGTCACGTTCGCCGAGCCGCTCCACACATAATCATCCGCCGCGGAAGACCGGTCTTTGTAGTCAAAGATAAGGAATTTGTTGTGCATCAATCCAGAGCCATCATTGTCACCGCTATCATCGGCAAGCACTGGAATCCCGGCATTTCGCAGACGATCGATCTCCTGCCCCTCAGAGTCCGCCTCGTAGACAACCCTTACGTGAACGCCTCGATTCTTGGCACTGATGAGCGCCGTGGTAATCTCGGGCACCGTGAGATAATAAAAGCACGCATCGATAGAGAAGGATGCTCCGTTGATTCGATCCTGGAGCCTTCGCTGCAGAGACACCTCGCCATGGGCTGACTGATGCGTGGCATACTCTGTCTCCACTGCCTGATTGAAATATACGGTAATCTTCCCGCTACAATCTTGCGCTGACGCGGTCGAGGCAAACCAGACGGGGCTTCTGCTTTCCCCTGTGACATTGCTGCTTGCTGCCTGGAGCCGGTAGATGGTCGCAGGTTCGAGACCCGTGACGGTGATACAGTGAGCGGTGGTTTGGGTGGAATCCTCGATGACTCCCAGATCTCCTGCCTGATCAATTCCCCACAGCAACATGGAGGATGATGGCACGTCCGTATGCCAGGAAACAGCAAAACCGGTAGGCGTGATATTCCCTTCCACCGGCTCAGTAATGAACTGTGGTCCTCCTGTGCCTTCGATATCCCCTTGAAAACGCGGGAGCAGCTCGTAGTCCCCGGTGTACGGCAAGGAAGGATCCCATTGCTTCACAATGCCTGTGACATGGTAGGTCCCCGATGACAACTCTATCCCCGTGTCGGAATCTATGTAGAGGATGCACGAACCGCTGGCATCGGTGATCGTCTCGGTGTTCTCGTCATAGGTGGCAAAAAGAACACGAACAAGCTTGCTCTCGTCAGGTTCGCAGTAATCTGTGCCAAATGCGTGTGTTATCATACTGCACGTCACAATCTCCGGTTCGGGCGGGGTTAGTCCCGAAGCAATGATCTCAAGCCCGGAGGGAATCACCTCCGTGGTTCCCTTGTACTGGGCGATCTCTCCCGTGACCAGCACGCTGTCACCAAGCGTAGCCTGCCACATGAAATCACTGCGATAGAGCAGCATGCCCCCCGTGTCATCTTGCACATAGAGTTCGGTTCGGATATTGGAAAATGTTCCCGTGCCCGCAGTGATGACACCTGCTATCTGTACCAGTGTTCCTATCTCATAGGGTGCTGCGGGTATCCCTTGGGCATCATTGCAGTGCAGCTCAGCCATAGGCGCCACCTGGCCATGAACCGTCCCAGGACTCCCCGCAAAAAAGACGAGAAGGGCGCAGGCAATCGATGTCAGGCTGTCAGGAAACATGCCTCGAGATCGCATTGCGCTAGACCTGTGTGCTGGGGGAAACGCCAATTGATACGGATCCGCCGTACCGAGTTCGCGCCACCACCTCCTTTGCCCATGTGTATGAGAAGCCGCCCAAGCCCAATTGGACATCATAGACGCACGTGACCTCCCATCCCTGCTGAAAAGGCACGATGAGAATGGCATCTTCCTTGAGTGTGATGTTCGCCTCGGCGGCAATCTCGCGAATCCTGTAGTGAATCGCATCCGGGGCCTCCCCGACGGCATTTTGCACATATGCCGAAAACTTGCTGTCGAAATCCATGGATTTCCAGAGTGAGTTGCCCACAGAGGCGAGCAACCCGACCACCAAGACAAAGAAGATCAACCATTTGATATTCATTGTAGAAAAACCTCCTCGTGATGACGTTCATTGCACCAGATCACAAACCTCAAATCTCCTCCCCGCGGTTCTCCATCCTCAAGGCGCACACCTTCGAGGTAAGGATTGCCAAGCGCGAAGCGAAGCGAAAGATCCCCTGAAGAGTCCGGCTTTTCGAGCCGGATACGAAACGAAAGCCCACGGTGTGCGGATTTCGCAATTGGCGCGAATTCGAATCGTGTGTATCCGTGCTTCACGAGACTACTCAACGGAAGCTGAGTGGTTCGAAATACCTTACCGCTCTCCTCGTGCACCACCTCAAGATAGACGACGCCGCCGCGCTTCTGCGCACCCTCAAACATGACGTCAATGGCACAGAGCCCGGCTCTACAACAGTAGAAACTCTGCCCCAATTCCGACCCCGAGGAGAGTGAATAGAGAACTACTCTATCTGCATAGCATTGATGTGCGTCCATCTCTCCTCTCTCAGGAAGGGAAGATAAGCCATACATGTGCTGAAGTTGCATAATACATGCCACGTCAGCGCCTCCACACAAGAGGGGTAGCGCTACCCACCATCGAGATACACGCAGACCCGCCAGCCCCCGAACAAGAAGAATGGCTATTGGTCCTGCGTAGGGAAACAGAAATCTCCCCTGGAGCTGGCTAGTCGAACCAAGGGTCATCATCCAGCCAAGAATCACCGCCACAACAGGAATCCACAAGGGCCAGATGGGGACCGGAGCCCGATAAGTGCCCATGGACCATCCTATGGTTGCCAAAGCAAGTATCGCCACCCAGAGAGCCCGCACCCCCCACGCAACATCGATGTCCATCCAGCCAAACTGCGCCCAGTATGAGGATAGAAGCGAGGAGAGGGACGCAAGGTAGTCCTTCCTCACAAGCTGTACGGCCTGTGAGCCTATTCTCATTCTCCATGAGGATAACTCCTGCCCCGCCAATGATCCGGTGAGAAGCAGACCAGCAGCAACGACAATCAGTACGCCCAGCAGATATCCGGAGAGCACCCTTCTGCACTTGTTCGGACGCCACATGATAAGCATCACTGGAACAGTGACCAAGTAAGCTGCCAAGTTCACTTTGACGGAGATCATGATGGCGGCAATGGCTCCTGAAATCGCTGCGGTCCAGAATGGGCGCGAAGATCTCACGAATACGGCAGCCGCCATGACGAGCCCTCCTGCGAGTATCGCTGCTCCATCATTTGATACGGATGTGGAGATGAAAAGGATCTGGGGAATGAGAAGATGCAGGGTCAACACCAGGAGAGCCAACCGCGCATCACCAAACAGATACAGGCCACAGAGGTACGCCAACAGGCCAGACAAGAGGAGGGCAAGCAGGCCGAGCAATCGGATCACCACAACAAGGATCGGAGGATCGCCCCGGTGCGATCCCTCGAGGATGAAATGGCGACTTCCATCCATGCACCCAAACAAAGGTGATGGTCTCACGGTCCACGAGATGTCAGGCAGAGCCTTTGCCACAAGCGCAGCCATCCGATAGTACAAAGATGGTTGCACCGCCTCGTAGGTCACCACGCCAGGGAAAAATTCATCACCGTAAGCATGGGGCTCCTCGCCGTATCGAGCCAGGTGCAACACCCTTGCCAAATGGCTCGGCTCGTCTGGTTTCTCACCCACCGGCACCACCAGACAGAATGCGAGCCCAAGCAGAATTCCCGCCACAAGCAGTACTGCAAGAAGAAGTCGGCTCCACCTTTGGCTATCCTGCACGTCGTATCGCCCCTTCCACGAAGAGAAGCATTCCATGAGACATGCGAACCCTTAGGACAAAGAGGAGAGAAACCGTCGACAGTCACCCAGCTCGAGTGGATATCATTTGCGCACTTTGATCAGAATCCATGCGCCTGCAACAAGAAACAGAATGTCGGGAATCCAGGCAGCAACAGCCGGTGGGAGCGTTTCATGATGTCCCAACGCTTGGCAGGCTCTTACTGTGCCGAAAAAAGCAAAACTGATCGCAATGGAGAGCCCAAAACTGAGCGCCAACCCCGATCGCCGCGGATTTGAAGCAAGAGGTGCGCCAAGGAGTACCATCAGGAAGTTTGCAAGGGGAAAGCTGAAGCGGAGGTTGAGCTCGACCTCCTGTTTGGCGGTCGATAACCCGCTCCGTTGCATCCTTCTGATAAGCCGTTTCAGATCACTGACGCCTATCTCCTCCGGCTCTTGGGGTTTGCCCAAGAGATCGATAGGAGGCACACTGAGGTTGGCGGAACGTAGAAACCGAAACGGCGCCACATGTTCAACATGCCCAGAAAACACGCGAAGCAGGCCGGATCCTAGATTCCATAAGCCATTCACATACCTGCCGCGCTGAGCGTCGATTCGCCAATCCACGGTGCCGTCACTGCCAGATATGATCGAGATGCCTTCAGCGTCCCCCCTATCAGCGCGGAGCATATTCACGTGATAGATTCTCCCCGCCTCATCTTGATGGACTAGATTCCGTTTGGGCTCGCTCCCCCGTGTGCGCCGCCTTTCAATCTCATGCCTCTTGATTCGCTCCATTCTCGCATTCGTCTCGGGATAGATCCAGCCTCCCAGGAAGCCAACGAGGATACTGAGCGCAAGCCCGATCCCCCAAAGGGGCGCCAGCAATCGGTAGAGGCTGACTCCGCTTGTTTTCATGGCCACCAATTCATTGCTCCGCGCCATGGAGCCAACCGAGAGGAGTGATGCAAGAAGAGTGGCGACCGGCAACGTAAGGACGATGATATAAGGACAGAGATACACGTAGTACATGACTACTGCCTTCAGAGGAGCGCGTCTATCGATGTAGGTATCGATATTATCAAGAATATCAACAAGCAAAAAAATCACTATAAAAGCACCCAATGACACTGAGAGTATTCTCAGGAATTCCCATGCGACATGACGATCAAAAGTGCCCATCATGAGCATGGCTCCGCTTCGCTACCTGCCTGCCGGCAGGCAAGCGCAACTGTGGCCCTGGGGTGATGCCTACTCATCCTGGCCTGTGCCTTCTTTTTGTACACTCTCCACCAGAGAGCGACGAGGCTGGATGATTGACCTCCAGCTCCATCGACCAGGTCCCCATTCCAAGAAAATAACCGCCACCAGATAGAGACCCACCGCCCCCACGACGACATTCGCTCCCCACATGGCAACTGCGGGAGAAATGAAGCGACGGTCGGCGAGTTCCTCCCCCCCTATGAGGAAGACATAGTAGATTACAAAAAAAATGAGGCTGATGCCAAGACCTGTCCCAATCCCTCCTCTTCTCGTGATGATCCCAATTGGCGCGCCAATGAGGACGAACACAATACATGAGAACGCCACGCTGTACTTCTTCTGTATCTCAACCTGATACCTGCTGATATCCCTTAGCTTGTACTGGATTGCCTGGTCTTCATTTTGAAGTTTCATGTAGAAACTCCGCTCGGCAAGTGGGCCGTACGGTGTGTCTTTCGAGGTACTCGGGGCAATAGGCCAGAGCGGTCCCAGTGTCCGCCCCAGCCTCTCATCAACAATCCGTACGATTCGCTCTTTCACGCTTCGAATCTCCCCCCGAAATCCGACGATCCGTTCCTCCATATCATGGGAAGTCATCTCTCTATCGCTCCTGTAACTCCGCTCGCGTTGCTCAAGAGTCAGGTGAAGACCAGAAAGATGGAGGCTGTTTTTTTTGAATCCAAGTCGCCTATATCGCCCGGGACTCTCCGGGTCTATCTCGTGGATCTCGCCGTCGAAGAGGTGAAGGGTCAGCATATCAAGCTCCGGTCGAGATTCGAGACGCCCACGCTGGGCCACGATTGCCCTTGGCCCCTCCTCCCCTTTACCATCCTCGTAGATAATCACGCCCCGCAACTCACCCGTATCTGTGTTCTCGCTTCTGATCAGGATATGGTAGCCGGGAAAGTCGTCGATGAACACGCCTACCCGTATGTTCACGGCGGGCTTCTTTCTGCTGATATCCGAGTGGAGAGCTGCGTACTGATGATTCACTTGGGGGAGGACACTGTTATTGAAATAGACCATGAGCAACGAGAGCACCAGTGAGGCGCCCAGTACAGGAATCAGAAGCCGCCCGAGACTAGTGCCGCTCGCCCTGACGGCCACGGTTTCGCCATCAGAGCTCAGTCTTCCGAATGTCATGAGTGTGGCCACAAGCACCGACATGGGCACGGTGAGCGCAAAAGTGAATGGCAGCATGAGAAAGAGCAGACGGATAACAGCCCACAAAGGCACCCCTCTGCCGAGCAGGAGGTCGAACACTTTGAGCAGATGATTCATGATCATGACGAAGGTCAGGATTGCCAAAGCTCCCAGGAAAGGGGAAACATGCTCCCGGAGCATATATCTGCTCAGAATTCCCATGGGTCAGACCACCTCAACAAGCCTGTAGGCCCTGCTTCCGAGGCCAATTGCCTCTCCATGAGCAAGCTGGATCGTGGGATCTATCTTCGGATAGCTCCATTCCGCCAAGCGCTTCCCGGATCTTTCCTTTATCAAATCCAAGATGGCCTGATCAACGGCAACCGGATCCGCGGAACCCAGAAGCCCGATATCGGGAAACAGCACAGGCCCCGGGTCTTGCATACAGTCGCAATCCTTGGTGATGCGGAGACCAATCGCCACATGGATGAATCGATCCTCCCTCCTGTGCACCACCGCAAGCGCGTGTTCCGCAATCCTCCTCTGCAAGGACTCGGATGATACCTTCCAGTCAAACCCGATTGCAGCAGATCGGCACATGGCCAAACACTCCCCACATCCGATGCACCGCGAGGAATCGATCTGTGCCTTGCCTTTCTCAAGGGTGATGGCGTCCACAGGGCACCAAAGCGCACACTCGCCACAGCCAATGCAGGCCTTTCGCCGAATGAATGGCTTGGCAACCGAGTGCATGGCCAATTTGCCTTTTCGGGAAGCGAGCCCCATGCCGAGCATCTTGATCACACATCCCAAGCCCGTAATGATATGACCTGTGGGATGTGCAAGAACCACGAACCCCCGGGCTCGTCTGGCCAGGCCTGCAACCATCAGGCGTTTCCCGCCATCCACAGGGATCGCCACCTCCTCCTCGTAGGCCCCTGTGAGACCGTCAGCAACGAGGAAAGGAGCTCCTGCGCTCTCGAGAGAATAGCCGTGCTCGGCAGCAAGTCGAGTATGACTTACTGCATCTGCCCGGGGGGATCGGTAGAGAACACATGTGTCGGTGAAAAACGGTTTCGCACCGAGAGCAGTAATCCCTCGCGCAGCCCCGGCGGCAAGTTCCGGTCCCAGGTAGCTGCTTTTTTTTCCCTCGCCGACATGCACCTTTATACCGATCAGGTCACCTCTTCTGCCCATCTTGGGAAGACCGAGCCGATTGAGCAACGCTTCCAGCTTGGATGGCCACTCGTCGGAATGAACACCGTCAGCAGGACAGAACAGGACTGTACTGGGCATCTAATACCGATCCTTTCCAAACTCAAACACAATCAATGGCATCAAGCATCTTTGGAGTGCGCAAGCCACGCTTGCGCTTTCGAAGGCTGGAGCCACGCTCCCGCACACAAGATTATGAGACATGCCTGTTCGCAATCATCCGATTAGACCCTCAGAACATAACTGGTGAGCACGTATCCGTCAGCCGTCAACGAGGCTAAAGACACCTCCTGCCTCGACATTCCCATTCCCTTGGACCGGTGGCGTATGGTCCCGCAACCCTTTCCCGAAAGGAAAGGAGTCGGCATATTCAGGCGCAGTGGCCTATTCGGAAGTATGGTAACATATCGTGCCCCGACACGCCGAACAGGTCAGTGTGTAAATAGTACGAACTCATATGCTTCGCAGAACGGCGACCAGAAGAAGCTCCGGTCACCGGATTCTCTCGCCCCTGGAGGGTTCCCTTGAAGCGATTGCTCTTGCTACTGCTCACGATTGTTCTGGGCACATCATGTTCCGTGACCACAGGCATGACGATGCGCGGCATGTTACCTGTGCTGGAAGAGATGGAGCTCTCCGTAAATGCCAGCTCCGATCTGGAGACTATCCGTGACGGACTACCGTCCGGCATGCTCTTCCTCGAGGCAATTGTCCGGAAGCTTCCTTCCGATCACCGTGCGCGGCTCCTCGCATCCAAGATCTATTCGGGGTACGCCATCGCATTTGCGGAGGAGTCGGACCACAGCAGAGCGGTGACCCTTTACCTGAAAGCGAAAGACCACGGTCTTATGGCTCTCCCTGGTGGAACGATAATCCGTGAAGGGAAATACAGAGATGCCGAGCAAGCCATCTCTCGTCTGGGCAAGAATGATGTCCCTCTCCTCTTTTGGACTGCCCAGGCGTGGGCCGGCGCCATCCGTCTCGGCCTCGACAATCCAAGAAACCTGGCAGCACTGGCACGTGTAGAGGCAATGATGGACAGAGTTCTCCAGCTTGATGGTTCCTACTATCATGGAGGGCCCCACCTCTTTGCCGGTGTTCTTCTCGGCGCCAAACCTCCGCCTGCGGGAGGAGACCCCGATCTCGGTCTGCAGCGCATAGATGAAGCCCTCCGGATTTCCGAAGGCCATTTCCTCTTGGCCCTGTATTACAAGGCCGCGCTTCTCGCAACACTCCCGGGGCGAGAGGAAGAGGCAAAAGAAACCATCGGATTCTTGTTGGAGAATAAGGATCCTCATCCGGAACAACTTACACTGACAAATACCGTGGCAATGGCGCGTGCAAAGCATCTGCTAGCACGTATCCTCGAGGAGGAACTGTGAGCTTCTTGCGTCGTAATTCTCTGCTGGCTTTGATGCTGACTCTCGCCCTGACAGCCCCATCCCACAGTACATATCTGAAATTCGCATCGTTGGCGCCGGAAGGAACGAGTTGGATGAAACGGATGCATGAGTTGGCCGATGAGTTGGCTGACAGCACGGAAGGACGAGTAAAGATTAAGTTCTACCCGGGAGGAGTTGCCGGAGACGAGCGGGACGTACTCCGCAAAATCCGCATCGGCCAAATTCACGCTGCGGGCTTCACTGGGAATGGGCTCGGGGAGATCGTTCCTGCTATGAGGGTCTTGGATACGCCGTTCCTTTTTGTCAGCTTGGAGGAATACGACGCCGTTCTTGCTGCGGTTGATGACACCTTGCGGGCCATGTTTCGCGAGCAGGGATTCGAACTGGCCGGCTGGGCCAGTGTCGGCATGGTCTATCTCTTCTCAAAGGAACCTATCTCATCAGTCGACGCATTGAGGAAGTCAAGACCATGGGTATGGGAGACCGACCCCCTGGCATCCGCCCTCTTCGCAAAACTGCATATCAGCCCGATCCCGCTTCCACTCCCGCAGGTGCTCACAAGCCTGCAGACCGGGGTCATAAACGTGGCGTACAGCTCACCCACCGCTGCCGTGTCTCTCCAATGGTTCACGCGAGTATCATGCATGACCGACCTCCCCATCACCCACTCCACGGGCGGAGTAGTAATCTCATCAAAATTCCTCAATAAGCTAAAACCTGTTGATAGAGAGATGACATTGCGCCTCTTCCAAGACCATCTGAACAGGCTGGAGCCTGTCACTCGGAACGAGGAGGTCATCTCGCTCGAGGTGCTCTCTGAGGAAGGCATACAACCAATCCCCGTGGCCGAAGATGACATCGTCTTGTTCCGGGAGCTTGGTCGTGAGGTGCGCCGGGAACTGGTGGGCCAACTCTATCCTCAATGGCTCCTCGACGAGGTGATAACAGCGCTCTCGGAGTTCCGTACGGCAGAATGACTCGGCACACCGAGGATAATTTCCGCCACAAGATCACCCGAATCCTCAATGCATTGGAGACTGGTTTTCTCGTTCTCCTTGTTGCGCTTCTTCTCCTGAGCGGACTCGCGCAGTTCTTCCTACGCAATTTCTTTCATACCGGTCTCCTCTGGCTCGAGCCGCTCTCTCGTTATCTCGTGCTGTGGATCACGTTTTTGGGCGCTCTCAAAGCCGCTGGTGAAGAACGACACATACGGATAGATCTAGTTCCCCGGCTTCTCAAAGGGAGAGCTCGCACGCTGTTCGATATCATGGCATCGCTCTCTGCGGCCACAGTATGTCTCTTTCTTGCACGCTGGGCTCTGGATTTCCTTCGTATGGAGCGGGAGTTCGGTGGGATGGCATTTCTCGCCGTGCCCACCTGGATTGCTTTGGCGGCCATTCCAGTAGGATTCCTCTGTTTGGGGCTGCGCATGGGGGGCCGTGCCATACAAGAGCTCTTAGGGTTCACACAGGAATAGGTTCGCAGTCTTGACGCACAGATTTGCCATGGAATTGTTTTCCCCATGTAGGGGCACGGCATGCCGTGCCCACCGGAGGCATAGTCCCGCCGTCGGCGGGATAAAGATGGGAAGTCAGAATGCCGAGTTATCCTTGCCGATCCGGGCAATGACCTGATGCCTATTCTTCTGATCGCCCTGGCGCTGATAGGAACCCCGTTATTCGCCGTCCTGGCCGGTCTGGCCCTGATTGGTTTTGCTTCGCAAGACTCACCAGGCAGTGCCGTGATCATCGAAATGGCACGCATGGCCGGCACCTCGACACTTACACCGATACCGCTCTTTGCTCTGACGGGCTATCTTTTGGCCGCCGGAAGCGGCCCCACACGCCTCATCGCACTCTCTCAGGCCTTGCTCGGCTGGCTTCCGGGGGGATTGGCAATCGCATGCCTGACCGCTTCCGCGTTGTTCACGGCGCTCACAGGCGCCTCAGGCGTCACTATCATTGCCTTGGGGGGCCTGCTCCTGCCGGCCTTGAGAGGTTCCGGGTATCGGGAGAAGTTCAGCCTTGGTCTCGTAACCACCTCGGGCAGCCTTGGTCTTCTATTCCCGCCCAGCCTACCACTCATCATCTATGGCTTCATCGCTGAAGTGCCGATAGATGATCTCTTTCGAGCTGGCCTCTTGCCCGGGCTTCTCTTGGTATCGCTCCTGGGAGTATATTCCGCTGTCACGGCGCGCAGGCATCGGATTCCAAGAACACCCACATCATTCCCCGCGCTTCTGAGGGCCTTCAAAGAGGCCTTCGGAGAACTCATACTGCCGGTACTCGTGCTTGGAGGCATCTACGGAGGCTTCCTCACTATTTCAGAAGCCGCAGCCTTGGCAGCAACCTATGCACTCATCCTCACGGTCGTGGTGAGGAAGGAACTCGCTTTGTCACAGCTTGTGCAAGTCATCAGGGAAAGCATGGTGCTTGTCGGCGGAATCCTCATCATTCTCTGTTCCGCAATGGGACTCACAAGCTACCTCGTGGATATTCAGCTCCCCATGAAAGTCCTGGCAGTCATGGAGGGACATGTGGCGAGCAAGATCGGCTTTCTCCTTCTTCTCAATGTGATGCTCTTGGCGGTCGGCTGCCTCATGGACATTTTCTCTGCGCTGGTCGTCGTGGCCCCTCTCATCATCCCATTGGCTACCCAATTTGGCGTCAATCCAATCCATCTGGGAATCATCTTCCTCGCCAATCTTGAGATTGGATACTCCACTCCACCGGTAGGCCTGAATCTTTTCATCGCCAGTCTCCGTTTCGACAAACCGATGCTTACTCTTTATGCGGCGAGTCTCCCCTTTCTCGCGCTCCTCTTGCTTGCACTGGCCGTCATCACTTACTGGCCGGCCCTCTCCATGGCCCTAGTCGGCTCCTGAGGGTTCGCATTCTTGGCGAGAGTATTCGCCGTAGGATCGGTCTCCTCAATGTTGGAGCATCGCCCGCTGGCGGATTCAATCCCTCAATTTGCGATCAAGAAATCCGCTTTTCTTTCCACTTCCTCAGAATGACACACACCGCCATATATATGTATCCATAACCACTGTCATTCTGAGCGACCCACAGGAACGAAGAATCTCTCTTCCTTCCAGAGTCGAGTGGGGTGAGGGTACCAGGAAGAAGTCAAGGGAAAAGCTTGAGCTCCGATTTTGGCAATAATCCTCCGTTGCCGATCGATGTCGGTTTTCGAGAAACGAGTTGTTCAGGACCAGGCTCTCACGACACCAAGTGCTCGAGGACCGACGTAGTCCCGCTGGAAGGCGGGACGGACCCTGCCTTATGTTGCCCGACTTTGGCAGTCTGGTTTGACGAGATCTCTTGGTTTGTCCCAGGATCAAGGTACCTTGGAGCCATCTTACTCAATCTGCCCAACACATCATGGGGCATGTCCGGATCATCTCCATAGGTCCCCCCACGACCATCGTCTCTTCCATCTCCGACCACAAAACGCCGATGAGAACCACATAACGCCTTGCCTGGCCCACCACGGCCCGCGACGCGGCGCAACGCGAAGACGGCCTATCCTGAGCTTGCCGAAGCCGACTCCGTCCAACACATCCTATCCTGAATGCTGCTCCCAAACCGCTTGCCTCCGTCCGCGAATGTGACATACTTACAGCACTCAGGATAGAACGCTATTCGTTCGGACGTCGGCTTCCGCCGAACAACTCGCTCGAGCGGACACCCCGGCGCAGCTCAGCTCACGCACATTGGGCGTGCATGAATTGACCCGCTGGAGTCGATGGCATAGGATGATTGCATGGCATTGCTTGGCGATATTCGCGACAAGATCGTGCGGAGGCAGTATGAGTTCTCGAAGCACGCGGTGGATCAGACTATCGTGCGTGACATCAGCGTCTCCGAACTGGAGCAGGCGATATCACACCGAAGTGAAGTGATAGAGGACTATCCCGAGGACAAATACGGTCCGAGTTGTCTGGTCTTGGGATTCACAGATGCGGGTCGGCCGCTTCATGTTCAGTGTAGCTATCCGGTACGACCCTTGATCAGGATTATCACGGTGTACGAGCCGGATCCGGAACTCTGGATTGATTTGAGGATTCGGAAGGCGGATTAACGAGGTGACATGATGAGAGAAACGATGATTGAAACTGAAGTAACCTACACACTGGAGCATGAGGGCAAGTTCTACCTCATCAAGCACGTGCCGGCACGGGTGTGTCGGGAGACCGGGGAGCAGTACTTCGCGCCCGAAACCGTCGAGCGTATTCATGCGGTGATCAAGACCCGGAAAAAGCCCACGAAGGTCATTGAGACCCCCGTGTATGAGTATGCATGAAGAATGTACTATGAGTATAAGGGGACCAATGTATCTCTTACTTCTAGGGTGCCAAGCCTGGTGTCTGATCTTTAATGTTTAATATGCGAGATCCTCGTCTTGGGCTCACATCTTTATTCTCCAGTATTGTCTCGTGATATGCTCTGATATGTCTTGCCATCGATGGCTTTGTTGTTGGTGAAATGGTGAACTAACCCGGGCTTCTCACCAGTTTTCGACTGCAACCACCGATATAGCCCTGCCTGCTTCGTTACGCTTCCTCGGCCTCCTCGCCGTATCGCAGAGGATACGACTGCGTTGTTTTCGGTCGCAAGCCTCGCAGACGCAGCCAACTTCCCCGCTTCGCGACGAAAGCCGGTGAGAAGTGCGGGATAGGAGCAGCTCGCAGAGATGTCGCTCAGATTGCCGAAAAGAAGCTTGGAATGAGCGCGACGGAAGTGGCACGCCACCTGGGAGTAAGCACTTCCTATATAAGCAGGATAGTAGCGAAAGGAACAATCAGTCAAACAGCGCAAGAAATCGTCGGGCAGTGGGATTCATAAGTTACATTCGGTACCAACGTCCCCTATATACGTTCGGTACCATCGTCCCATAGATACGCAGTTTGTGTTATATTTTGAACAGCGATTTGGAGCTCTGCCCGGCTATTGGTCGTTTCAGTGGCGGGCCGAACTTCATCTGCGCCTGACCCGCAGAACGTCCCCCGGAACCAGCAAGCAGCGGCGAAGGAAGCCGACCAGCTTGAAAGGATAATTGTCCGTGCCCAAGCGAAGGCAAAGACGCATTGAGGAAGGTCTGATAGATGGGCGCATTTCTCGGTCTATCTGGAAGCTTGCCCTACCCATGATGATAAGTGGCGCTTTACAGAACCTCTTCTCGATTGTGGACCTCTATTTCGTGGGCAGACTGGGGCATGTGGAGGTAGCGGCTCTGTCCATAGCGGGTGTTGTCTTGTCCGTTCTCGTGATGTTTGTCATGGGCATAGCCATCGGCACGACAGCGCTGATTGCCCACTGCACGGGGCAGAAGAACCACGAGCAAGCTGATGAAGTGCTTGGGCAGACACTTCTCCTTGGCGCCATGGCTTCTGCAATTATGCTTGCCATAGCGCTGTGGGCGGTAGAGCCGCTCCTGGCACTCTTTGGTGCGACGGAAGGTGTGCTCGTATTTGGCGCCGAGTACTTACGGATTGTCTTCGGATGGTCAATCGTCATTTTCGCCTTCATGGGAATAAACCAGGCTATCCGGGGCGCCGGGGACGCAAAGACCCCCCTCAAGGCACTTATCGTGGCAAACGTGATAAACATCTTCCTTGATCCTATGCTTATTATGGGATACGGCCCTTTCCCGGAGATGGGAGTCGCAGGCTCAGCAGCCGCAACAGTCTTCAGCAGGGGTGTGGGGGTCATGTTCCTTCTCATCCACATCACAATCGGTCACGCGACAGTCCACCTGAAGCTCCAGAACCTGAAACCAAACCCAGTGATATTGAAGAGAATACTCAACATCGGTTCGTTTGCCTCAATACAGGTTCTGATTAGAGAGATATCGTTCCTTCTGCTTATGCGGCTTGTCGCCTCTTACGGGCCGGTGATTCTTGCCGCATACGGCATAGGCGCTCGCCTGAGAATGATCATTATGGTGCCCGGGTTCGGTTTCGCCAATTCAGCCTCGATTTTGGCCGGCCAGAACCTGGGCGCCAATCAGCCTGAGCGGGCAGCAAGATCGGTTTGGCAAACAGTTGCATATTACGAATGCATCGCAATTCCGACAGCTGCCGCATACATTGTCTTTGCGCCCCACCTCGTGGGTTTCTTCAATGACCATCTCGAGGTGGTCAGGGTTGGCGCCTCATTCCTCAGGTTTCTCGGTGTGAGTTTCCCCTTCCTTGCCATTTCGCTTGTTCTTGGGCAGGCTATGAACGGTGCGGGTGATACACGCACGCCTACTATCGTCACTGCAATAGGGCAGTTGGTTTTCCGTATTCCGGTGGCCTACCTGTTGGCCCTGACCGTTGGAATGGGTCCAACCGGAGTATGGCTGGGGATCAACGCCTCTGACGCGGCACAGGGGCTCTTGATGGCGCTTGTCTTCCGCTCGGGTCGGTGGAAAAGGGCGTACGCAAGACACAAGAGAATCCTTGAAGGCAGGCCTGTTTCGTCCTTCCCTGATTCCGGAACCCCTAGGCACGTTGGCAAAATGGAAAGCTGCGAGGAATCCTGAGTTGGTATGGTTTGCGGATGAGTATCCGGGGGGATATCCGGGACGTCTATGAAATCAGAACGTTCGCTTCTCAAGATGAAGATCGCGTTCCTTGACCAACTGCTCTCCGCAGGCGATCGCCTTGCGGATCGCGGAAGATCTTCCACCGATCTATCCCCCGAAAGATGATATGTGCAATGCACCAGCATCAGGAGCGTCTATCCGTCCAGTTCATGGCCTTATGCCAATGTATGACCCTCTCCAACTCAGAATGACAAGGAATAATTTCATGAACGTCCCCTAACCCTTTGCCAGTTCACGCCAGTTGACTTAATCAGATCGAGATATATTTCTCGATCGTCCAACGAAAGATTCTTACACCGAAAGACCTTGACTCTCTACAGGCAGTAAAAGAACGATTGCTCGCATTCCAAGATCGGTATAAAGAAATAGCCAGACCACTAAGGATCGGAAGTCAGTCTGGTGGTGTTTCAGCATGGAACCCTAATAGACGGCGTCTCTACTGAACCGTGCTGGAAGGAGATCATCTGAAAGCCTGAGAATCCGCTGTGGGCTCAGAGATGCGAGTTCACGCGACCGCGTAAGTCGCTCGCCGGATTGTGGAGGAGCGAGGAATTTGGATCATACTATGAGAAAAAAGATTCTTGTTGGCCTCGCGGTGCTCTTCGCCGTATTGGCGGCCTGGCGCATCATCAGTCATGTCGCCGGCGGCAAAGACAATTCGGGACGCCCCAGGCGCCCTCCGGTCGCTGTGGAGGTTGACACCGTTCGGGTCGGCGAGATCCGCGAAGTGCGGCAGTTCACCGGGACGGTGTTTCCAAAGTACCAGTATGTGGTGGCCCCCAAGGTCTCGGGTCGCCTGATCGCCATCCACAAGCGCATCGGCGACGCGGTGATTCGAGGCGAGCTCATCGCGCGGATCGATGACGCAGAGTACCAACAGGGAGTTCTCGAGGCCGAGGCCGCCCTCAAGATTGCGGAAGCATCGCTCGCCGAGTTCCGCGTTCAGTTCCGACTGGCCAGCCAGGAGAAGACGCGGGTAGAATCGCTGCAGGTCAAGGGTATCGCTTCCCCGTCCGAACTAGACGCGGCGGTGGCGAACTATACGGCCCAGGATTCCCGCCTGCAGCTGGCGGAAGCCCAGATCGAGCAGCGAAAGGCTTCGTTGCAGGTGGCCCGGATTCGCCTGGGCTACACGCGGTTGACTGCTTCGAAACCGGGACTCGTCGGAGAACGTTTCGTGGATGAGGGAGCGCTGCTTGCCCCCAACGCGGCGGTAGTATCCGTCATTGGCATTGATTCGGTCATCGTTCGCACCACGGTTATCGAGCGTGACTATGCATTCATCAAGACCGCTCAGCCGGCGGTGGTCAGGGTCGACGCCTTCCCGTCCGAACGCTTCTCGGGCAGCGTGGCTCGCATCGCGCCGATGCTGCAGGAGGCGACTCGCGTTGCGCAGATGGAAGTCGAGATCGTCAACGATCCCTCGCTGCTCAAGCCCGGAATGTTCGCACGTGTTGAGGTGGTGACTGCAAAGAAGCAGAACGCGCAATACGTGCCGACACGAGCCGTCGTGACCCGGGATGGAGACACGATGGTCTTCGTCGTGGAGGGAGATGAACCGATCACTCGCCAGATGACCATCGTCACGGGGATTACGACTCTAAAGGACACGGAGATTGTGAGTCCGGTGATCGAGGGTATCGTGGTGACATTGGGGCAACACCTCTTGAACGATGGCAGTCCGGTCCTCCTGCCGCAACCATCGAGCGGGGGAATGTCGGCCGAGAAGACAGCTCTTTCGGGGAAAAAGCGGCAATGAGCATCGCGAACGGATCGGTTCGTCGACCCATCCTGACGAGCATTGTTTTCGTGGCAGTGGTCACCTTCGGTGTAGTCTCATTCACCCGCCTGTCTATCGATCTCATGCCGGAGTTCACGTATCCCACCATCTCCGTGGTGACCAACTATGGAAACGTGGGGCCAGAAGAGATCGAGGAATCGATCACGATCCCCCTCGAAGAGGCGCTCGCGGCGGTACAGGGTGTCGAGGAGATCACCTCCACCTCAACCGAGGGCAGGAGCCAGGTTCGCGTCGCCTTGGCGTGGGGGACAGACCTCGACGTCGTAGCCAATGACATCCGCGATCGTATCGACCGAGTATTGGGAAAGCTGCCGGAAGACATCTCACGCCCCATGATCCGCAAGTTCGATCTTTCGGCATTCCCGGTCATGTTGCTCAGCGTCTCCAGCGATCTGAATCCACTCGATCTTCGACGAATCGTGGAAGATCAGGTGAAGTACCGGCTCGAACGAGTACCCGGTGTGGCGGCAGTAGATATTCGCGGCGGCCTCAATCGGGAAATCCATGTCGATCTGCACGCCGACCAGTTGAAGGCGCTTAGCCTCTCCACCGATGCCATCCTGTCGGTCTTGCGGAATGAGAATCGCAACGTGCCGGCGGGTCTCTACGAGAAGGGCAACGTAGAGATGCTGGTGCGTACCTTGGGGGAGTTCACCAACCTTGACGAGATCCGCAACACGGTCATCACGACCCGGGGAGGCGCTCCCATACGCGTCGGGGATGTCGCACAGGTCGAAGATTCCTGGGAAGAGGTTCGCCAACTGGTCCGCATCGATGGGAAGCCGGGGCTCCGCATCTCCATCAACAAACAATCGGGCGCCAACACGGTGAAGGTGGCGGAAGGTGTTCGCGCGGAGATGCGCAACATCAATCGTGACATCCCGCAGATTCGGCTGCTTCCGCTGCTCGACACCTCGGTCTACATCAGCCGATCCATCAACAACGTGGGGAATGCCATCCTTCTGGGCGGCGCCCTGGCACTCCTCGCTCTCTTCCTCTTCCTTCGCAACATCACGAGTACGTTGATCATCGCCACCGCCATTCCAATCTCCATCGTTGCAGCCTTCGGCCTCATGTATTTCGGCGGGTTCACGTTGAATATCATCACCTTCGGGGGATTGGCCCTGGGCATCGGCATGCTTGTGGACAGCGCGATCGTGGTGCTGGAGAACATCTACCGGCATCGAGAAGAAGGAATGCCCCGAATGCAAAGCGCCGTCACGGGCACCGACGAGGTCTGGTCGGCCATTCTGGCGAGTACCTTGACAACGTTGGTGGTATTCTTCCCGGTGGTGTTCATCAGAGGGATGTCGGGAATCATGTTCCAGCAGATGGCGTATGTCGTGAGCTTTTCGCTGCTCTGCGCGCTCATCGTGGCTCTCACGCTCGTGCCGGTGCTCGCCTCGCGCTTTTTGCGCGTCCAGTCATCAGAGGCCCACGAGAATGGGAGCCGCCTCCACCGCATCTACTCCCAAAGCGAGGAGACGTTCCGGCGGGTGGAACGGCGGTATGCCCGCCTGCTCGGCTGGGCCCTGACGCATAGACGGACGGTCGTGATCCTGGCCTTCTCTCTGTTTGTGGCGTCACTGATCGTAATCCGCTTCATCGGAGTGGAACTGATGCCCACCACCGATGAGGGGGAAGTACGGATCACTGTCGAGACCGCGGTGGGAAGCCGGCTCGGTATCATTGATCAGGCCACGCGTGCCGTGGAGGAGATTGTCCGCGCCGAGGTCCCCGAAGCGACGTCGATTCTTGCGAGCATCGGTGGCGGAGGCTTTCGCTCATCAGGCGGGCATATGTCGGAGGTTCGTGTCAGTCTCGTCCCGAGGAATGCGCGTCGGCGCAGCAGCGAACAGACCGCCAACGACCTGCGCAGGTCCCTCGCCGAGTTGCCCGGCGTGACGGCCCGAACCCGTGCCGGCGGAGGCATTTTCCTCATGCGCATGGGCAGGTCGTCATCGCAGAGTATCGCGATCGAGATCCGTGGCTACGATCTCGAAACCGCTCATCTGCTCGCAAGCCGTGTCGATCAACTGGTGCAGAGAGTCCCCGGTATTACCGACACGAAGATCAGCCGGGAAGAGGGGAGCCCGGAACAGATCTTCCGTATCGACCGTCAGAGAGCTGCCGACCTGGGCGTAGGCGTGTCAGGCATTGGCGAGGCGTTAAAAACCGCTATTGGCGGTACGCAGGCCTCGTTTTATCGCGAAGGCGGGAAACAGTACCGCATTCTGGCGCGTTTGAGCGAGAGGGATCGCGGAGATCTGAACGAGCTCCTCGACTTGACGGTCATCAACAACAGGGGAGAACCGGTCGTGCTTCGCAACGTCGTAGAGACCGTTCAGCGGGAGGGGCCGGTTCGCATCGAGCGCAAAGATCAGGAACGGATCATCACCGTGGAAGCCAACTTCACGGGCAGAGATATGGGGTCGGTGATCGGTGATATCCGTCGACAGCTCCAGACCGTTCCAGTGCCAAAGGATTTCGTCATCTTCTTCGGCGGTGACTATGAAGAGCAGCAGGAAGCGTTCAGGGAGCTTCTTCTTGGCCTCTTCTTGGCCATATTCCTGGTCTATTTGGTCATGGCAGGCCAGTTCGAATCGTTCCGCGATCCCTTGGTCGTCCTCTTCGCCGTTCCAATGGGGCTCGTCGGCGTCGTGCTGACGATGCTGCTGACCGGCACCATCTTCAGCATACAGGCGTTCATCGGCTGTATCATCCTGACCGGCATCGTGGTCAACAACGCCATCCTCATAGTTCATCATACGAATCAGCTTCGACGAAGCGAACGGCTGCCTCTCTTCGAAGCTATCCGCCTCTCGGGAAGCCATCGCCTTCGTCCCATCCTGATGACGACCTCGACCACGACACTCGGGTTGCTTCCCCTCTCCCTAGGGCTGGGCGAAGGCGGCGAAGCGCAGGCCCCCCTGGCGCGGGTCGTGATCGGCGGATTGCTCAGCGCAAGCTTGATCACCCTGGTGCTCATCCCGGTCATCTACTCGGTATTCGAGCAGCGACGCCGCCAAAGAGGCGAGGAAGCTGCGCCATGATTCGTCATGCCAAAACGCGGCGAAGGAAATCTTGCTGCCGAACCGTACGGATGCTCCGGGAGGCCTTGTCCTATCTGGCATTTCTCCCTCTCGCGCTTCACGCCTCGGGCATCACGCTCTGCGTTTTGCCCATTCACACGACTGAGGTATCCGACACCCTCAGGATCGGGGTGCACGAAGCGGTGCTGCTTGCTCTCGAGAACAGCCCGACCGTGGCCATCCAACGCGCTGAGACCGCAATCATGAAAACGTATGTTCGAGAGGAACACGCGGCATTCGATCCGGTGCTCAGCGTGACCGGGGAGAAGAGCGAGATCACCTCGCGGCGCCGTTTGGGTACGCAGCCGATGCCTCTTGAGCTGCGGGACGAGCGGTTCGACATGACGGCCGAGCTCACCGCAGACCTCCCGACCGGCGCCTCACTTTCCCTCACCGCGGGGATGACCGGATCGGTCTCGAACCTTTACACGGATCAGTACACGGGCACCCTCGGGCTTACCGTTACCCAATCCCTCCTGGAGGGTTTCGGCTTCGTGCCGAACTTGGCCCGTCTCCGCAAAGCCAGGATCGATGCGGAGATGTCCGACGCCGAGCTCAAGGAGGTCGGGCAGGATGTGGCCGCCTCTGTCGAGAAGCGCTACTGGGACCTCTATCTCACGCAGGAGGAGAAGGAAATCCAGGGGCGATCGCTGGCATTGGCCGAGCAGCAGCTCGCCGAATCACTGGAGAGAGTCAAGGTTGGCAAGTTGCCCGAACTGGAGCTGGCATCGGTCGAAGCGGAGGTCGCCGCGCGCCGGGGCGCACTGATCGACGCCCAGAGCCGCCAGCAACAGGCTCGCCTGCAACTCCTCTATTTGCTTTCGTTGGACACCGCCTCGTTGTGGTCTATCGTGCCGCTTCTCGCTGACCGGCCCTTCGTGCCTGCGGATACTCTCGATACCATCGCGGTCCACGAGCGGTTGGGCTTGGACTATCGACCGGATCTCACCTTGGCGCGCCTGGAGCTCGCCAAGGATGAAATCGAGGTCAGCCGCACGAAAAACGGCCTGCTCCCACGACTCGATGTGTTCATCAGCCTGGGGAAGACGAGCTACGCGGAATCCTTTCAAGACGCCTATCCCGATCCGACCAGCCCCCACAACCAGGCCACGGCTGGGCTCTCGTTCGAGTTTCCCGTGCCGAATCGGAAAGCATCCGCCAGGCTCTCCCGGGCCTCTCTCTCCCGCGAGCAGCAGGAACTGGCAGTCAGGAACATGGAACGGCTCGTGCAATTGGACATCCGCTCGACCTACGTAGAAGTCCTCCGCGCACGCCAGCAGATCGAGGCCACTCGCCTCACGAGGGTTCTACAGGAGAAGAAGCTGGCCGCGGAGCAGGAGAAGTTTCGCGTCGGCAAGTCCACCAATCTGCTGGTGCTTCAAGCGCAGCGCGATCTCGTCGCCAGTCATCTCGACGAGGCTCGAGCGATGGCGGCATATCTTGAAGCGCTCATCGATCTGTATGTCGCCGAGGGAACACTCCTCGAACGCCGCGGCATAACTCTGGCAAGGGGCTGAGTTTCCCCGTCAATCGCGGCAAATGGGGCAAATGGGGGACGTTGCTGAAATTAGGACTTTCTTGGGGGCGGGTTGCATGTTAGATCGGGTCCATGCCTAGATCATCACGGATAGACGCGCCCGGCGCCCTGCACTCCGCCGGCAGTCGGATCTTCGATATTGGCTCCTGGCGAAGTCCGATATATCTTGGCATCGATGGATTGGGGCTTGTCCAGGAATAACCTTGACTCGGACTTCTCACCAACTATCTGCTGGCAGCGTCGGATCTGGCAGCGCCTGCTTTCCGCCAGCTGACGGACTTCGTCAGCCTCCTCGATCGGCCGGCTGGCTGCTGGGTCGGGCTGGGTCGGGGTCAACGGGCTCGGTCGCGGTCAGATCTTTAATGTTTAATATTCGAGATCCTCGGCTTCTCCTCTCATCTTTAATTGTTTCTATTGGCTGGTGATGTGCCCCGATATGTCTTGCCATCGATGGCTTTGTTACCGGTGTATTGATGCACTGATGCCCAGAGCACATCAGAGATCATTGCCAAAGAGGCATAGATCTAATCACAAGTTGACTCGATATCTTCGCCTTCTACCATCCGTGAAGTCCTATCTGATGAAGATCGCGTATCCCCCGAACATCAGGATCGTTGCCCGCTAAATCTCTAGTAAATCCATGGATTTACTAGAGATTTATCCCAGCACCGAAACGGACCGGGGTCAGTATTCTGTATTGATGTCAAGTCGCCCGATTCTGGACATTATGCCGTGCGTGAGAATTTAGGGGACGTTGGTGCAGAAAGTGCTTGAGGCAGGAAAGACGAGGCTGATATTCGGAGCATTGTGGCAAGAGGACCACGTTGGGACTGCCCCGGAACACTCCACTCCACCGGTTGTCGGATCTCCGACATGTAATGGCTCATAGCATCGACCGGCTGAAGATATTTCGGGCAAAGAAGGACTATGAAGATTTCCTTGATCGATTGGAGATCATAGTCGAAGACGACAAGCTTCGTGTGTATGCGTGGGCTCTTATTCCGAATCACACACATCTCCTAGTTCGCAGTGGTCCGAAGCCCTTGTCTGCAGCCATGCGCAAATTGATGACCGGGTATGCGGTATCGTACAATCTGCGGCGCAAACGTCACGGGCATGTATATGGTCGGAGGTATTGGGACTCCGACGTCGGAAGGAGCGGATGGCATCGGACAGCCGCATCTTGGGGAGCGGGGAGTTTGTAGAAGCGATGCTGCGTGATGTTGAGGAACGACAAGCCGACAGCCTGAGGTTGCGACGCGCTGGAATCGGCCTCCACGAGATAGTGGAGGCGGTAGCGAGGCATCGTGGATTAGAGGAAGAAGAGGTCATTTCCGGAGGACGACGGGTCATAACTGAAGCGCGCAACGACATATGTCAGTTGGCAGTGAAGCGACTCGGGTACAGCGGAGCGGAAGTTGCCCGTCATCTTGGCGTGACGACATCGTGTGTCAATAGACACGTGGCAACGGGTGAGATGAGTTTCGTAGCCCAATCGATTATAGATTCATGGTCATCATAATGCACTTTCTGTAACAACGTCCCCTGAAGTCAAATGGCTGGCGATATGGGGTGGGTACTGTCGGCTGTCCTCTCCTTCCGCTGCCTGTAGGTGCGGGGTCGGATTGCCTTTCGGGGCCGGCGGCACGACCCATTCTGAAGGGGTTGTAGTTCTCGGAGTACTAGCATAATTTGGTAGGCTTCTGTTCGCAGCGGCCGGTTGGCTGTGGTACACTCAACGCGGTTGACCCGCCCTCCAGCCTTTGCAGAAAGATGCCCTGTCGTGGCTTAACGCTGCCACCACCTTTGCCGAGGAGGTCCCCCATGCGCGCCGTCTTATTCGCTCTGGTTGTCGCGTTGCTCGTGAGCATCGCGGGCACTTCCATCGCCCAGCCCTCGTTGACCTTGGTACCTCCGGATCCGCAGGCCGACAGTTATTTCGGCCGCCGCCTTTGTACCCTCGGCTACTTCGGCGGTGATCCTTCCGGTGATGGGGTGGTTGATCTGATCGTGACCGCCGAAAATCAGACCGCCGGTGCAGATGCGTCAGGGGCCGTCTTCCTGTTCGACGGCGCCACCGGAGCGCCCCTGTGTGCCTTTCGCTCGGATAACGCCGAGACGTGGGGAAACTTCGGGCACTCGGTCGGGGAAGTTCCGGATGCCAACGGCGACGGATACGACGATTTCATCGTCGGTGCCTGGCGGGAAGACCATTCCGGAATCACCAACGCCGGCAGGGTCTACGTCTTCGATGGGGATGTCGATGCGCCCGTCTACACCCTGGTATCTCCCAACCCCGAAAGCGATGGGCGGTTTGCCTGGTCAGCGGGCTTCGCAGGCGACGTGAACAATGACGGCGACCCCGACATCGTGGTGGGGGCCTACATCGAGGACGGTGGGGCCTCAAATTCCGGTCGCGCCTATGTCTTCGATGCCCAGACAGGCACGCTGCTGTGGACGTTGGTCTCGCCGAATCCCGAGGACACCGGCAGATTCGGCGATTCTGTCGCGGGCGCCGGCGATATCGATGACGATGGGTTCGATGATGTGATCATCGGAGCCAATTCCGAAGACGGCGGCACGTTCGAGGCAGGCCGCGCCTATGTGTTCGGTGGGCAGACCGGTTCCCTGATCCATACCCTCGTCTCTCCCAATCCTTCCATCAACGGCCTCTTCGGTGTGGCAGTGTCTGGCGTGGGCGACGTCGACAATGACGGTTACGACGACGTGATCGTAGGAACGCAAGAAGCCCCCGGTGGGCTCTTGGGGGCAGGCAGGGCCTATGTGTTCAGCGGGCAGACCGGCTCGCTTCTCCACACCCTGGTCTCGCCCAATCCCGTGGAGTGGGGGTTCTTCGGTTCCGGTGTCATTGGGACCGGCGACATGAACAGTGATGGTCGGCCTGACATGGTCATCTCCGCCTCAACGGAGGACGGCGGCGCCACCGATGCCGGCAGGGTCTACGTGTTCAGCGGGATCGATGGCTCTCTCCTCAGGACCTTTGTCTCTCCCAATCCCGAAGTGGACGGCACCTTCGGTGCTTCCATCGCATCCGTACCCGATGTGAACAGCGACGGCTGCCCTGACCTGATGGTCGGTGCCTCCTACGAGGACGGCGGCGATAGCGACACCGGCAGGGCCTACTTGCTCAGCGGCAGCGACGGGGCACTGCTGTCCACCTTCGTATCGCCCAATCCGGAGAGTGGCGGAGACTTCGGCACCTCGGTATCCTCCATCGGAGATCTGAATGGCGATGGGTTTGCTGATGCTTTGGTCGGCGCCCGTCTAGAGGACGGCGGCGCGGCCAATGCGGGGAGGGCCTACGTGTTCAGCGGCGCCGACGGCGCTCTCATCCATCCCATCGGGTCGCCCACCCCCGAGGCGAACGGGTTCTTCGGGCATGCCGCGTTCTCCGTGGGCGATGCCACGGCGGATGGGCTGGATGACTTCGTGATCGGCACCTACTACGAGGATGGCGGCGGGGTTCTGGACGCCGGCAGGGTCTACTTCTTCGACGGCGATCTGGACGCCCCGCGGCTCACCTTGATCTCGCCCAATGCCCAGACCAACAGCCGTTTCGGCTGCGCGGCAGCCGGCGCGGGCGATGTCGACAATGACGGCGATCCCGATATTGTCGTCGGCGCCTACGGCGAGACGGTCGGCGGTTCCACCGCTGCTGGACGGGTCTATCTCTTCGATGCGGGCACCGGCGCCTTGGTGCGGACGTTGGTCTCGCCGAACCCCGAATATGCCGGTCGGTTCGGATGGTCGGTCGCCGGGACCGGCGATGTCGACGACGACGGCTACGACGACGTGGTCATCGGCGCAGATAGCGAGGACGGCGGTGCCGGCGGGGCCGGCAGAGCGTATGTGTTCAGCGGGCAGACCGGCGGCGTGCTCTACACCCTGGTTTCTCCGAACCCGGTTGGCAGCGGCGGGTTCGGCTCGCACGTGTCGGGAGCGGGCGACGTCGACGATGACGGATACGCCGACGTGATCGTCGGAGCCTCGGAGCCCCCCGGAGGGCTCTCAGGGGCCGGCAGAGCCTATGTGTTCAGCGGGCAGACCGGGAGCATCCTCTACACCCTGGTCTCGCCGAACCCGGAGGAGTGGGGCTCCTTCGGAGCTTCGGCCGCCTGCGTAGGCGACATCGACAATGACGGCTACGATGACGTGGTCGTGGGAGCGGGCGGAGAGAGCGGAGGAGAATCGGCGTCGGGGCGAGTCTACGTGTTCTCCGGTTCCACGGGGAATCTCCTGGCAACCCTTGTCTCGCCTGCCCCCGAGGAGGGCGGCCATTTCGGTGCGGCGGTGGCGGGGATCGGCGATCGCGACGGCGACGGGTTTGACGACTTGATGATCGGGGCGCTCTACGAGGACGGAGGCGCCACGGATTCAGGACGAGCGTATGTCTACAGCGGCACGGTCGTACCGGTCGAACTGGCTCTGTTTGAGGCATTCCCGACAACGGACAGGGCAGTATCGCTGCGATGGACCACCGCCAGCGAACAAGATAACCTTGGCTTCTTGATCTACCGGGCTGACGGAGAGCATGCACCGCGGCGTCTCATTACCTCGGACATAATACCGGGCGCAGGCACCTCCTCAGCCACGAACTCCTACGAGTATGTGGACCATGTGCCGGGCCCCGGAACCTATCTCTACTGGCTCGACCAGGTGGACATGGGCGGTGCGACCACGACCTATGGGCCCATCCGTGCAGTCGTGAAACCCGACGGCCTGGCCATCGATGGGCTTCGGCCGAACCCGGCGATTCGAGACGTCCGTGTCACGCTCATGATCCCCGACGACGCGTCGACGCCTGCATGCCTGGCGCTGTACGACTTCGCAGGCCGGGAGGTCGTGATCCTTCGGGATGATCTCGTCAGTGGTGTCCACGAGATCGAGTGCGCGATCCCGGATGACATCGCCGCGGGCGCCTACCGGATGATGGTCCGGACTGACAAGAGCGCGGCAGCACTGCCGTTGGTCATCGCCAGGTAGCGGCATCGCGACCCAGATCAGCACGACCTCATCCTCGGCGGTGAGGGGGCTAATCGGCCCCCTCACCGTTTCGTCCTGCCTCGCATCGCGAGTGGAAGATGGGCACAAGTGGGGTCAGGGTACCAGGAAGAAGTCAACGGGGGCAAATGGGGGACGTTGCTGAAACTCGATCAATCGTCGGTCAGCAAGGCCGCTCGGCAGGGAGAGCAACTCTGCCGGGAGCTGGGAGTCACGCTTGAGCCCCAAGAGTCCTAATTTCAGCAACGTCCCCCATTTTTTATCCTAAGAACGATTGAGCCCCAGGGTGAGAAGTCCGGGCTAATACTTCGAGGTTACGATTGCAATCAGTTTTAGCTTGCATTTGCAAACATTCTATGTTATCATTCCATTCATGAATGTGAAGCACAGAAAAACACTTGCAGCTATCTACACAGATCCGATAAACGGCAATATTGAATGGGGCAGGATTGAAGCTCTTTTTCTCCATCTTGGTTGTCGAGTCATTGAAGGAACCGGTTCAAGTGTTACCTTTGAGAAAGATGGCATCCGGTCTTATTTTCACCGACCACATCCTGCCAAGGAAGCACTCAGATACCGCGTCAAAGATGCCCGTGCATTTCTTACAACCCTAGGAGTCAAGCCATGAAGGGAATAAGCTACAAAGGCTACTCTGCCCACATAGAATTCGACCCGGAGGATCGCATTCTTGTTGGTCACATCATCGGCATACGCGATGTCGTTGGCTTCCACGGAAAATCTGTAAAGGAGCTTGAGAGAGCCTTTCATGAAGCCGTTGATGATTATCTCGCAGCGTGTAGGGAGCTTGGTCAAGAACCCAATAAGCCCTATTCCGGTAACCTTATGCTGCGGGTCCCAACTGAAGTTCATGCTGCTGTTGCAGCAGCCGCCGAAGCCAATGGGAAGAGTATCAATCAATGGGCAGCTAGAGTTCTTGCGTCAGCAAGTCATGCTCATTGACAAATGGAAAGGTCTGCAATACTGCGCTGTAACGAGGGGAACCGGGCTTGCATATTTGGTGAAACGATTGAATTCCTAATAATTGGCATTGGCTCATGACGAGCCCTGATGTTTCTGTGGATTTCGGCCTGTGAACGCGTGGGGTCCGCATTCCGTAACGGGCAAATGGGGGACGGCAAATGGGGGACGTTGCTGGAATTAGGACTTTCTTGGGGCGGGCGACTTGGGCTTTTGACGTGTTGGTAGAGGACATCTACGGAGGTGGAAAATCGAGACCACAAGCCAAGGCACGCAGTCTGTTCTGTTACTGGGCGACTCGCGAGCTGGGGATAACAGCGACAGTTGCTGAAACTCGATCAATCGTCGGTCAGCAAGGCCGCTCGCCGGGGAGAGTATCTCTCCCGGGAACTGGGAGTCACGCTTGAGCCCCAAAAGTCCTTATTCCAGCAACGTTCCCCATTTGCCCTCATTTGCCTTGAACTACCTATCCGACGAGCTAGCGATATACAAGCGTTTATTCCCTGAGATCTGTGAAAAAGTCCAAAGACCAATGCGGAATGCTGACCCCCGATCACGATCACGGATTCTTCGAATCAGCCGCGAGGGAAAGGTCGACCGTGCTCTCGTGTCAGGGGAGATTCCACACGAACTCGCGCTCGCCTGCGTAGTTGGAGCGCGCCAATTCGGCGTTGAGGTCATCGACCGCCACGATAACGAAGGACCATTCGCTCCCGGGGTCGCCGATGCCTGCGGAGAACGTGAAGGTAAAGACTTCCGGAGACAACAGCGCCAGCATGTTCCCGCCTCCGGGTTCGAAGCAGGCATGGTTCTCCTCGCCATGGCAACAATGGGAGCTCGCCCACGGATAAGGCGACCAGTACAGCACCAGGTCGCTTCCCACCACCCGGGCAGCGAGGGAAATGCCCTCGCCTTGCACATGCCTCAGGCTCGAGTTGCTCGCGTGGTAGCTGATCTGAGGAAACCCATACGCATCAAGCGATAGGGATGGGAAGGAGCCGCCACCCATGCCCGGGGCATTGACTCGCTCCAGGTGCCAGATGGTTCCCAGCATGGCGGCAAACGTCAAACCGCGCGCGCTTGCCTCCCAGTAGGCGATCCGTGGCGCACCGTAGTCGTCGACTGCCAGGGACGCATACATGCCAGCATGAAAGGCGTCGTCGACCACCTGGGTGTGCCATCCTTCGCCATTCTTGAAGGCATACTTGAGCCGTTTCGGGAGATCGTCGTAGAAGTAAACCTGTTCCTGATAGCCGATATGAGGGAAGCCCTGCGCATCGAGATCCAGCGACGCGTACGCCCCGACACAGCCCTCGCCATCCGCGATCTCGATGCTCCAGCCTGCTGCGCCTCGGTAGGCATACCTCAGATCCTCGGGATGATCGTACCACGAATTAAGGCAATAATCGCAGTAACCCACATGGGCACGGTCCGCGTCATCGAGCTTCAGCGAGGCCCACTTGCCTCTGTTGCCCCCGCTATCCACCAGCTCGAGGTGCCAGCCACCGGAATCCTTATAGGCATACCTGAGATCGCCGCCCCATTGGCTCGTGGACCAGTAGTAGGCAATGTGGGGGAACCCCGTCTGATCCAATGCCAATGAGGTGGAGCCCCCAAAGTAGGCCTCGGTCTGCACGGTCTCGATGTACCAGCCATCGCCGTCCATGTACGCGTAGCGAAGGTCAACCGAACCGAAGTAGCTGATGTGAGGAAACCCGGCAGCATCCAGTGCAAGCGATGTGTACCACCCGACCCTGTAGGAGGTCGTGTCGACAACGGCCGTGTGCCATCCTGTGCCATCCTTGTAGGCATACTTGAGGTGCTCGTTGGTTTCGTCGTAGTAGCTGATATGGGGGAACCCGCCGGAATCGATGGCAATAGAGCACCACATGCCGACATCTCCTGCGGTATCCACTGTCTCGGAATCCCATTCAAGCCCTGTGGCCATGTGCGCATTCCCCGCGAGGCCGAGAATCACAAGGCTGCGGGTCAGGAATCTCGCAAGGCCGCGCGCTATGACGTGTGTCGAGTGCATGGGGCACCTCCCGGCGTCACTCCGCCCATGAGATGATGAACACAACCCCAGGCTCACCTCCGTTAACAATAAAGCGGAAAGACGACGGAATGGCAACTGATCCACAACCCGGAATCCACGACGTTGAGAGTGTTGTTCTCGGGCGTCGGCATCGACAAGTGCCAGGGGGTCAACAGCCTGGGGTCAGGGTACCAGGAAGAAGTCAGGGGAAAGCCGCGAGCTCCGATTTTGACAATAACCCTCCGTTGCCGATTTGTGTCGGTTTTCGAGAAACGAGTGGATCAGAACCAGACTGTCAGTTCGGTGAGTGCCGGGGCGACGTAGCTACGCTGTGATATTCCCCGGTCAGAATGGCAAAACCCGCCCGGCCGACCATCTTGGATTGAGATTGAACGGTGCAAGAGATGGTGTGCTCATGCTATCTCCCGTAATCGCTGTTGGATAGCCGTATCTCCATTATTGTAGAGACTTCTCATCGCCCCAAGCGAAGTCCAAATGCCCTCGATCCCCTCAGATAATCTGTTGCTTTCTCATCTTGAAGGCGTTATGTATGTGGATATCCACTGGCAAAACGGTTATAGAATCTTTTTGGGAGCCTTGAGAAACCCATCGTACTGAGGTATTCTGCAGCAAGATCTTGAGGAGGGGAGGCCAATGGTCCTGGTCAAAGCGAAGGTAGTGGACTCCACCCATCTGGAGCTCTTGAAGCCCATCGCGGTACGTAAGGGACTAACCGTGCTTGTCTCGGTTGCCGAATCGGGGGACAAGGATGCCGAGCGGCAGCAGTGGCTCGCCGTTTCCGCTGAGTCTCTTCACGCAGCATACGGCGAGCCGGAGCCGGACTATCCCGCCTCCATGGTCAAGGAGAGCAATCCGGACTACGGTACATGACGGAACAGGTCTTGTTGCGGATTCCTCAATCCGTTTGGGCTTCCTTGCCGTCCTTCGAAGTTCGGGGGGAAATCTTGGGAAAATCGACAAGGCTCCCGATGAAGTTTCAGGTCAGAGAAGTCCTATCTGATGGAGATCGCGCATCCCCCGAACATCAAAATCGTTGTCCGGTAAATCTCTAGTAAATCCATGGATTTACTAGAGATTTATTCCAATACCAGAATCCGGGTAGCGCCTCATTGGCACCGCGAGCTGGGCATACCGACAATAGACTCTCAGCTCGACCACGTTTCTCCATCTCACCATAGCCTTCCACATGCGTGCCAGCCCTTGCGAAATCGGGGTCAACAGGAGAACTTGGCACGAGTTTTGATCCCAGTCAGACGACAGTGATAAAGAGAGAAGCCAAGTCCGGATTCCTTATATTGGGGTTCGCACAGGAATAGGATCGCAGGCAGGGAAAAATCACAGGCAGGGACGCCTGCGCCACTGAGCTGCGCCACTGAGCTGCCCCACTTGGCAAGGCCGAAAGATGGGACATCATAATGGGAGATTATTCCCGAGCGGATCTTGGCACGCATATTCGGACATGGACCGGGGTGGTTTTGGGCCACACCAGATTAAGTCATAGGAGGATGATGTGATGGCGAAGCAAGTATATCTTTTTGGACTCGGTACGGCTGATGGTTCCGTTCAAATGCGGAATCTGCTTGGCGGAAAAGGTGCGGGTCTGGCCGAGATGACCAACCTGGGGCTGCCTGTGCCCCCTGGATTTACGATCTCCACGGAAGTCTGTACCTACTACGAGACGAATAATCACCAGTATCCCGAAGGCATGAAAGAGGCCGTGAAAGACGCATTGAGAAAGGTCGAGGAGAAGATGGGGCTCGTATTCGGCGATCCCGAGAAGCCACTCCTCCTCTCGGTGCGGAGCGGCGCCAGAGTTTCCATGCCGGGAATGATGGATACGGTACTGAATCTCGGACTCAATGATCAGACCGTTGAGGGCCTCATCAAGATGGGCGGGGATGCCCGGTTCGCATATGATAGCTACCGCCGATTCGTGCAGATGTACGGTGATGTGGTGTTGGGCCTTAAGCCGACGTCGAAGACGGAGGAGGACCCTTTCGAGGTCAACATACAAGAGAAAAAGAATGAAGTAGGCGCAAAGCTCGACATAGACCTCTCCACTGAAGACTTGAAGGACCTGGTAGGAAGGTTCAAGCAGGCCATCCTGTCCGCCACAGGAAGTGATTTCCCCGAGAATCCTGAAGATCAGCTATGGGGATCCATTGGTGCAGTGTTCGGGTCGTGGGACAATGATCGGGCAATCGCATATAGGGAATTGAACGGGATCCCGGATGATTGGGGAACCGCGGACAATGTACAAACCATGGTCTTTGGGAATATGGGCCCTGACTCGGGAACAGGTGTGGCATTCACCCGTGACCCTGCCACAGGTGAGAAGAAACCGTACGGTGAGTACCTCATGAATGCCCAAGGAGAGGACGTCGTTGCAGGTGTCAGGACTCCATTGCCGCTTTCGGATCTCAAGACTTCCCGCCCCGAGATCTATGATCAGCTTATCTCGACCTTTCAGCGCCTGGAAGATCACTTCAAGGACATGCAGGACGTTGAGTTCACCATGCAAGAGGATCACCTCTGGATGCTCCAGACCAGAACCGGGAAACGAACCGGGTTCGCCGCGGTGAGAATCGCGGTGGAGCTTGCTGAAGAGAGGCTCATCGATGAGAAAACCGCGCTGGAACGAGTAGACCCTGAACAATTGAACCATCTACTCAGACCCGTCTTCGATCCGGAAGAGAAGAGAACCGCCATCTTCCAAGAAAACCGGCTCCTGGCCAAGGGTCTGAATGCAGGCCCCGGGGCGGCCAGCGGCAAGGTGGTATTCAGTGCTCCTGATGCGGAAGAGTGGCGATCCAGAGGAGAGAAAGTGATCCTTGTCCGGATCGAGACCAGCCCAGAGGATATCAGAGGCATGAACGCCGCAGAAGGAATCCTTACGGCCCGGGGCGGCATGACCTCCCATGCGGCATTGGTGGCGCGGCAGATGGGCAAGGTGTGTGTCGCCGGCTGCGGTGCGCTGAACATCGACTACTCTCAAGCTCGGATGACCGTTGGCAGCAAGGAGGTCAGAGAGGGCGATACTATCAGTATCGATGGCTTCACCGGCGAAGTGATTGCCGGAGATCTCTCCACGCGTCCTTCGGAGGTTATCCAAGTGCTCATCGAGGGTTCTTTGAAGCGCGAAAAGTCAGCCATGTTTGGGAAGTATCAGAAGCTCATGCAATGGGCTGACAGATTCCGCCGACTCCGCGTGCGAACCAATGCGGACCAGCCTGACCAGGCGCGGAATGCCATCGCATTCGGGGCGGAAGGGATTGGTCTGTGCCGGACCGAGCACATGTTCTTTGGGGAGAGCAAGATTACGGCTATGCGCGAAATGATCCTGGCCGCAAACTTGGAAGATCGAGAGAAGGCCCTGGCCAAACTCCTTCCCATGCAGCGGGAAGACTTCAGAGGCATCTTCCGAGCCATGGACGGATATCCGGTCACCATCAGGACCCTTGATCCTCCGCTTCACGAGTTCCTTCCGCACGACGAAGACAAGATCATTGACCTCGCCGCCTCCATGGGAGTGGACGCTGATCAACTGAAAGCAAAGGTCAAGAGTCTGCATGAAAGCAACCCCATGCTGGGGCATCGCGGCTGTCGACTCGGCATCTTCTACCCTGAGATCACGCGGATGCAGGCAAGGGCAATCTTCGAAGCCGCATGTGAGGTGGCGAAGGAGGGTATATCCGTCATGCCGGAGATCATGATTCCCGTGGTTTTCGAGCGCAATGAATTTGCCGACCAAGAAAAGATCGTTCGCCAGGTAGCCGAGCAAGTCTTCCAGGAACGGGGGATGAAGGTCGATTACCTCGTGGGCACGATGATCGAGCTCCCCCGGGCCGCCATCACCGCAGCTCAAATCGCACGAGATGCCGAGTTCTTCTCATTCGGCACCAATGATCTGACACAGACCGCCTTGGGCATCTCTCGTGACGACGCAGGCACCTTCCTGCCACGCTACATAGAGACTGGCATTTTACCCTTTGATCCGTTCCAATCCGTGGATAGGGAAGGGGTCGGCGAGCTCATGAAGTGGGGTGTGGAGAAGGGACGGACAACTCGACCGGACCTAAAGGTTGGCATATGCGGTGAACATGGAGGAGATCCCAAGTCGGTCGAATTCTGTCACGAGATCGGTCTGAACTATGTGAGCTGCTCTCCGTTCCGTGTGCCAATTGCCTGTCTCGCCGCAGCAAGGGCGGCAATCAACGACGACTAGGAGATACAGATGATCGGTGTGCTCCGGCTTCAGAGTGGGGCAGGCACTCTCCTTGTTTATCCGGAAGTAGATCCGGGCACGGGAGAGCTCATCCATCTGGTGATGGTGGCGGCGCAGGGCTATCAGGAACAAGAGGTGGCAAGGGCAGTCGCCTCTTTTCTGGTCCATGCGAGCGGTGATACGGACGCATGGATGGCGGGTCCCGGGCCCATGCTCACCAAGGCGCTTGCACAGGTGGAACCTATCACCGTCCAGGGCGGGCTCTTGCTCAGTTGTGCGGTATGCATCCGCAAGGGACAGATGGTGGAGACTGCATTTGCTGGTGATATCGAGGTGAGGCTTGCGCGGATGCACAAGACGGAGTGGTTCGAGGGGAGCCGGAGCCAGGAATCGGGTCTTACCACCGCAACCTTCGGCATTGCTGCTGACGATGTCCTGGTGATCACCACACAAGCCCTCATGGACGAAATGACCGCTGAGGAGCTGGCCAAGACGGTTCTCGTTGCGGACCCGCCCGAGGCGGTCAATCGTGTGGAGAGACGCCTTCAGAATGCCACGTTTCGCGACCCGCAAGCAATCATTCTGGCTTCATTTCGGAAGAACCTCCCCGCCATGGGGGAACCGGGCAGTCCGGCCAAGGTTTTCCCCGGCTTGTTCGGGATTTCCCAACCCCGCAGGCACTTCCCGAAAATCGCGCTTCCCGTAGGCCTGGCGGCAGTGGTGGTCGCCATCCTCTTCGTGATATTCGGCACCAATCTCTTCCGGGAGCCCGGCCCAGGCGAGCCCGGCATGGTGCGGGAACGAGAAACAGACCGGCAGCCGGTGGAAACGACCAAGATCCCGGCAGCGGAACCAGAAACCACCGTGATCGAATTGCCCCCTGCTGTCCAACCTCCGACTGATTCAGTGGCGAGGATTCCTGCAGCGGTCACCGAGCCTGACGAACAAGAACCCCTGGGCAAACCAGGAGAACTTCTGTGGAAGGTGAGAATCGGCGGCAGCAACTTCTCTTCTTCTCCATGTGTGGCGGGGAAGAAGATCTATGTGGGGAGCAAGGATACCCATCTCTATTGCCTCTCCACCTCCAGTGGAGAAGTCGTGTGGAAGTACAAGACGGATGGCGGGATTGGATCATCGCCGCTCATCGTGGACGACAGACTCTGCTTCGGGAGCTATGACAGTACTCTCTACTGCATCAACCGCCACTCCGGTGAGCTTCTCTGGAAACAAAAGGTCAACAATCGTATCGCGACAAGCCCTGAGGCTCGCCACGGGATGGTTTTTTGCGGCAGCGATGACCATTCACTCTACGCATGGAAGCTGTCGACTGGCGCGCCAGTCTGGAATCGCGAGACCGGCGATGTCATTTGGGCCAGACCGGTGATTCTTGATGAACAGCTGTTTATTGGAAGTCTCGATGGCCTGTTTTATTGCCTGCACCCAAAGACCGGCGAGATACAGTGGAGTCAGGAGGCGGGAGGAAAGGTCTATGCGTCGGCCGCACTCGCGGGTCGAAAGACGGTGCTGTACGCCTCTGCTGCCGGGCACATCAGGCGAGTCACCCGAGACAGTGGTGACCTTATTTGGCAGAGCAATTTTGGTTCTATCTACTCCACGCCTGTCTTTTTTGAGGATCTGATCTACTTTGGCAGCAAGGATGGTCTTTTCCATTGCCTGGCCGCTGATAAGGGCAATCAGATATGGAGTTTCTCAACCACCAGGGCCATACGCTCCTCACCTGTCATTTCAGGGAATACCGTGTACGTTGGAGGATATGACGGAAGACTCTACGCCCTGAACCGGGATACAGGCAAGAAACGCTGGGAGTTTGACACAAAGTCTCGTATCTATTCCACGCCGGTTGTCTCTGGCGGTCGTGTCTTCTTCGGAGATCTGACGGGCTGGTTCTACGCGTTGGCCGCTTCTTCCTAGGCCGCATATGTCTGGTTCGAATTCGTGTTTCTTGAAACTTGAAACCCGACACCTGAAACCTGTAGTAATCTCTTGATGGATCCGGACAACATCGGAGAAATCCCCCTCAGTCCCCCTTTGCAAAAGGGGGAGGTGTTCGGATGCTCGGATTTATTGAAAGATTGGAAACATGACACCTGACAACAGCGTAGAATCCTGACTTCGCCCGGGGCATGAGGTTTCTAAGGAATAGACAAAACAGCGTTCTCTCAGAGAATAGGAGGGGTCATGCCGCTGTATGAGTATCGTTGCAGAGATTGTGGGAAGGTGAGCACCATCCTGGTTGGAATTACCATGGAGAAGCCGGCAATCTGCTGCGCACGCTGCGGCGGAACCGACTTGGAGCGGCTAATATCTCGCGTACATCATCTCCTTGGTGAGGAAGCGCGCATGGAGAAGATGTTGGATCCTTCCATGCTGGCGGGTGTAGATGAGAACGATCCCAAGAGCATCGCACGTTGGGCACGGAAGATGGGGCGAGGCCTCGGAGACGATATGGGGGAAGACTTCGACGGTCTTGTTGATGAAATGGAGGAGACAGCGGCCCGTGAGATCGAATCTGGTCCGCACGGAGACGATGAATCCATCCCAAACGATCTTGATTAGCCCGGACTTCTCACCGGCTTTCGAGGCGAAGCTGCCGAGATGGTTCTGAATGCGAGGCTTACGACTGAGGACCTCGCAGGCGTATCCTCGATCCGCCAGCTGGCGGAAAGCAGGCAGTGCCATATCGGCTGCTGCAGCCTAAAGTTGGTGAGAAATCCGGGCTAGCCCAGACTTCCCTGTTTCTTGCTGATGTGAACAGTTGACCGATTTAATGGACGGAACTCAGCTCCGCTTCGCCACCTGCCAGCCGGCAGGCACGCAGAATTGGGGCATTGGTATGATGGAGTGGGAAAGAATCTGTAATATAGAATCTGGTAATCTGACGAGATGGGAAAAAGCGAAGTGCGGAAATGCTGGAATGCAGAGATTCTTCGCTCCCTTCAATCGCTCAGAATGACAGTGGTATCATGTGTCATTCTGAGGGAGCAAAGCAACTGAAGAATCTGGGTGGGGAAGGGGGATTGTGATTCTGTCATCTCTTCTCCTTGAGAAGTCATTCCCCAACATTCCATTATCCCATTATTCCAGCATTCTTCAGGGAAAGGTCGAATCGTGAGTCGGTGCAGGAGACGTTGCATGCCAAAGAGGTGTGGAATTTCCGATACATCCAATAATACTGTGGTGCGAGTACTGATATGATAGCACGCATGATAGCTTCCATCTTCGGGTCGAAGCAAGAACGAGATATCAAGAAGTTTAATCCGATAGCTGGGCAAATAAACCAGGTATACCACACTCTCCGTGGACTCAGCGATGAACGTCTCATCCAGAAGACCGAAGAGTGGCGCTCCTATCTCGCCGAGAGCCCCGAGCGCCAGGACGAAATCCTCGAGGAAATCCTCCCTGAAGCTTTCGCTTTCGTGAAGGAGGCCTGCAGACGTCTCGTAGGGAAGTCTTGGCAGGTCTCCGGCATGGAGATGGAATGGGAGATGATTCCGTTTGATGTCCAGCTCATAGGTGGAATCGTCCTCCATCGCGGCAGTATCGCGGAGATGGCGACCGGCGAAGGAAAAACCCTGGCGGCAACGCTGCCCCTCTATCTCAATGCACTCCCCGGCAAGGGCGCTCATCTGGTCACTGTCAACGACTACTTGGCGCGCAGAGATGCCCAATGGATGGGCAAGGTCTACGAATCGCTGGGAATGACGATCGGGTGTATCCAGGGCCAAATGATGCCCGAAGACCGGAAACCACAGTATGGCGCCGATATCACCTACGGAACCAACAACGAATTCGGCTTTGATTATCTGCGGGACAATATGGCGGTCCGCGCCGTGGACAGGGTGCAGCGAGGCCACCATTACGCAATCGTGGATGAGGTCGATTCCGTTCTCGTCGACGAGGCTCGAACACCACTCATCATATCCGGCCCGGTCTCACACTCCCTCCATCGATATCAGGAACTGAAGCAGCCCGTGGAGCGACTCGTATGGTCGCAAATGAAACTGGTGAATGAGTTGCTCGCTGAGGGTCTGCGCCTTCGCGAGGAAGACAAAGAGTATGAATTCGGGGTACGCATGCTCCAGGTAAGCAGATGCGCCCCAAAAAACAAACGGTTCCTGAAGGTAACAAAGGAGCCAGGGGTCCAGAAGCTCATCAGCAAGATCGAAGCTGATTTCATGCGTGACAAACGGCTCGGCGAGCTGGATGAAGAGCTCTACTACGCCATAGATGAGAAGGCTCATTCGGTGGATCTCACGGAGAAAGGCCGAGACTTCTTCTCTCCTTCAGAGCGCTCCATGTTCGTGCTCCCGGATCTCAGTGAGCAGGTCAAAGAGATCGACGATGATACTTCCCTCGCTCCTGCGGAGCGGGCAGCCAAGAAGCAACAGATCATGCGCGACTATGCCATCATCAATGAACGCATTCATAATGTCCGCCAGCTCCTCAAGGCATATGGGTTATTCGAGAAAGACGTAGAGTATGTAGTCCAGGAAGGAAAGGTCCTCATCGTCGACGAATTCACCGGTCGTCTCATGCCTGGAAGACGTTTCTCCGATGGACTTCACGAGGCCCTGGAAGCCAAAGAAGGCGTGAAGATCGAACAGCAGACACAAACCCTGGCCACCATCACGCTCCAGAATTATTTCCGGCTCTACAAGAAACTCGCAGGCATGACCGGCACGGCGGAGACCGAAGCCTCTGAATTCCATGAGATCTACAAGCTCGACGTCGTGGTCGTGCCCACCAATGAGCCAATCAGGCGTGAAGACTACGATGATGTAGTCTACAAGACCAAGCGAGAGAAATATGCGTCTGTCATTGAGGAGATCGTTCGCCAGCACGAGCGAGGTCGGCCCATCTTGGTGGGCACTGTCAGCGTTGAAGTATCCGAAACACTCAGTCGCTTGCTCAAACGACGTGGCATCAAGCACTCGGTTCTCAATGCCAAATTCCACCAGCAGGAGGCCGAGATCGTGGCCAAGGCGGGAATGCCCGGCGCCGTCACCATTGCCACGAACATGGCAGGCAGGGGAACGGATATCAAACTCGGGCCAGGAGTGGTCAAGTGCCGCCGTTGCGCCCTGACTCCGCTCCCGGAATGGGGTGACGACATCGGAGACGGCATACCCGATGGCTGGTCGGTTGAGCAATGTGCGCAGGACATGCCATGCGGTCTCCACATCTTGGCCACGGAACGCCACGACGCACGACGCATCGATCGACAGCTCCGCGGCCGAAGCGGGCGCCAGGGAGATCCCGGCTCCTCCAGATTCTTCATGTCTTTGGAGGATAATCTTATGAGGCTGTTCGGGTCAGATAGAGTCGCCAAGATCATGGATAGGATGGGCGCGGTCGAAGGTGAGGCCATAGAACACGGCCTGGTGACCAGAGCGATTCAGACGGCACAAAAACGTATCGAGGCTCGTAACTTCGACATCCGCAAACATCTTCTCGAGTATGACAATGTGATGAATCAACAGCGCGAGGTTATCTATGACCGACGCTGGGCAGCCCTGGAAGATTCGGACCTTCGAGAGGAGATCCTCAAGATTCTCCATGAAACAGTGGACAGGACTGTCGATCTTCACTGCCCCGCCGGCTCATATCCCGACGACTGGAATCTCGGCGGACTGAAGACGGACTTTGCGAGGTTCTTTCTCCTCGATCTTGGGAGAAACGATCAAGAGTTCCGTGATCATGGAAGAGAAGACCTGACCGATCTGCTCCATGAGAGAGCGGAGGAGATGTACAAGAGGAGAGAGAATCAGCTCGGCCCTGATGCGATGCGCGAACTGGAACGTTTGGTGACCCTTCGGGTGATCGATGATAGATGGCGCGATCACCTCTATGAGCTTGATCAGCTGAAGGCGGGAATTGGACTCAGGGCGTACGGACAGAAGGATCCCTTGTTGGAGTACAAACAGGAATCTTTCCAGTTGTTTGTGGAGCTCCTGGATGACATCGACCAACAGATCATAGAGACAATTTTCCGGGCGGAGGTGGTTCCCGCGCTACCTGAGCGTCGGCCGCAACAACGGGGAGTCACCGCCCACCATCCATCAGTGGGCTACGGCGGCGGCCGGCACAGTCCGATGAGGCCCATGGAGAAGAAAATCAAAGTGGGACGGAATGATCCATGCCCATGCGGAAGCGGGAAAAAATACAAGCGCTGCTGCGGCAAATAGAAGGAAGTTCGAAGCAATGGCGCAAGCACGTGTGATCAGTTTCGCAATATTGGAGGTCCCCCATTTCTCACCAGCTTGGCTCACAAGACAGCCCAGATGTCAGGGCCTTCCATCGGGTCGAGTACATAGCAGAAGAGGCATACGATGATTAGACAATTCTTGGCTGGACCTAGCGCACTTTTGGTGCTCCTCCTCGCCTGCGCGAGCACGACCGCGGATCGTCTGCCGGTAGGCGAGGCATATTCCGACACCCTGCAACTCGCCGTAAGGCTTTCTGAGGAACGCGACCTTGATGGATGCGTCCAGGAGCTCCAGCGGATCGTGGCACTGCCCTCGTCCCCCATGGTGAAGATCCAGGCGTACTGGAGACTGTATCTTGTGCATCGCGATAGAGGAGAAAGCCTGGACGCATTGCAGGCGCTTGTTTCCTGTCTTGAACGAGACGCCGCACATCGATCCAGCATATACGGGAGAGCACGATCGAGTCTGGGCCCCGCAGTGGTGGATGCCCTGGCGGCGGATATCAGCTGGGCCACGATCTCGAATCTGCTCGGCGGCATCGAGGAAGTGGAGCTAACCCTCGATCTCGTCTCCTATTTGACCGAAAACGAAGACTGTTATCCCGCGTCGATATTGCTCGGTAAGCTCGCACGCCAAGGACTCGACGCAGGGGATGAGCAAAGAAGAACGCGATTGGCGAAGAAAGTGATGCGCTGCATGGAGAAGACCAGACCAACGCTGGCTCTGGTGGTACCGCTCACAGGCGACTATGCGGAGTATGGATCGAACCTCGCGCGCGGAGCGGAACTCGCATTGTTGGATTCAGCTTCCGCCGGCACTCTCATTCTGGAGAAAATCGATTCCGGTTCCGATCCGGTTGAAGCCACATTGGCCATGAGTCGATTGGCAAGGTCACCGCACGTCATTGCGGTCATCGGCCCGCTGCAGAGCAGAGCGGCCACGGGAGCCGCAATGGCAGTGACCCAGGGGGAGCTACCCAATCTTGTTCCCCTTCCTGCCCCACAGGGTCTATCCAGATTCGGCAAATGGGTCTTCCAGAGTGCCGTGCCGATTCAGGCTGAAGCGAGAACCGTGGCCAAGTATGCCATGATTCACGGAGGAATATCGAGGTTCGCCATCCTGTATCCTTCCCACGCCACAGGAGAGCGTGCCATGGATGCCTTCAAGAGCCAGGTATACGACCTTGGCGGCGAGGTTGTGGCCATCGAGCGCTACAGCGAGGACCGAGATACTGATTTCCGTACACAGATCGTGAATATCAAGCGGGCATCCCCCCAGGCGCTTTTCGTGCCCGGGCAGCCAAGGGAACTGATTCAGATTGCCCGACAGGTCGCCTTCTATGAACTCGAATGCCAACTCCTTGGCACCGATGGTTGGAGCTCAACCGAGGTTATTGCCCGGGGTGGACGACTGGTTGAGGGTGTCATCTTCTCCGACCTTGCCGGCATGGAGAAAAACACCTACGCGGTTGACATCTTCAGAGCAACTTATCAGGAACGGTTTGCACGGGATCCCGATCACTATGCCTACATCGGATTCGACCTTGCCTCCTGCGTGAGAAAGGCGGTTGAGAACGGGAGAACCACCAGAGACGGCCTGCGGCGATACCTCGAAGGTCTCGGGCCTATCATGCGGGTTTCAGGGGTCCTCAGCTGGCGCGACGAAGACACTCCCGGCGCGATTCAGTTGCTTACCATCGCCGATGGTCTGGTGGTACCACTGCCCATGGGGTCGTAGGAGCGCGCTATTCGGGCCACTGATCAAGGCTTTCACTGGGGCGTTCTTGTCTGGATCGCCATGATGATTCTCTTTTGCTCTCCCCTTTCAGCCACCCACCGCGCATCCACCAAGAAATCCATTGCCTATCGAGCCGACGAATGCGTCACCAATCTGAAGGAAGGGATCACGACGCTGCGGCGGAACGTCAGGGCGGTGGCAAAGCAGTGGACCTTGACGGCGGCATGGGGTACGTATCGAACGACTCCTGAACTACTCCGATTGGGTGGCGACGTGCAGGCCACGTGGCACGGAGACTCGGCATGGGCCCAACAGGCGAGGATCGTGCCTGCCGATTCTCTGGTTGAGCTTCTTCATCGAGTTCGGCTTCTCCGGGAAGATGGATCCCGTCTTCTATGCTCCCGTTTGTTGTTCAGTGGCCTCACGGATGTCACAGAGCTCACAGGCCCACTCTCCCTCGTCGACTCCACGGGCTCCTATGAGGCCAGAGCGGACACTGGTTGGTTCTTCGAACAGCAGCATATCCTTCACCTGGCACGATCCTGTACTCTATTGATACAAGCATCGGAATCCGATCCTGTGACCGTTCTGTCTGACTCAGCACTCATCGAACAACCTTCGAATCGACTCGTGGCCAGTGGCAGGGTCATCATAACGGGCCCCGAGATACACGGAACGTGCCAGGATTTGGAGTATGACGGCAGCGAAGACCGCGTCATTCTCACCGGCGATCCTTCGCTTCAGAGCGGACAATTCCTCTGCACTGCACAGAGGGTGGTACTGCAGCGGCGTGACGGCGCCTTCAGCCAAATGGTGCTGGAGGGAGACGCTTGGGCGGCTCAACAGGAGGTCAATGCCGACTCTGCCTCCTGGGACCAAACGTGGGGCGACAGAATGGTGCTCTGGCTCCGTGACCGCAAACCCTCGTCCATGTTGGTTACGGGGAATGCCAGGGCCATTCATGCCGTGGCGGACTCAAGCGGTCGTCACGTGGGGATCAATGATTCCCACGGGGACAGCCTTTTCCTGGAACTGGAGGATCAAGACCTGGCATATCTCAGGATCTCCGGTTCGGCTAATGGCACCTATGTCTCGAAACACGGCCATACCGACATGCCAGATGAATCGACGGACTATTCGGCGGACATGATATCCTTCGCCAAAGAGGATCACCTTCTGACTATGAAAGGCAATGCCGATCTCCAGAGCGGTACACTCCGGCTCACTGCATCGGAGGTCAGGTTCTCTCTCTTTTCCAAGGAAATGGTGGCACTGGAGAATGCTGTTCTGAGAGACGGCGAACAAGAGGTCTCCGGCAAGCGCATGAGCTTCAGTACGATCAAACGGCAAGGCGTAGTCACGAACGGCATAACCCAATTCGAGAGCGCCTTCTCATTCGGCACACAGGTTGCCCGCGTGGATGAACGATCGCTGGACATCAGACATGGGCAGTTCACCTCATGCGATGAGGATCATCCGCACTTCTACATCACCTCGCCCAGAATGCGCGTCACCATGGACGACAAGGTCGTATGCCGGCCGTTGATCATGTGGGTACACGATGTCCCCGTCTTCTGGCTCCCCTACTCGGTTTTCCCCATTCGAAGAGGTCGACATTCCGGCTTCCTCGTTCCTCACTTCAGTGCCCGCAACATCCTGGGCTTGGAGGGTTCGCACACGAGTATCGAGGACCTTGGATACTACTTCGTGCTGGGTGACTATGGGGATCTGAATCTATCTCTTGACTGGGAAGAGGATCTCGGGTGGACTGCCAAGGCCAATGCGCGCTATGCACTGCGCTACCGTATCAGACAAGGCGATATCACGTTCAACTATGCGCGACGGGATAACATATCCCAATGGATAATCCACCATGTCCACGATCAGTATCTTCCCCATGGGTGGCGGCTCAAGGCAGACATCAATGCCACGCGCAGCAAGGAATATATTGATCAAGAAACTCCGGACATCGAGGACCGCCTCAATCAACAAGCCGGGTTCAAATCCGCCTTGACTCTGAACAAGAATCTCCCTGGCTGGAGCCTGCGGATGAGCTTGAGGAGGGACCAGAAATGGACTACCACCCAGCCGGAAGGGGAAGAGGAATCCACGACTGAGACCATCACCACCATGCTTCCGGAGATAGTGATCTCCCGTCCCAGCAAACGGCTCTTCTCTCCACAAGCTCCCACAGTGCCATGGTTCAAGGAGCTCTATGCATCACTGAGTTCCTCGTTCAAGAACCAGACCATACAAGGAAGCGATGAGGTAACCGAGGATCACTCGATAGGAACGCGGCACTCCACATCGTTGCGATGGCAACTGCCCAAGATACTGCGGAGAGTAAGCCTCTCGCCCAGCGCCTCATACAAGGAGACATGGGTTCATCTGGGAAAAGAGCCTGAACAAGGAGAGCGGATGAAGTGGGATCGTGTCGGTGTGCTCTCCAACATCAGCGTGTCCGCATCAACCAAGCTCTACGGGCTTCTCGAGCCACCCATTGGTCCGGTAGTGGCGCTCCGCCACGTGGTCACGCCGAGCCTCGGCTACAGCTATACGCCGGACTGGTTCACCTATGGATGGGACTTCAGGACAGGCAAGTTCAGCCAGGACGATGATCAGCCGTACAGCGACGCTGGCTTTGGTGTTTCGTCTACCAAATCGAGGCGGCTCAACCTGGGCCTCGGCAATCTATTTCAGGCAAAGCTCAAGAGGGGAGAGGATGTCGTAAGAAAGGATAACCTGGCCAGCGTGAACTTCTCCACGAGCTATGACTTCCAACGCAAGGAAAATGGGGAGGATCCGTGGTCATCCTTGCGCACAAGGCTGGACTTCTCCCCCGCGCGGGCTCTTTCGTGGAATCTCACCCTGAACCACGATCCAAATGAGCGCCTGGGATTTCTTTCCCTCACGTCGTCGGCAATGCTCCGCTTGAACGGTGGTTGGGAACGGCCGTCCATGCTCGGTAGCGGGGGTATGCCGCTGGAGCCATTTCGCTATAAGTGGAATCTCACGGCGAGGCATTCCTGGAGCCATTCCAGAGGCTCAGCCAACGATCCACAGACGGTGATGCTCAATGGCAGCCTTGCCCCCACCAAGGGATGGAACGTGAGCGCCAACCTGGGCTACGACATCACCAATAACAGGGTGATGACCAAAGGTTTGGCAATTACGCGTGATTTGCACTGCTGGCAGATGAACTTCTCGTGGTCCAAATCGGAAACACATTGGAACTATCGCTTCAAGATTTTCGTGAAGGCCTATCCCGAGTCAATCTTCATTAAACACCATGAGAGACAGTGATCCCCGATGCGCATGGCGCAAGACAAACGCAATAGAACCTGAGCTTATCTAGTATGCTTCACGCAGTTCGCTCTAGTGTAATACCGCGCCCACAGCTCAGGATGCTTCTCCCAACATTCCCGGCACTCTCTAATGCTGGCGGAAGGCCTGAAACAAGTGCTCATCTCGACTTCCTCGACAATCTCCAATTCAGTAGTCTGGGAAATCTGGGGAGCAATCGGAGGGGCATCCACAACCGAAAACAGATCGAGTTGTGCTGAACTCTCTCTCATCATCTCTCCTTTGGGGTTTAACACTTGCCACAAGTTAGCATATCTAAGGCCAAATGTCAACTACCTGCCCATGATCAATCATGATAATGCGCGGATAAGGAATGCTGCTACACTTTCACCTCGCATCTCCCACCGCTCCCCTCTTTTCGTGTGAAATGCGGAGATGGCTCACTTTCTCGTTGTACGGTCTCGGCCTCGCGCTACCACTCACCATAGAAATACAAAATCTGGTAGAGAGATCCCGGAACCGTGGCCCCACCCTCAGTCATTGCGAGGAAAGTAGCGACGAAGCAATTTCATGCCCTCAACTGAGATCGCCGCGCTATCGCTCGCGATGACCAGTCTCTCCTCCTGTCATTGCGAGGAGTGTAGTGACGAAACAATCCCGCGCAGTACGCGTGATCGCCGCGCGGAGCTTATGCTGCCTCCGGCCCGTAGGGCCTACGCCCCGGAGGGAGCGAAGTCGAAGTGCTCGCGATGACCCGCGGGGCCTCAGTCTTTGCAAAGAGGATTCCGAATGCGTAAACCACCGCTACGCGGGGCTCTTGATTCAGGCCATGGTCAGCATTTGACCGATGGGCAATCCACCGGCGGACGGACAGACCGGGACAAATCCCTTGCTCTTCATACCATTTCAGCATTACTGTCCTCAGTCATCTGTCCTCTCGTCCCGAAGGGACGGTTTCATTTCAGCGCGAAGCTGCGGAAATGACATGGGAGGTTCTCTGGTGAAGGCTATGGGAATGTTCTCTGGCGGTCTTGACAGTCAACTGGCAGTTCGTGTGATGAAGGACCAGGGCATAACGGTCATGGCCGTCTACTTCTATCACCGGTTCAACAGGATCGGAGAGCAAGGAACATGGCCCGACATGGATCATGCCCCACCCCAGGTGGCCTGCATGTCCGAACTGGCGCGAGAGGCAGAAGTCGATTTCGTGGCCGTGGACTTCTCCCAGAAATTCCTGGATATCACCAACAGCCCGAAACACGGCCGTGGCAAAGGCTTCAATCCTTGTCTCGATTGTCGAATCGCCATGCTCACCTCCGCGCGTGATATCATGGAAGAGGTAGGCGCTGCTTTCGTCTTCACCGGCGAGGTGCTGGGGCAACGCCCCATGAGTCAACACAAGCAAGGCCTTCAGATGGTGGCAAAACGGAGTGGTCTTGAGGGATTACTGCTCCGCCCTCTCTCCGCGAGACTACTTCCACCCACTCTACCGGAAGACAAAGGATGGGTTGATCGCTCACGGCTTCTCTCGCTCCAAGGGAGAAACCGCACCCCACAATTCGACCTGGCGAAAGAGCTTGGAGTCAAACATTACCCAACACCGGCAGGGGGCTGCTTCCTTACCGATCCCAACCTCGCTACACGCTTCTTCTCATGGACCACGCATCACGGCGAAATCGGACCGCGAGAGATGGTCCTTCTCCGTATAGGCCGCCACTTCCATCTGCCCGGGGGCGTCCACGTCGTGGTGGGAAGAGAGAAGAGCGAGAACGAACAGCTCCGCTCCATGCTGCCGAACGTCTTTCACCTCGCCACCACGGACTCACCCGGCGCATCCGTGTTTCTCCTGCAATCCCCTACAAGGGATGATGTAGAACTGGCGGCTCGCCTTGCGGCGAGATACTCAAAAGCACGGACGGAAGACACCGCCCATGTGAGCATGACGGGGCCTGGGACATCCGCGATGATAGTAGCCCATCCCGCTGACGATGATCTCCTGGCCAAACTCCGCGTGGGAGGAAGATGATGAAGGGTTTGGGCTCTCGCACAATACTCCTCGCCTTGGGTGCACTGTCCTGCCTGAATATGCAAAGCCTTGCCTCCTTCGAGGAGCTACTCCTTATCCCCTGGGGATCAGGCCCTGGAAAGGTCGTCAATCGATCAGAGCCGTCAGGCCGGTACGGCCCCACCGACTTCGTGGTTCGCACCGCTGACCAAGACAGCACTGGCGGACGATACCTCTACCTTCTTGATAGGGAGCAACAGCTTCTGCAGGTCTTCGACATACGAAGGCGCACGGCAGTGGCGGCATTGCCTATCCCTCCGCATAGCGAACGGCTATCGGTCTCATCTGACGCGATAGCCGTATGGGATGGCATAGCTCTGCACACAGCCCGCTGGGGGGACCAGTGGGAAAGCACCGGAGGCGATTACCCGTTTCGCACCATCCAACGCCTTCTTCTGCAAGACGAAGAGCTTTTGGCCTCGGACGAACAAGGACAATGGTACCTCGTTACAGAGACGGGCAAAGTGGTCTCACGCAATTCGATACGACGGGTGGATCCCCCACTGCCCGCGATCTCGAAACTCAGTGCCACCACGTTCAAGGTCTCCCGTGGCAACATTGACCTTTTCCATAGCAGTCACGACAAGGAGCTTGGGGCCTTTGAATATGCTGGCATCGTGGATGATATTCATGTTTTCCTGACCGAGGAAATTCTCTCACACACGCCCATAGAAGCCCACGAAATCATACTGCTCTTTTCCGCGGAGGGAACAAAGATCGGTTCCATTAAGGTCCCCTTCGTGTACTTCAGTTGGGTTCCGCGAAACGTCGCAGTCTTCGATGGCACCTTGTATGTGCTGATCTCTTCCCCACGAGGTCTCCACCTCTTTGGTGTGGGCAAGGGACAGCTGATTTCAGGCGAACCCTCCTTCCCCCTGTTCCCTGAGGAGCCCTACCACTTCAACGATTACCTCCCCCTTGCCCTTGAAGCCGAAGAGGGGGATGGGCAGCTGCGCGACGAAGATCCTCTCTCAAGAACCGATATGATGGCCATTGCGCGGGAATACATCGACCTTGAGTGGACCGCCACATCTGCCAACATCACCGATGGGATTGAGAATGTGGGGGGGCATTTGGTGAGGACACCGTCGTGGGTGACCGTGGGTCCAAAACGGAAAATCCCCTACAAGTGGGGAGGATTCACCAGCACTGCCACATTCGCCGCAGGTGTTCCCGCGGGCAAAAAATGCGGCGACGATTACACGGAAGACGTGAGTTGGGGTGATACCTACTGCATCGGAGTAGACTGTTCAGGGTTCGTGAGCCGCTGTTGGAACACAGACATCAAGTATGGAACCAGCACACTGCAGGGGATTACTACAGAGCTCCCCAGTGTCAACGATCTTCGCAAGGGAGATTGCTTGAATCTTGTCGGAAGCCATGTTCGCCTTTGCATGGAGGACAATCCAGCCGGTATGGTGCTCACCGCTGAGGCGGCGGCAAATGATTGGCGCGTGAGTTATCGCGCCTTCAAGCTCACTGAGCTGAGCTCCTATGTACCCCGCCGGTTCAACTGGGTCATCGAAGAGGATCATCTCGAAAACCCTTTTGTGATCAAGGTCAAAGACTGGCGTGAGAGCCTGAACGTACGCCAGGGTCCCTCCACCAACGAGGACATCATCACCATAATCGACTCTGAACAGGTTTTCGTCAGTACCTGTTCCCATGAGGGCTGGTATCACCTTCACCTCCCCGCGGGCACCGGTGACTACGATGGGTGGGCCTTTGGCGGCTCCACCAGCACCGATGGCTATCTGGAAGGTTCCCAGGGCACACCCATTGCTTGCGTCACCGTGGAGGCCCTCAACGTGCGAACCGGGCCCGGCACCGAATTCTCGGTGCTCACTACCGTGAGCGAGGGGCAACGCTTCGCCGTGCTCGACAGCTCCGGTTGGTGGTATCAGATCCAGCTGGCCAATGTGAGCGGATCCGACACCGGATGGTCGTCCGGGGGTGATGCCGGTCAATTCCTCTCGGTTTCCTCCGGAGGCCCGTCCAACGGCTACGGGGCAACCATAGTCTCCTTGAGCGCCCCCGCAGATCTCGATGAACGAGAGAGTGCCTTCTGCACCATGCTCGTCACCAATACAGGCCTCTGCAGCTGGGACAGCGCAACCCTGCTTCGCACCACCGTATCCAGGGAACGATCAAGCTGGTTCGCAGCCGAAAGCTGGATGGACTCATCAACTGTTTCAACGCTGGGCGTCGCAGTACTACCCCATCAGACCCATACGCTGACATTTGAGATCAAGGCCCCCATGGTCCCGGAAAATACCCAATTCGTGGAGCACTTTGGCATTGTGCAGGATGGCTTCTGCTGGTTTGGCGATCCAGAACAGTTCGGACCCTCTGATGAGGATATCGCGTTTCCCATCACGGTGCATGACATCGGGCTTCCCCCCGCGCCCGAGATAGTCGCCGCAGGAGTGCTTGGCTACAGTATGACCATCACATGGAACCCCGTAGCCGAGGCCACCCACTATGGCGTATTCCGAGGAGACTTTGAACACCAGCCAATCCCACGTCTCATCATCACCGCAGCAGGCCCCACTTTCACCAGCTCATATGGCGTGCAAAATCCCGCGCTCAATGTTTTCTATCAGATACGTGCCTATGCGGTCACAGATTCCTCAGAACTCTCCGCCCAGGTAGGCGAATTCGACTATGCGGGCTGAGGATTGCCACAAGGGAAGGGAAACTCGGGAAGATGAAGAGAGATTCTTCGCTCCTTTCAATCGCTCAGAATGACCGCAGTAGTGCACAGAAAAATGAGGTCCATGTGTCGTAACTTCTCAATAAGTCAGTGCAGCGTGAGAGAAATCCCCCTCAATCCCCCTTTGCAAAAGGGGGAGAAGGTTGGATGCACGGACTCATTGAGAAGTTACCATGTGTCATTCTGAGAGAGCAAAGCGATCGAATAATCTGCACAGAAGGCACTCCTCCGCATTTCAGCAATCCCTCGTTCCGCTCTTCCAACCCATCAACCCATCAACCCAATCGCGAAGCGAAGCTCCGCTACTAATCCTCCGCGATCTGAAAGGCGCCGGAAGTCAGCAACTGTTCAGACCTGTATACTTCCACCGTGTAGGTGCCAGGAAGCCGTTGACGCTTCGGCGAAATGCTCATTCTGCTCTCCAATGAGGGAGAATCCTCTTCGGGGATGAGGTCCACGGCCTTTTCAAAGACCTTCGCACTGTCGGGCCCGATCCAACGGAAAAGGAGACATTCTTCCACGCCGGGTTCACAGCCTGACAGCAGAATGTTCGCTTGGACTTTTGCGCCCCTGGCAGGCGTGAACACAGGAGGAATGGCAGTCGCCTCTCCCCCCGGCGCTTTGGGCTCCTTTCTCCCGCCTACACGTTCGAACTCGATCCTTCCTGTGATCTGAGGCCGCTCCCGTAGCTCGAACTCCGCCGAGGTCAGGAGCCGCCTGTATCGATACACCTTCACCGTATAGATCCCCGGTGTACGCTGTTTTGCCGGAGTTATGGAAAACGAGCTTCGCATCACAGAAGAGGAATCATCCGGTTCGAATTCGAAGATCTTTTGGAAAAGTTTCTTCCCTCCCGGCTTGAGCCAGACCACATGATAGCTCTCACGGAAACCAGGTTCAAGCCTCCAGAGCCTGATTTTCGCTTCTACTTTGACGCCATCCGCCACCCAGAATGTGGGCCGGCCTTGTATCATCCTGGCTTTCTTCCCGGTCTTCGAGCCCTTCTTGACAAGGGAGAACTCCACCGAACCACTCACTGATGAGGGATGGGGGCTGCAACCACCTCCCAATAGAAGACCAAACAAGAGCCCCAGGCAAATTCCCTCTCCCACACGCCAAACATGCCTTCTATGCACCCTATACCTCCCTTCTGTACCGATCAAATCCTCCTTCTCTGCCCATATTCGACGTTTCCGCCAGCTGGCGGATTCATTCCCCCATTCCAGCAATCCAACATTCAACTCCCCTCATCCCCACCCAGATTCTTCGGTCGCTCCGCTCCCTCAGAATGACA